>NZ_JASTZY010000002.1:0-332606 GCF_032193695.1 Bifidobacterium sp. H6bp9
AACACACAACCAAACCCACACACAGAACCTAAAACAACGCGTTTAGTTCCTATAGGCCCCGATCTGGCGTTTGCAAGCCCAATGAATATAAAAAGATCCCGAGGTGACCTCGAGATCCTATCTGTGGAGCTAGGGGGATTCGAACCCCCGACCTTCTCCATGCCATGGAGACGCGCTACCAGCTGCGCCATAGCCCCGTGCTTGCCTTGCTTGGTGAAGCCTTGCTTATAGTACACCGGGATTGGCAAATGGAGCAACTCAGTGTGTTGCCCCGGAATTGCAGGGATTGTGAGCTAATTGATGGATTTTATCCTCGAATGGTCTGGAGTCATTCCTGAGCTTGCAAGTGCGCTAGCATGATGAACAAGGGGCGACCAAGGGGGTCGGCAGCAACGGAAAGGCGGCGGACCATGACCGGCAAAAACGATGCCGAAGTGCGGGTTGAAAAGCGGAACGAGAACCATCCTGGGGACCAGCTCATCATCAACTGCCTGCCCTTGGACCAGAGTGAACGACAGGAATTCCTCCAGGCGGCTCCAGGCGTTCGTCAGGAGTTCATTGTCGACACGGACATGCGGCAGAGCATGCATTGGCTCATCGATGTCCCTGAATCCCTCCGATCGGAGGCCACGATCATTTTGGGTAATCCGCCGGCCGAGCAGGTGGTTGCCTGCCGTAACCTGGTCTGGCTGCAGACCAGCAGCGCGGGTGTGGATGCCTACATGAAACCGGGGGTTCTGCCTCCGGACGCCATGTTGACCAGTGCCTCAGGCGCTTACGGGCAGTCGGTCTCCGAGCACATGTTCGCCATGATGTGGGCTCTGATGAAGGACCTGCCGGCCTACCGGGACAATCAGCGTTTGGGCCGTTGGGAACCTCGCGGGGCCGTCCTTTCGCCGCATGGCTGCCAGGTCCTGGTTTTAGGCACAGGGGATATCGGAGCCTCCTTCGCTCGTCTGGCCAAGGCCGTAGGCGCTCGGACCATCGGTATCAGGCGCCATCCCGACCAGCCGGTGGAGGGGTTCGACCGTCTGGCTGGTTTTGATGATCTGGATGCCCTGCTGCCTGAGATGGATGTAGTGGCTCTGGCCCTGCCTTCAACGCCGCAGACCCGGCACATCATCGATGACCATCGTCTTGCATTGATGAAGTCCACCGCCGTGCTGATCAACGCGGGCAGGGGAGATGCCGTGGACTGCATGGCTCTGGCCCAAGCCCTGGATAAGGACGGCATTTTCGGTGCAGGTCTGGATGTGACCGAACCGGAGCCCCTGCCTGAAGACCACCCGCTCTGGAGGCAACCACGCTGCCTGCTCACCCCGCATGTGGCCGGGGGAGCCTACCTGCCCTCCAACATGGACAAGGTTCGGGAAATCTGCCTGGATAACCTTCATCGGTTCATGGATGGCAGGCCCCTGCGCAACCGGATGAGGTGACCGCTGTGTCTACAGAGCGAAACCGCGGCGGCCGCAGCCAGCGGCGGACAGTGGTTCTGCGGTGGGCGGCCGTCCTGCTGGCGCTTGCATTGATTGTGGCGGGCTCCTTGGCCCTGGCTGGCAGGCTGGTGGGCGTCGGGCCTGCTCGCCATTCAGACAATCAAAACTCCTCCGCAAACGGCCCCAGGACCGCTTCTCACGGCCCTCCTGGATATTCTCCAGAGCAGACCGCGGCCCATTCGCCTCTGACCTCGCCTGTAGACTACAACCATGACGGCGTGGATGACTACACGGCCATGGTGCGTGGAGCCCATCAGGAGGCCCGCCGCCATCCTCATTATGACAGCGGCTACTACCAGGGCGGCTATCCTCCCGATGACCGCGGCGCCTGCACCGACGAGATCTGGAGGGCCTTCCGGCAGGCCGGCTACGATCTGAAGACCATGGTCGATGCCGATATCGCCTCGTCTCCTGGGGCCTATGCCGGAGTGATCAACAGCCCGGATCCGAACATCGACTTCAGGCGGACCAACGTCCTCGGCGTATTCCTGTCCCGGCATGCCCAGCGTCTGACCAACGACACTGCGACCACCGACCAGTGGCAGCAGGGCGACATCGTCATCTTCGACACCTCCTGGCACATCGGCATGGCCTCCGATAGAAGGGACAGCCGTGGCATTCCCCTGCTTCTGCACAACATGGGCCAGCGCGACAGGGAGAACGACTACCTGGGCTCGCCAGGCCACCGTCCCATCACCGGGCATTTTCGCTTCGACGCCTCCAAAATCCAACCCGCCGTCCTGCGGCCATGGCGGGGATGACCGGGGACTACCCTGCGGAATTGAACACGGCGGTAACTGGTTGTCTGCTACTATCGGTTCGGCCAGAAACGTCGGCCAGGTTCGAGCACGAGAGGCGGTGATGGCGATGATGAGAGTATTCAGCACCATGAACGGGCAGATCGAGCAGATCGGCAAGGCTTCCAAGGGCTCATGGATATGCTTATCGGCGCCCACCGATGTCGAGCTGGCCAACGTCTCCCAGACCACCGGTATCGACCTGGCTGACCTGCGTGCCCCCCTGGACGATGAGGAGCGCTCGCGTGTGGACGTTGAGGACGAGTACACCATGGTCATCGTCGACATTCCCCGGGCTGAGGAACGCGACGGCCGGGACTACTACGAGACCATCCCTCTGTCCATCATCGTCACCGAGGATCTGATCGTCACCGTCTGCATGCAGGACACCGTCCTGCTCCATCCTTTTATGGAGGGCACCATCCGGGGTTTCAACACCTTCATGAAGTCCCGCTTCATCCTGCAGATCCTCTACCGCAACGCCACCCTCTACCTGCGCTACCTGCGCATCATCGACCGCGAGTCGGACCGGCTGGAGCTCAAGCTGCGCCACTCCATGCAGAACCGCGAGATTCTTATGCTGCTGGAGCTCAACAAGACCCTGGTCTACTTCGCCACCAGCCTCAAGTCCAACGAGATCGTCCTGGAGAAGCTGACCGGGCTGGAGCGGATCAAGCGCTACCCGGACGACGAGGACCTTCTGGGCGACGTGATCACCGAGAACAAGCAGGCCATCGAGATGGCCAACATCTACTCAAGCGTGCTTTCGAACATGACCGATGCCTTCGCCTCCATCGTCTCCAACAACGTCAACAATGTGATGAGGATCTTCACCATCATCTCCATCAGCCTGTCGGTGCCCACGCTGATCTTCTCCATGTATGGCATGAACTTCAACCAGGGCATGTTCGGCATGCCCTTCACCGACAAGCCCTGGGGGTTTGCGGTCGTGGTGATTCTTTCGGGTCTGGTGACCGCCTTGGTGACCTGGTTCCTGACGCGCTCGAGAATGTTCAAGTAGGTGCCGATCATGTTTGCACGCAGGATTGCGGCGGCTCTGCTGGCACTGGTTCTGGCGGTGCCCCTGAGCGGGTGCGGCCGTCAGGAGGATCGCTACCGGGCGGGTTCCATCGGGCCCAAGATCAGCGTGGGCATCTCCTTCGACCAGCCCGGGCTTGGATTCGCCCAGTCCGGCCAGTACCGGGGTCTGGATGTGGATGTGGCCCAGTACGTGGTCCACGAGCTGGGATACGCCGAGTCGCAGATTGTCTTCCGCCAGGTGAAGCCTGCAGACCGCGAGCGCATGCTCGAACAAGGCCAGGTGGACATGGTCGTGGCCGGCTACTCCATCACCCAGGATCGGCAGAAGCTGGTGGATTTCGCCGGACCCTACCTGGCTGCAGGGCAGGACCTGCTGGTTCGTCGAACACAGAATGACATCGCCGGGGTGGAGGATCTGGCCCAGAAGCGGGTCTGCGTGGCAGCGGGGTCCACCTCCGGGGCCCTGGTGCGCTCGCTGGCCCCTCAAGCCCAGGTCCAGGAGCGTGAGGAGTTCCCCGAGTGCGTCACGGCCCTGCTCAGCGGGGATACGGATGCCGCCAGCGGTGACGATTTTGCCTTGGCCGGACTGGCTCATGTTCGTGGCGGCGGCCAACTGCGCCTGGTCGGCAAGCCCTTCTCCAACGAACATTACGGCATCGGCGTGCCCCACGGGGATCCGGAGCTGGTGGACGTCATCGACCAGGCCTTGAAGAGGATGATGCGGGACGGCTCCTTCAAGGCCGCCCTGGGCCGGGCCTCCAGGTCCATCGGCTATTCCATTGATGCCGCCGCCCGCACGCTGCGGCCCGGCGATCGCTGAGCAAGGCTTCCGCCAGGATGACGGATGCTGGACACTGGCTCGGCCGTGTCCATGTGAATGGCGATAATTCACCATATGAACGCGAATGAAGACAGGGATCATCAGCAGACCCAGGAATCCGATCAGCCCAAGTTCCGCTACGATGCCGCCATGGCTCAGACCATCGAGGAGCACTGGCAGCAGCGCTGGGACAAGGAGGGCACCTTCTGGGCCGCCAACACCAAGGGCGACTTGACCGATGCCCAGGGCGATCATGCTGGGGGCCGCAGTCCCTACTTCGTCATCGACATGTTTCCCTATCCTTCGGGCAAGGGCCTGCATGTGGGTCACCCCCTGGGTTACATCGCCACCGACGTGGTCAGCCGCTACCACCGGATGAAGGGCGAGAACGTCCTGCACGCCATGGGCTACGATGCCTTCGGCCTGCCCGCTGAGCAGTATGCGGTCCAGACCGGCCAGCATCCCCGGGTCACCACCGAGCAGAACATCGCCAACATGCGCTGGCAGCTGCACCGGCTGGGGCTCAGCTTCGACGACCGCCGCTCCTTCGCCACCATCGATACCGACTATGTGCGTTGGACCCAGTGGATCTTCTCGCGCATCTACGAGTCCTGGTACGACCCCGACTACCGCCGTGCCGACGGGGGGACGGGCTCGGCCAGGCCTATCAGCGAACTGGTCGAAGCCTTCAAGTCCGGCAGCAAGGCCATCCCTGGCCATCCCGACGCCTCCTGGGATGATTTGGACGATGCCGAGCGCTCCGAGGTGCTCAACGACTTCCGCCTGGCCTACATCTCACGCTCGCCGGTCAACTGGTGCCCCGGGCTGGGCACGGTCCTGGCCAACGAGGAGGTGACCGCTGAAGGGCGCTCCGAGCGCGGCAACTACCCGGTCTACCAGCGTGAGCTCAAGCAGTGGTCCATGCGCATCACCGCCTACGGTCACCGGCTTCTGGAGGATCTGGACATTCTGGACTGGCCCGAAAAGGTCAAGCTCATGCAGCGCAACTGGATCGGGGAGTCGCACGGGGCTTCGGTGGACTTCACTGTGCCCAGCCCTGACGGCGATCAGACCATGGAGGTCTACACCACCCGTCCCGATACGCTTTTCGGCGCCACCTTCGCCGTGGTCTCTCCCGAGCACGACCTGCTGCAGCACCTGCCCCAGGAGTGGCCTGAGGATGTGCCTGAGCAGTGGAAGGGCGGCTATGCCAATCCTGCGGAGGGCGTGCTGGCCTATCGCAGGGCCGCCGAGGCCAAAACCGCCAAGGATCGCGTGGACGAGGGCGGGGCCAAGACAGGCCTGTTTACCGGGCTGTACGCTCTCAACCCCATCACCGGGGCCAAGCTGCCTATTTTCACTGCTGACTACGTGCTGATGGACTACGGCACTGGAGCCATCATGGCTGTGCCAGGCGGCGATCAGCGCGATTACGACTTCGCCGTCAAGTATGGCCTGCCCGTCGTCTATACGGTCAGCCCGCTGGCCGATTCCGGACAGACCTTGGACGACTATCGGGGCAAGGCGCCTTTCGTCTCCCACGACGGCATTGTGGTCAACTCTTCGGTCCATGCCACTCAGGCCGTTGGCGACCCGCTCAGCCTGGACGGTCTGCGGGTTGACCAGGCCATTGAGAAGGTCACTGAATGGCTGGAGTCGGCGGGAGTCGGTCATGGGACGGTCTCCTACCGGCTGCGCGACTGGCTCTTCTCCCGTCAGCGCTACTGGGGCGAGCCCTTCCCGGTGGTCTATGACGACCAGGGCCTGCCCCACCTGCTGCCCGACGACCAGCTGCCGGTGGCCCTGCCGGACGTGCCCGACTATTCGCCCAAGACCTTCGACCCCGAGGATGCCCAGTCCAGCCCCGAGGCACCGCTGAGCCGCAACCAGGACTGGGTGAACGTGACCCTGGATCTGGGCGACGGCCCCAAGGTCTACCACAGGGACACCAACACCATGCCCAACTGGGCCGGTTCCTGCTGGTACTACATGCGCTACATCGATCCCAAGGATGACCAGCACATGGTCGATCCGGAGGAATACGACTACTGGCTGGGGCCCAGGCACAACGCCACGGCCGGTGAGTCGGGCGGCGTCGACCTCTACGTGGGCGGCGTGGAGCACGCCGTGCTGCACCTGCTCTATGCCCGCTTCTGGCACAAGGTCCTCTACGATCTGGGTTATGTCTCGTCCAAGGAGCCCTTCCACAAGCTCTTCAACCAGGGGATGATCCAGGCCTACGCCTACACGGACCAGCGCGGCCAGTACGTGCCCGCCGCCGAGGTGGAGGAGCATGAGGAGGGCGGCAAGGTCAGCTACACCTGGCAGGGGCAGCCGGTCAACCGCGAGTTCGGCAAGATGGGCAAGAGCCTCAAGAACATCATCACTCCGGACGACATGTACCGCACCTACGGGGCCGACACCTTCCGCCTCTACGAGATGAGCATGGGACCCCTGGACGAGTCCAGGCCCTGGAACACGCGCAACGTGGTGGGCGGCATGCGCTTCCTGCAGCGGCTCTGGCGCAACGTGGTGGACGAGCAGACCGGTGAGGTGGTCCTGGACGAGGGTGAGCCCGACCAGAAGACCCTGAAGCTGCTCAACACCACCATCCACGACGTGACTGTGGAGATGGAGGCCATGCGGCCCAACACAGCCATCGCCAGGATGATCGTGCTCAACAACCATCTGACCGGGCTGAATCCGACGCCCAGGGCAGCCGTTGAGCCACTGGTGCTCATGCTCTCGCCCATCGCCCCCCACATCTGCGAAGAGCTCTGGAGCCGTCTGGGTCACAAGGAATCCCTGGCGCATGCCCAGTGGCCGACCTGGGATGATCGCTATCTTGGCGAGGACACGGTCACCGCCGTAGTTCAGGTCAAGGGCAAGATCCGCGGCAAGTTGCAGGTCAGCCCCGACATCGCGCCCGACCAGCTCGAGGCCATGGCCCTGGCACTGCCCGCCGTTCAGGAACGGCTGGGTGGCAAGGAGCCTCGCAAGGTCATCGTCAAGGCGCCCAAGATCGTTTCGGTCGTGCCAGCGTGACCCTGCACTGCCCGCAGCCAGGCTGTGGACAGGCGATGACCTTCGACCACATAGCCCCCCGACCTCATATCGGGGGGCTTTTTCATGCCAGGCTGGGTCCATGAGCATCAACATCACCCAGCCGCCGGCGCCGCCCTTGCAAGCTCTGGCTCTGAATCAATCTGCCCGGTCAGAGGGGTCAGCCGAAGGCATGGCCGAATCCCAGACTCGGCGTAATCGGCCCGTCTGGTCGTTTACCCCGCTTCAGGCCTTGACAGCCATTCTTATGCTGGTGGTTGCCCTTGCTGTCAGCCTGACCCTGCTGGTCCAGCAGGAACGGGCGCTGGCTGCAGGAGTAGCAGTCGACGGATCCGGGGGCATCTCATCGACTCCTGCAGACGGCGATGCCAACAGTGCTGCACACCGAAGCAAGCATGTTTCAGGAAACGATCCCAGTCGGAACACCCATGGTGATGAAGGCAGCGAGCATACTGACTCGGTCTCAGATTCCGCTCAGCATGGTGAAAGGGCGGGCAATCCCTCTGCTGCTCCGGCCACCAGCACCTCCGCAGGAACAGTAGATCAGACTGGCCGAGTGAATCTCAATAGCGCCAGCCAAGAGGATCTGGAGAATGTCAAGGGAATCGGACCGGTCACAGCAGCAAAAATACTGGAGCATCGTCGTGCTATCGGCGGTCGCTACGCCTCGGTCGATCAGCTTTTGGATGTCCCCGGCATCGGTGCCAAGACCCTGGCCCGATTACGCCCATATCTGGTGGCGCAATGATGGCCGGCCAGGCAGGAGATCGTCCTGCTGCTGATCGAGAAAACGGCAATCGCAATCTTCGTATGCTCCCCGCTGCCTGTCTGGCCTGGGCGATTGCCCTGCTGATCCCGTGGCTTCTGGACCGCATCATGGGCGGATCCGTGGCCGGGTCAGCCAAAAGCGGCGGCTGGTCCAAGACGGCAGGGGAGTCCAGAGGTGGCATAGCTGGTGGGGGCACGGGCATTTCAGTCTGGTTGATGCCGCTTGTCTTGGCGCTTCCATTACTCATAGCAATGGTCCTGCTTGCCTTCAAACTCGTTTGCTTGGTCGCTGCAGAGAACTCCGATTGCAAGGGTCAGGTATTGCGTCACCCCTCTCGCACATGCCCACGGAACCGGCTGCCCCAAGGTTGTGAGTCTCCGTGTATCCCCACCGTGCCGACCTTGGCTGTCTTGGCTGCGGTGGCTCTGACTGCAGCATTGGCCGCCGCAGTCGGTCATGAGTCAGCGCGCAGCGGGCCGGCAGCCCGGCAGATCCGTCAGGGAAAAGCGCTGGCCGAGATTCGCGGCCGGGCTGTGGGCCCTATGAGTGCATCCTCTCGGCGAGGCTGGGACTGTCAGGCGGAGATCAGGCTGCAATGGGTGACTGTGGCCGGGGTGCGCATGCCTTCCGATGAACGGATCATGCTCTTCGCTCGAAGCCGATCATGCCTGCTGCAACAGGGCGGGCAGTATCTTGCGCGGGGCCTGTTGGAGCCCCCTGCTTACGGCCGTCCTATTCCCTGGTTGGCTGTGGAAGACGGCACAAAACAGGTCGAGCCGCCAGGCCCCTGTAGACGATTGATCGCCCGTATGCAAAGGGCCTTTCTCGAACAGACCGGCAGACTGGACGATCAGGGAAGGATCCTGGTGCCGGGTTTGACCATGGGCATCCTCGGCAACCAGGCCCTGCCCGGATCGGATGGCTCCCTGGGCAGACCGGCAGTGGAGCCCGCCTATGCAACCCGTCTGACCCAGGACTTCCGGGCATCGGGCATCCTGCACCTGATGGCTGTCTCCGGCGGGCACTTCATGATCCTGGCCTCGCTGCTGGTGAGGATCATGCGAGCCCTGCGCTCGCCGCCCTTGCTGATGGCCTTGGTTTTGTCTGCCGCCTATCTGGGTTTGGGCATGCTGATGGTTCCCGGGGATTCAGTCTTGCGAGCTCAGGCCATGGGGCTTCTTTCGGCATTGGCTCTGGCCGCCTGCCGGCCTGCCCAGTCATTGAACACGCTGTCCTGGTGCGTCCTGCTGGTTCTGATCGTGCGACCTTCCATGGCTGCCAGCTTCGGCTTCGCTCTCTCCTGTGGAGCCGTGCTGGGCATCGGTTTGGGCAACCGGCGGTTGTCGGCCCTCCTTGAGGATCATCTGCCGGCATTTCTGGCACGTCCATTGGCCACGACCATGTGCGCCCAGGCCGGTACGCTGCCCGTGCAGGTGCTGATGAGTCCTGGGTTACCTCTACTGGCTCCACTGGCCAACCTGCTGGTCACCCCTGTGGTCGACGCTGCCACAGTGACCGGCCTGCTGGCATTGCTCACCTCCTGGCTCTGGCCTCCAGTGGGTCTGTTGCTGGCCCGACTGACCTCCCTGGGTACCGGAGTCATGGCTTTTGCCGCCACCTGGCTGGGCGAAGCGGCTGCTCCGGCGGCCTGGCCACCGGGGCCGGTCGGCAGCGCCTGCCTGGTCGGTCTGGGTCTCATGACCCTGATCGATCATCGGTTGATGCGATTCATCCGTGCTCGGGGGCGGGACCATTCATGGCCGGCTGTGACAGGGGCGAATTCGGGGGTTCCATTCCGGCCGTCGGCCTGGTTGTCAGCCAAGCGCTGGCTGCGGCAGACCTATGGCCTTCTAGCCCAGCTGGTCTTCAAAAACGACCCAGGTTAATGTCCAGCGATGAAGGGAGATTTGAGTCATGACCAAAGCTCAGCAGGAGAACCCTTCCGTCCATCTGGTGGTCGGCGGCGATCCCTTCCTCAACGCTCAGCGTTTCAAAGAGCTGTGCGCGCAGGCATGCGCCGCCCATCCGGACAGCGAATACATTGAGCTGGACGCGTCAGACTGCGACGCGTACGCCTTTCAGGAGGCGGTCGGACCCTCCCTGCTCAGTCAGACATCTGTGGTTTGTCTGGATGATCTGCAGGCGGCTGATGAAGCCCTGAGCCAGGCCCTGATCGATTTCTGCCGTGAGAGCGCAGGGGCCGGATCCAGCATCGTCATCGCACGTCATGACGGGGGCAACCGGGGTCGCAGGCTTCTGGACCAAATGGCGCGGGCCGGAGCGGTGACGGAGCGGATGCCGGATCTGAAGAAGTTCGACGACAAGGTCGACTTCGTCTACGGGCGTTTCAAAGCCCATCAGCGCCGCATCCAGCCACGGGCGGCCCAGCGCCTGGTTGATGTCCTGGGCGAGCGCACTCCGGAACTGGCTGCCATGTGCTCCCAGCTCTGCTTCGATTTCGACCAGGATCCCATGACCTTGGAGATCGTCAACCGTTATCTGACCGATAACCCGGCTGTATCCGGTTTCGCGGTGGCGGACAGGGCCCTTGCCGGCAGTCCGGCCCAAGCCGTCGTCGCTCTGCGTACAGCCCTGGAGCAGGGCAACGAACCCGTCTCCCTGATTGGCGTACTGGCCCTGAAGCTGCGGACGCTAGGCAAGGAGGCGGCCATCGAGTCGGGATCCATTACCACAGCCGAGGCCAAGGCCGCCTACTGGCAGTTGCGGGAGGCCAAGAGACAGCTGCATGGATGGACCTCCGCCGGCCTGGCGGCCTGCATCGAGGCCTTGGCCCGAGCTGATGAGATCAGCAAGACCAGCAGCGGCGACGCCCGCTATGCCCTGGAACGGGCAGTGGAGCTGATCGCCGCCAAGGGAAGGACATTGGCATGAGCTTGCAGGTCAGTGCCCGGCAACAGGACGGATTTGAACTGGCTGTGCCTACAGGCGAGGACATGCAAGGACTGGGCAGAAACCTGGCCTCGTGTCTACAAGGCGGGGACGTGATCCTCCTGTCCGGGCCTCTGGGGGCAGGCAAGACCACGCTGGCCCAGGGGCTGGGCCACGGACTTGGAGTGGACGGCCCTGTGGTCTCGCCCACCTTCACCATCGCAAGAGAGCTGCATGGCCATCTGTCCGACGGCTCGCCGGTTACCCTGATCCACGTGGATGCCTACCGGCTGGGTGGACAGGGCTATCTGCCCGGGGAGGATGCCGTGGATCGGCTCCTGGACGAGCTGGAGTCCCTTGGTCTGGATGAGGAATTGGAAGACCCTGGCCAAAGGACCATCATTCTGATGGAATGGGGCGAGCAGATGGCCTCTGCCCTGGCCGATCAACGTCTGGAAGTGAGCATCGCCCGACCCGTGGATCCCCGGGAAGATCCTGAGGCGCCACCCAGCTCCCAGGGTCAGCGTATGGTACGTCTGCGTGGAGTGGGCCCGTCATGGGCCAATAGAATGGATCAGCTGAGAAAGGCGATGACGGCATGAGTGGGACCGATACGTCCCTTTTGGTGATCGATACCTCATATGGCTCGACTGTGGGGCTGCCAGGGCGGGAGCCGTGCATCGAGACCGACTCGCGCTCGCACGTTGAACGCCTCCAGGTCAATATCGCCAAGGTCATGGACCAGGCTGGGCTGTCTGCAGACGATCTGCGGACCATCGTAGTGGGACTGGGGCCTGCGCCTTTCACCGGTCTGCGGGCAGGCATCGTCACCGCCAAAGCCCTGGCGTTCGCCACGGGTGCCTGTCTGCTGGGACAGGACATCCTGGAGCCGCAGGCCCGCTATGCCTACAGCAGGTTCAAGCGGCAGGGCCAAGACCATGCACGGCTTCTGGTTCTGGCTGTCAACGATGCTCGACGGCGGCAGCTCTATTACCGTCTCTTTGACGACTTCGGTGGCGCAGAGGCTCCGGCACGGCCGCTGACCGAAATGAGCATAGACTATCCGGCGGTTATTTGTGAGAAGATCGCGGCCATTGCGGAAGAGCGGGAGTCTGTGGATCAGGACCCTGTCACTCTGGTCATCAGCGGCCATGGAGCCACCCGCTATGCCGACCAGTGGGAGCGTCTGGATCAGCATTCCGATATGCGGGTTGTGCTGGACGAAGGATCCTTCCTGGAGGATCGGACACGGGGGACAGGCCTGATGGCTGCTTGCGCTGCCAGACGTGCCCAGCATGGTCTGATCGACCCGGTGGAGCCACTTTATCTTCGCCGGCCGGATGTCTCCGTGCCCAATCCGCTTAAGCATGTGGCAGTCCAATCATGATTCGCGGGGCGGTCTTAGAGGATCTGGACCGGTTGGTCGATCTGGAATCGCGCGTCTTCGGCGACCAGGCCTGGAGCCGGCAGGAGCTGCGGTTCGAGTTGTCTGCGCCTTCACGCACCTACCTGGTATGGGAAGACCAGGGTGCCATACTGGGCTACGGAGGCTATTGGTCAGGCGAAAGGGATGCCGAGCTGATGACCCTCGGGGTCTTGCCGGAAGCCCGGCATCGCGGCATTGCAGGATCTCTGCTGGCCAGGATAATTACCGGAGCCGATCGCGAGGGTCTGCAACGCATGAACCTGAAGGTCCGCGTAGACAACCCTGCGGCCATTGACCTCTACAAGGACTTCGGCTTCTCACAGACGGGTCTGTGCAAGGGCTACTATCAGCCTGAGGATGTTGACGCCTGGGCTATGACCAGACCTTTAAGCTCGATTGGACCGGGTCCGGTGGGTTTTGTCAGCAACAAGCTTTCGGAGGGACAGGAAAGGATCATTGACCATGAGTGAGCCCCTGGTGCTGGGCATCGAATCCACCTGCGACGAGACCGCTGCCGCCCTGGTCCAGGGCAACCGACTGCTGTCCAACGTGGTCGCATCCTCCATGAACGAGCACGCCCGCTACGGCGGCGTCATACCTGAGATCGCCTCGCGGGCACACGCTGAGTCCTTTGTGCCGGTCGTCTCCAAGGCCCTGAAGGATGCGGATATGGACCTGTCCCAGGTGGATGCCATAGCGGTCTCGGCTGGTCCTGGATTGGCTGGATGCCTGGCTGTAGGCGTTTCCGGTGCCAAGGCGCTGGCTTGGGCGGCGAAAAAGCCCTTGTATGGCATCAACCACGTCATAGGACACATAGCGGTCACCCAGCTCCAGTTCGGCCCCTTCCCTCAGAATGCCCTGGCCCTGATCGTCTCCGGCGGCCACACCTCACTGCTGCATGTGGATGATCTGGCGCGATCGGTCCAGGTGGTGGGCACCACCTTGGACGACGCAGCGGGGGAGTGCTTCGACAAGATCGCCCGTCTGCTCGGCTTCCCCTATCCGGGCGGCCCCCACATCGACCGCCACGCCTGTCTGGGCGATCCTCATGCCATTGCCGTGCCCCAGGGTCTGACCAAAGGCCGGGCCGGAGCCGAGCATCCCTATGACTTCAGCTTCTCCGGGGTCAAGACGGCCGTGGCTCGATGGGTCGAACGCAGACGGCAGGCCGGGCTCGACATTCCCGTGGATGATGTCTGCGCCTCCCTGGCTGATTCCGTGGCCACCGTCCTGTCCCGCAAGGCCATGGCCGCCTGCCACAGGTTCGACACGGATACCCTGATTGTCGGCGGCGGGTTCTCGGCCAACTCGCAGCTGCGTGGCAAGCTCCAGGAGTTCGGCGACCAGGAGGGCATCAAGGTCCGCATTCCGAAGATCAACCTGTGCACGGACAACGGCGCCATGGTGGCCATGCTGGGCGTCAATCTGGTTCAGGCCGGACTGGCTCCCTCTGCTCCTGACTTCTCCATCGATTCGGCCATGCCCATGGATCGGGTTCTCATGTAATCGACACGCCAAGTTGTCGGATACGAGAGTCCTGACTATAGTATGGTAACTGTGTTCAGCGAGAGTTGAACGGGACATTCCCGCATAGCTCAGTTGGCAGAGCGTTCGACTGTTAATCGAAATGTCGCTGGTTCAAGCCCAGCTGCGGGAGCTTCCAACCGCCGGTTATCCGGCGGTTTTTCTTTATATAAGCATACTGGTGCTATCTGCTACGAACAGGCTCGTCATTGCAATGGGCTAGCTTATTGGTTTCGACTGAGTGGCTCATAGGAGATAGTCGTGGCTCTGCCTCTCTATGTATTTTCTTTAACTCAGTGAATAGATAGTCGACTTTGAGCTATACCTATGGATAACAACAGTCATAAGACCCGACAGATCCCTCAAACATCGTGTTGCTGCGGATGGCGTGTCGCGCTTCTTTTCAGGCAAACTAGAACAACGTTGTATGTGTTGTTGATTCTGCTCTTTCATTTTGTTGTATAGTGTAAGCAGCGATGTGCAGGGCTGCACGAAGAAAAGCGAGGCAAAGAAATGATACTTCTGCATATTTCGTAATGAAAACAACGTTGTACTTAAAACGTAAAACCCTGCACTGCTGATAGACACAAAAGGCAGGGGGAAGGAGACCAGATCCATGGAAGAACGGCAACAATCAAAGCCTGGAAAAGCGCATCTGATTCTGGACACGCGGACAAGGTCCATTCCCATCAATGAACGCATTTTCGGCTCGTTTATTGAGCATTTGGGTCGTGGTATCTATACAGGCATCTATGAACCAGACCATCCGACTGCGGACAAGGCGGGATTCAGACAGGACGTCATTGATTTGGTAAAGGAGCTTGGTGTCACTGCCATCCGCTATCCCGGCGGGAATTTTGTATCCGGGTATCGCTGGGAGGATGGTGTCGGTCCGCGCTCCGAACGTCCTAAGCGTATCGATCTGGCCTGGCATTCGGGCGAAAGCAATGAATTCGGTCTTCATGAGATGGCGGATTGGCTGGATGAGTTGGGCGGCAACGAGCTCATGGAAGCTGTCAATCTTGGTACACGGGGTATTCAAGAGGCCCTTGATCTACTTGAGTACGCCAATATTCCTTCTGGCACGGCTTTGTCTGACATGCGTCGGCGCAATGGCCGTGAGCAACCGTTTGGAATTCGAATGTGGTGCTTAGGCAATGAGATGGATGGTACTTGGCAGATCGGGCACAAGACCGCCCACGAATACGCCAGACTGGTTGCTCAGACTGCAACGGCGATGCGTATGGTCGATCCCGATCTAGAGTTGGTGGCCTGTGGCTCTTCTTCACACAGTATGCCTACATTTGGTGAATGGGAACGGACTGTATTGGAGGAAGCCTACAATCAAATCGACTTCATCTCCTGCCACGCGTATTATGAGCCGCACAATCGTGATATGGCCAGCTTTTTGGCTTCCGGCGTCGATATGGATGGGTTCATCCGCGATGTGGCTTCGGTCATAGCTGCAGTTCGAGGCAGACTCAAGAGCAAGCATCAGGTCTATATATCTTTCGATGAATGGAATGTCTGGTATCAGGATGCAGAACCGAGTAAGCCTCCAGTAGGCATAGGCAACTGGCCTCAGGGTTCCAGACTTCTGGAAGATATATATTCGGTTGCTGATGCAGTGGTGTTTGGCGATCTACTGATCACCCTGCTCAGAAATGCTGATATCGTGCATTCCGCCAGTCTGGCTCAGCTGGTCAACGTCATTGCACCCATCATGACAGAACCCGGCGGCCCTGCTTGGAGACAAACCATCTTCTTCCCATTTGCTCTGACTGCCAAATACGCCAAGGGTGGCAGTGTCTTACCCTCTCAGGAAGATGCTGAAACATGCGAAACCAGCCAATACGGCGATGTGCCGATGACGGACTCTGTGGTGGTCAGAGGAGCTGATGGTTCGCTGACTGTTTTTGTTGTCAACCGCAGTCTTGATCGGAGCGTGGAGTATCGTTCCGACCTTTCTGGACTCTATAAAGCTGGGAAAGTGGTTGTCCAGAGCCTTCATGATGACGATGTTGATGCTCGCAATACGCTTGAGGATCCCGAACGTATCGGTTTGCAGACGCGTAAGGACTTTACCTTTGAGAACGGCAAACTGAGCATCATGCTTCCTCCGGTTTCGTGGACGGCTATCCACTTAGATTGATAATTACAAATTGTTGGTTTCCACATATATTCAAAGGAGAAATAATGAGGAGAACTGTGAGAATCATTGCAGCGGCACTCTCGGGAGTCTTGGCGATTTCCATGGCTGCCTGTGGCGGTGGCGGAGGAGCCAAGAATGAAAGTCAGGCTGAGCACAGCGATAAAACTGCGAATGCCAATGCTCAATGCCAGAACAAGGTCAAGAAGCCAAATGCAGAAAAGGTTACCGTATGGGCCTGGTATCCGGCCATTCAGAAAGTAGTCGATGACTACAACGAGAATCATGATGATATTCAAGTGTGCTGGACGAATGCTGGTCAGGGAAGTCCCGAATACACCAAATTCAATAATGCTATAAAAGCCAAGTCCGGCGGTCCTGACATCATCCAGCTTGAGTATGAAGCAATGCCGCAATTTGTCGCGGGAGCTCAAAAGCATCTGGTTGACCTTAGCAGGTATGGCATGAATGATCACAAGCAGGAGTACACGGAAGGCGCCTGGAAGAGCGTGAGCATGGGTGGCGGCAACTCCGTTTATGGCGTTCCTGTCGATCTTGGTCCCTTCGTCATGTATGTGCGTCAGGACATCTTCGATAAATACCACGTCAAGGTTCCTACTACTTGGAAGGAATTCGAGCAGGCAGGCAAGGATCTTAAAGCTGCTGGTTTCGACGGATTCCTGAGCGATTGGGCTCCTAACGGCACTGCTGTCAATCCTGCACTTTTTGCTCAGGCAGGAGAGAAGGTATACGAGTATTCGTCAAAGACGCCTGACAAGGTAGGTATTAAGTTGGATACCCCAGGCGTTCAGAAGGTTCTAGAATACTGGCAGAACCTGGTCAAGGAGGGTCTGGTCGACACCACGGACGCCAATACGACCGACTGGAACAACAATATGATTTCTGGCAAGTATGCCGCCTATGTTCAGGCTTCCTGGCTGACTGGCTACATCAAGGGTTTGGACAATTCTTCAAGCGGCAATTTCAGGATCTATAAGGCACCGGTTTGGGATGACTCCACGCCTCAGGTCAACCAGGGAGGATCCGCTTGGGCTGTAACTGATCAGGCCAAAGACACCAAAGCAGCGGCCAGCGTTGCTCACGATCTGTTCGATTCAGATACAGCACAGCATATCGGTGTCACCGATGGTGCATTGTTCCCATCTTGGAAGAAGCAGCTCGCATCGGACGCTTTCAAGAACATGCAAGAGCCATTTTTGGGCAACCAAAAGCCTAATGAAGTCACCATTCCGGTGGCTAATGCTTGGAAAGGCGACGAGTTCCTGCCCTTCCAGACTTATGCCTATGACGAACAGACTAAGTCTTTCTCTGCAATCGTTAAGAAAGGCAATGATTGCAAGGAGACCCTGAAGACTCTGGAAACCAAGCTGAACAATTATGCCAAGCAGCAAGGTTTCACTACAGAGTGACTGCTCATTTAATTGGAGGGATGTCGTCATCGGTATCCCTCCTTTTTAGGAGGTTCTGAAATGGCTTCGAACGCAATAGACAAGCCCAGAAAGACGAAATCCAATGTCGGTAGCAGTCATAGAGGGATGTGGGGCTGGTTCTTTACTGCTCCTTTTGGGGTCATCTTTCTGTTGTTCCTTGTGATACCGCTTGCTTACGCATTCTATGTATCGTTGTTTACTTATACACAGGTCAAAGGGGAGTCCTTCTCGGGGTTCGCCAATTATCAGCGCGTTTTTACTGACTCGATATTTCTGGTCGGTATGGGCCGCGTCATTCTTTACACCGTTGTCATGGTTCCGATCCAGCTGGGACTAGCGCTGATATTCGCTCTGCTCCTGGACTCCTTTAAGAACAAGTTTGCCTCAGTTTCCCGGCTGGTTATCTTCCTACCTTATGCAATTCCTGGAGTCATCGGTGCATTGATGTGGGGATTTATGTACTCCAAGAATATGGGCCCGTTTACTACCATATTCGGGCTGTTTGGAATGCAGACCCCCGGATTCCTTACTGCCAACGGCATCTTCGGTTCATTGGTCAATGTCGTGACATGGCAATGGACGGGTTACTACATGGTGATTTTATATTCGGCCCTGCAGTCCATTCCGCATGAACTCTACGAGTCGGCCAGAATAGATGGGGCATCAGAACTGAAGATTGCTACAAGGATCAAAGTGCCGATGGTCTCAGGATCATTGGTCATGGTGACCATCTTCTCGCTTATCGGCACCCTGCAGTTCTATACAGAACCCACTATTTTGCGTAATCAGGCGCCGACGGTCATACCGCCGGAGTACACGCCCAATATGTATGCGCAAGCTCTTGCTTTCAATTACAACCAGACCAACTACTCTGCTACGGTTTCATTCGCGCTGGGACTGGTCGTGGTGATATTCAGCGTTTTGTTCATGAGACTGACTCGTAATCAGTCTGGATTGGAGGACTGACATGTCAGCCACAAGAACAAGCGGCGTTCGCAGAAGCGCCAGACGCATTCAAGGTAATACCAGCGTTTTCGTTTATGTAGTACTGATATTGGCCATGGTCTACTTCCTCCTGCCTGTATGGTGGTTGATCGTCGCTTCCACAAAGTCAAATTCGGGATTGTTCTTCGGTGCCCATGGCTCTATGTGGTTCGATAAGGATTTCGACCTTTGGAAGAACATCGGTCAGCTTACGAGCTATCAGGATGGCATTTATTGGCGTTGGATTTTCAACTCCTTCCTTTACGCTCTTGTAGGAGGGTTCGGCGCCACAGTAGTGGCGGTTATGGCTGGATATGGTTTCTCCAAGTTCAGATTCCGCGGACGAAATCTGTACTTCAACATCGTTCTCGGTGCTTTGATGATTCCTTCGACAGCCTTGGTGATACCCACGTTCCTGTTGATGTCTGACATTGGTATGACCAACACCATTTGGGCTGTGCTTTTGCCATCCCTGCTCAATCCAATGGGTGTTTACTTGATGAGAATCTACTGCATGCAATCCCTACCCGATGAAATGATTGAGGCGGCTCGAGTTGATGGGGCAGGTGAGTTGAGAACTTTCACACAAGTTTCTCTGCCTATTATGACCCCAGCAATTACTACAGTCTTTCTGCTTTCCGTCGTCGGTGCTTGGAACAACTTCTTCCTGCCCCAGGTTGTTCTCACTAATCCAAAGTTGTTCCCGATTACGGTCGGGCTGACCCAATGGCAGACAAAATCCCAGGCCGGAGCAGCATCAGAACAGGTTTGGAATCTGGTGACTTCTGGAGCCTTCATCTCGATCATTCCCATGGTCTTGGCTTTCCTCTTCCTACAAAGGTACTGGGTAGGGGGATTGACGGCCGGATCTGTCAAATCATGATTCAAGGGAGGCCTGATGTTAAAGCTACATTTTCTTAGTTGAGATAAACTGAAAATAGAATTGTTGTTACGTATTCCGAATTCGCACAAGTTCACTATGCGGAGTTGTGCGAATTCGGAATATATGTAATTGCCGATTGGTAAGGGGCTCTATTGACAACCAGAGTGACTATCAAGGATGTAGCCAGGCATTCTGGTGTTTCCATCAAAACAGTGTCCAATGTTATCAACGGTACTGGCAGCATGCGTGATTCCACCAGAAAACGCGTGCAGGACTCCATTCGTGAACTTGGCTACATGGTCAATGTATCGGCCCGTTCATTAAAAACGGGTGCGACTAAACTTTTAGGTCTGGGAATTTTCGATTTTTCGCAGCCATTCGCCCCTTATTTGGCAGATAAGGTCATAGACATATCACGAAAACATGGATATGGAACAGTAATTAGCACTTACGGGTCGGACGGATCAGGTCTGCCTGTCATCATGGATGAAATCACTCAGCTATCAGCAGATGGGTGGCTGCTTTTTTCGGACCAACCTTTAAAGAATGAAGGCATCATCCTTGATCAGCCCTATCCTATTGTTCTAGCCGGTGATTACAACTCTTATGATCGTGTTGACTGGGTGACTATGCCTAATACGAGAGCCATTCGGTATGTCACAGGCAGGTTGCTCGATATGGGATGTCGTCATATAGCAGTCTTCGGTGCACCGGAAAAGCCAAAGACGCGCAATGAATACATGTGCGCTACTGAAGGCCTGCAGGAACTGAGGATTAGGGGATATATCGAGGCCTTCGAAGAGCGGGGACTATCGGTGGATTGGCAGATGCTCCTGCCCAAGGATTGGATGGAAGGAGTTAGCGGCGTACAGGCTGTGACACAAATGTTGTCCAGAGGTATACGTCCGGATGCGATTATTTGCTTGACTGATGCCATGGCACTGGGTGCCTTGCATGGTTTGCAGAACGAGGGAATTCGTATTCCTGAAGATGTCCAAGTCGTGGGGTTCGACGATGTGCCGGAATCGTCTTACTCGACTCCATCGCTAACCACCATTGATCCGTGCCTGAATGACTATGTTGAGCATGCAATTGATATGTTGATTGAGCGCATCAATGGGTACAAGGGCAAACCGAGGACTTTTGTAACCGATTTCCGGCTCGTAGAGCGTGATTCGACCTTGGCTTTCCCAACAGAAAAACATACTGTAGCAGTGACTGCAACAAACCAAGCAGATGCGGCTTGACCTTTGAATGTGATTCGATACTTGCAAGAATGAGATTATTTGTTGAAGTATTTTTTAGTGAATTCAGTTTAAGACTGGCCATCTCTATGATTCATTGATTTTAATTCGCCGAATTGTCTAGTAGCCTGGAAGTTGTTTCTCAATCGTATATCTATATTAGACGAAATGTACATGAGGATCTATATGCATTCAATAACTGCTAGCGTGGCCTTTACCTACTTTTATTAGAAGGGTTATCGGTTTACGAAATATAAGATTCAGTCAACGCTTTTGACAAATCTTTTCCTCATTCCTTGCACTCTTGCACGAACGATCACTATTAGGTTCCTCGCTGGACGAACTGTGCACGACTCCATATTCGACCACATGCTCCTGCTTGATTACTGCGGTTCCGGCATCAAGTCCATCATGATGGTGGACGCTCAATCGGGCATCCGTGATGACGGAATGAAGGTGCGATTATGGCCTGTGCGCGTGACCATAAGAAGAAGGGCATCCAGAGGGTTACCGGCCGGATGCCTGACATGCCTTCCGGCTGTTGGCCTCCCTGGTTCCCCAGGTCCCTGCTGGCATTGATGCTGGCCTTGGTCCTGTCGGCCGGAGGGCCTGCGGCAACCGTCGCGGCTCAGCCTGCGCCGACCCTGCCTTCGGCTGCAGCTCCGGCGCAGATTGATCGAGTTACCTCATCGACCTCTGCCTGCCGCCGGGGCTGGCTGTGGCCCCTTGAACCTCTGCCTGGCGACAAGGCTGTTCCGCAGGTCATGCGTCCCTTCGATCCTCCGGATCATCCATGGCTGAGCGGTCATCGCGGGATTGATCTGGCAGTGCAACAAGGCAGGCGCATCCGGGCCCCAGCAGACGGTGTCATCACTTTCACCGGTTCTGTAGCAGGCAAGGACGTGGTCTCCATTCGTCACGGCAAACTGACCTCCACCTATGAGCCAGCGAAGAGCTCGTTGCCGGAGGGAACCCGGTTGCAGGCAGGCACAGTCTGGGGAAAGGTAGATGGGGTCTCTGACCATTGTGACCAAGATTGCCTGCACTGGGGGCTGAAAGATGGTCATAACCACTATCTGGATCCAGGCGCTAAAGTCGGACGGCATCGCATTCTTCTCAAGCCTCTATAGGAGTGCAGGGGTCCGCCTGCAAGACTCGCGCGTCTGCAGACCAGGTATATCGCAGGCCCGGGGGAGCGGTTAGAATCGTAAAGCATAACGCCGTTTCAGCAGGGAGTGGTCATGCAGAACATGCAGCAAGAATTTACGCGTCCGCTTGAGAAGCCCATAGACGCCGATGCCGGTGTCTTCTCCCTGCTTGAGGACAGGGTGAAGCGCCTGGGCGACGATCCTCTGATCGAATACCGGAGCGGACGCGAGTGGAACACGATAACGGCCCGGGAGTTTCGCGACCGTGTGGTCGCGCTGGCCAAGGGGCTTATGGCCCGGGGGGTAGACCGGGGGGATTCAGTGGCTATCGTCTCGCACACCCGATGGGAATGGACTGCCCTGGACATGGCCATCCTGGCTATCGGGGCCGTGACGGTGCCAGTCTACGAGACGGACTCTCCCGATCAGATCCGGCGTATCTTCAACGACTCCCATGTCGGCATGGCTTTTCTGGAGGATGACGACATGAGGGCCCGGGTGGATGCGGTTCGCTCCCAGTGCGCCTATCTGAACGACTTGTATGTGATCACCAGGGGAGCGCTGACCACCATGACCGCCTACGGACGGGCGGTGGACCAGGCAGACTTCCAATCCCGTGCCGACTCGGTGCGGGGATCCGACTTGGCCACCATCGTCTACACTTCAGGCTCCACGGGCAAGCCCAAGGGCATAGAACTCAGTCATAGCAACATCGTCTTCACCGTTCGTTCGGGTACCCAGGCAGTCCCTGACATCTGCCTAGGCGAGGGCAGACGGCTTCTGCTCTGCCTGCCCCTGGCCCACGCCTTCGCCCGTTGTCTGCAGTTCTTCGCCATCGCCACGGATCTCACGCTGGGGCTTACCGGGTCCATCCGCAATCTGTTGCAGGACATGCAGACCTTCAAGCCCACTTTCATCCTGGCTGTGCCGCGAATCTTCGAGAAGATCTACAACGCTGCCTCCCAGCGGGCCGGAGCAGGCGCCAGGGGCAGGATTTTCCTGGATGCCGCAGGGGTGGCCAGGCAGTGGTCTCGTCATCAGCAGACCGGCAGCCGGGTCCCCATGTCGCTGAAGACCAAGCACCTCATGTATACGGGCACCGTTTACGATCCGATCCTGGAGGCCCTGGGCGGCCGGGTCCGGTATGCCATTTCGGGCGGCGCTCCTCTGGACAGGGACATCGCGGACTTCTTCAACGGCATAGGTCTGCCCCTGCTGGAGGGCTACGGCATGACCGAGACCATGGGTCCGGTGACGGTCAACCCCACCAAAGGCTACAGGCTGGGCACCATCGGCCTGCCCATGCCCGGCATCACCGTGGGCATCGACCAGGAGGGCCAGCTATGCGTCAAGGGCCCCGATGTTTGCATGGGCTACCACAACCATCCGGAAATCACCACCAGGCAGATTCGCGACGGCTGGCTGCTGACCGGCGATCTGGGCAGTCTGGACGAGGACGGGTTCGTTCGGTTGACCGGCCGGCGCAAGGAGATCATCATCACGGCAGGGGGTAAAAACATTTCGCCGTCGCTGCTGGAAACAGCCGTCGAGCGTTCGCCCATTATCAGCCATTGCATGGTCATCGGGGACCGCAGGCCTTTCATCTCGGCCCTGATCACCCTCAATCTCGAGGAGGTCAACAGGTGGCTGAGGGACCAGGGCGCTGAACCCTTGGACGATGCCGCTTCGGCTGGGGAGAACCCTATCATCCGCACGGAGATCGATCGTGCGGTAGACGCGGCCAATGCTCAGGTCTCCCGGGCCGAGGGGATCCGTCGCTATCTGATTCTGGACCAGGACTTCACTCGTGAAAACGGACTGCTCACCGCATCATACAAGCCCCGTCGTCAGGAGGTTCTCAAGCGGTATGAAGACCAGATCGAGCAGAGGATCTATGCTCAAAGACCTGCGTCGGCTGGCTTGATGTAGCCTGTATCAATCAGAGCCGCCTTGAGATTGGAGGCTGAAACCGCAACCAGTGGTCTTGATAGGCGGCGCAGTTGCTTGCTGTCCTGGTTGACGGTCTGGATCGTATCCATGGCCGGCACCTTGCCCTGGCTGTTGAGTCCGACACAGGCCTTGGCAATATCAGCCGCAAGCCCCAGTCTGTCCTCCAGACCAGTCATCCACTGCCGTCCGTCCACGATTTGAGGGATGTTGTCTACGTAGGCGCCGTATCCACTGATGATGGGCCAGGCAGCGTGGTCGTCCGAGGGTGTGGAATCCTGAGCCCTGCCCGTGCCCTGTGAAGGATCCTCCTGCGACCCCGTCGAATTCTGTGCCGTAGGGCTCTGAGCGGGTTTGGGCACGCGCTTCCGGTGCAGATCCTGGCGACCGACCATGGATCCCACAATGCCTGATATTGATATCTCTGGGTTGACGTCCGCTGAAGAACCCCGATATCCCAGATCCCCGAGCTCAGAGACCACACCGGAAACAATGAAGTCGTTCATGGCCAGAATGCCGTCCACCTCGGTGTGGGTCTTGGCGCCATCGTTCATGGCCAGGCGGGTCGCCAGCTCTTTGCCGGTAGCCGAAGCGTCCTTGCCCGGATCGAAGGCGATCGCCTGCCAGTCCTTCTCGGTGCTGTCTGCCTTCAGAAGCCCCGAGGGGCTGACAGCCCGTCCATCCTTGAAGTAGGGCCCCAGCACCTGCCAGATTCCAGCGAAAGCCTGGGCGGGGAAGGAATGCTGTTCATCCTGATCCTCTTGCTGGTTCCGCTCAGCCTGGCCTGCTTCACCGCCCTTGTCAGCAGGGGATTCATCAGATGACGCATCAGTTGTCCGGTTCGGCAGCAGAATCTCGATGCGGCAGGGGTTGTCCTTGCTGGCCTTGTCCAGCTCCAGCTTGCTGGCCAGCTTGTCCGCCTGCATCTGACCAATGGCTCGTGCATCGGACAATTGCACGAACAGGTCCGGCTGGATGCCCGGCACCTGGTTGGCCAGCAGAACCACATGCATGCCGGCGCCCGAAGCCAGACGCAGAGACGAGACCAGACGTGCCCGCGCCTTGTCTTTGGAGTCGGCAACCAGAGACTTGCTGATGTAGTCGCCATACTGGCGGGTAATGGAGTCAGGCGAGGTCATGGGTGCCACCACCAGTGTGGTCGGCTCTGAAGCCTTCCCGGCCTTGCGCTCCGAAAGACGGTTGACCAGGTAATCCTGCAGCTCCTTGCTCTGATCCTCCAGATTTCCGCTGGTGTAGGTGTCGATGTGTTTATCGGAAAGATGCTCCTTGGCCAGTGCTGCCTTGAGCTCAGGAACCAGCGCGGCCCACTTGTTGATGGGCGTGTGCTGGGAGAGCGTGATGCCGTCGGAGGGAGTGAAAATGGCCACCCGACCGGGGACATCAGCGGCCGCAGCGGTTCCCTGGCTCTGCGGGGCGCTCGGAGACTGCTGTCCACTGCCCGAGGCCGGACCACCGCAAGCGGCAGCAGAGGCTACCATGGCCAGGCCTGCCAGCAGGGCCAGCAAGCTGGACAAACGCCGTGCAAAGCCGGTCTTCTTCACGTTCGCTCCTTCGTTCCGACAGGGCCTGACTCTGGCCGGGTCCCGAGCAACCATTCTATGGGCTCTCGGGCAGGAGTGTATGAAGGGTCGATGTTTCGCGTACACGGTCCTCGCTGATGGTACAGACAGTGAAGGCGGATCTGAAAAGATCAACCGCCTGCAATAACCGTCCGCAATGGCAAAAGGCGGGTGTTGTTTCTCTGATCTGCTAGTCTGCTTTGGCCGCCTTGTGTCCCTTGGCCTCTGCGGCACCTGAAGACATACGCTCGGCAAGAGCATGGTCCAAGGCGTCCATGAACCCTTCGGTGTCCAGCCAAGGCTGATCAGGACCTACCAGACTGGCAAGATCCTTGGTCATGCGACCGGAGCGAACGGTCTCGATGACCACGGATTCCAGTGTTTGCGCGAACTCGGCCACCTTGGGTGTCTCATCCAGCCGCGCCCGCTGCTTGAGTCCGCCGGTCCAGGCGAAAATGGAGGCGATCGGGTTGGTGGAGGTGGTTTCCCCCTTGAGCCAGCGCCGGTAATGCCTGGTCACGGTCCCATGGGCGGCCTCGGCTTCAACGGTCTGCCCGTCGGCCGTCATCAGCATGGAGGTCATGAGGCCAAGAGACCCGAACCCTTGCGCTATCGCATCGGACTGGACATCGCCGTCGTAGTTCTTGCAGGCCCAGACGTAGCCGCCCTGCCACTTGAGCGAGGAGGCCACCATGTCGTCGATCAGCCGATGCTGGTATGTCAGCCCTTCTTGCTCGAACCGGCTCTGGTATTCCTGCTCGTAGACCTGGGCGAAAATATCCTTGAACCGGCCGTCGTAGGCCTTGAGGATGGTGTTCTTGGTGCTCAGGTAGACCGGATAGTGCCTCTGAAGGGCGTAGTTGAAGCAGGAGCGGGCGAAGTCGCGGATGGAGTCGTCGAGGTTGAACTGTACCTGGGCCACGCCTGGACCTGGGTAGACGGTCACCTCCCGTGTCACCGGGTCGCTCCCGTCTTCAGGAGTGAAGACGACGCTGAGCTTTCCCGGCCCCGGAACGGTGAAATCAGTGGCCTGGTATTGGTCGCCGAAGGCATGTCGGGCCACTACGATGGGCTTGGACCACCCGGGAACCAGCCGGGGGATGTTATCGATGACGATGGGCTCGCGGAAGATGGTTCCGCCAAGAATGTTGCGAATGGTGCCGTTGGGCGACTTCCACATGCGCTTGAGGCCGAATTCCTTCACCCTGGCCTCGTCAGGGGTGATAGTGGCGCACTTGACGCCCACATGCTCGCGCTCAATAGCCTGGGCCGCCTGCACGGTGACCTTGTCGTCGGTGGCGTCCCTGTTGCGGATGCCCAGGTCGTAATAGTCCAGGTCCACGTCCAGATAGGGCAGAATCAGCCGTTCCTTGATCATTTTCCAGATGACCCTGGTCATCTCGTCACCGTCGAGCTCGACGATGCGTCCTTTCACGGCGATCTTGTCCATGGCGGCCTCCTATCGGTCGGCGGGTCGGGGGCCGGATCCTGCTCCCGGTGCCGCAGTTGCGCTTGCGAACTGTTCTATCCCAATTTTGTTACTCTCTGTTCCCAGGCTCGTAACTCGTTCGTAGCACGCCGGAGCGTCATCATGAGGCGCTAGGCTGGCAGACATGACACAGGATATCGAAATCGGTCTCGGCAAGAAGGCCACGGTGGCCTACACGCTCGATGATGTCTCCATACTCCCCTCCAGAAGGACCCGGGATCCCCAGGATGTCTCCACAGCCTGGCAGGTGGATGCCTACGAGTTTGACCTGCCCTTGCTGGCGGCGCCCATGGACTCGGTGACCAGCCCTGAGACGGCCATTGCTCTGGGACGATTGGGTGGACTGGGCGTGCTGGACCTGGAGGGGCTGTGGACCAGATACGAGGATCCGCGCCCCCAGCTGGATCGGATAGCCCATGCCTCGCCGGAGCAGGCGACCGGGGTCATTCAGGAGGCCTACCGGGAACCGGTCAAGGCGGAGCTGATCACCCGCCGTCTGCAGGAGATCCGCAAGGCCGGGGTCACGGTGGCCGGAGCCCTGTCCCCTCAGCGCACCCAGGAGTTCTATACCACGGTGGTCGATGCGGGCGTGGACCTCTTCGTGATCCGAGGAACGGCGGTCTCGGCCGAACACGTCTCCACCAGCCATGAGCCTTTGAATCTGAAGAAGTTCATCTACGACCTGGACGTTCCGGTCATCGTCGGAGGGGCCGCCACCTACCAGGCTGCCCTGCATCTGATGCGCACCGGTGCCGCCGGGGTGCTGGTCGGGTTCGGCGGGGGAGCCTCCTCCACCGATTCCGCCACCATCGGAATCCAAGCGCCTATGGCCACTGCCATCTCGGATGTGGCCGAGGCGCGTCGCGACTACCTGGACGAGTCGGGCGGACGCTACGTTCAGGTCATCGCCGACGGGGAGACCGGTACCTCGGGTTCCTTTGTCAAGGCCTTGGCCATGGGGGCCGACGCGGTCATGCTGGGCACGCCCCTGGCCAAGGCTACGGAGGCTCCCGGCGAGGGCATGCACTGGGGGGCCGAGGCTCATCATCCTGAACTGCCAAGGGGCCGCAGGGTCCAGGTCGGCCAGGTGGGCAGCCTGGAGCGCATACTCTTCGGTCCCAGCGACCGCACCGACGGCAGTCTGAATCTGATCGGGGCACTTCGCCGGGCCATGGCTTCCACCGGTTATGTGGATGTCAAGAACTTCCAGAAGTGCCGTGTGGCAGTGACCCCCGGCCCCCGCTGCTGAGCAGAATAGGGCATTCACGGTCCAGTTATCCACAATCCGCATAAAGGCCGGTTCAGGTTGACCACATTCCTGAACCGGCCTTTACAATCCCTCTGTGCATTCCTACTCTGGACGTAATCGCTGTCGTTGCGTCGGTTGCCCAGTGCGCCTCGCCGGCATGGGAGGGGGGACAAGCACATCGGAGTGCGAGGAGAGAAGTATGACGGAGTATATGGATCTGGCACCGGTCTGGGATCAAGATCAAGCAACCGAGGAGTCGGCAGGACAGGAGAATGGCGGCTGGTGGCCGTCTACCTGTACGCAGGTGCCGCTGGGACTTGGCGACATCAATCTGACCGTGCGAACGGTCAACTTCATTCGGCCGGGGGATGCTGCCGGGCATGAGGGTCTGTCTTCAGATCTCAAGCGTATTCTTGTCAATCTGTGCGCCTTGGCATCCAGGGTCTTCGATGTGTTGCGGGGCCGTTTGCCTATGAAGAGCCTGGACCGTGTGCTCAACCGCGTCTGCATGGAGCGATTGGCCCTGCTGGCCCAGTTGCTGCGGGATCGGCATCTGGGCATGGTCCGCACGGCGGATCACGTCGGCATGACATACCTGCCGCTGATTCCTAAACTGGTCGAGCTCTACCGCGTAGACCGTGACCGGTACGAAACCACCATCGGATTTCTGGTCGGCGAGCGCACAGTGCTGACCAACCTGATCGTCGCCAGAAGCGGTTCGCGCTGGGTTTGCGTCCGCTTCGACATGGGTTAGGCGGCGGCTTTGGCGGGGTGACCCATATGATGGTGGGTATGTTGCGTGAATATACGGTCGAGCTTCAACACCCGACGACGGACAAGGACACCATCTATTCACTCCTGGCAAAACGCACCGCCCGCGATCCTGAGGAGCTGGTTGCCCAGTGGCAGGATCCCATGACCAGAAACTGGCACGATGTCAAGGCAGGGCAGATGTCCGCACGGGTACGCGCCGTGGCCAAGGGCTTGATGGCCCTGGGCGTGGAAAAGGGCAGTACCGTGGTCATCTACGCCTCCACCAGTTACGACTGGGGGGTCACGGACTTCGCCTGCGCTGCCATCGGGGCGGTCTCTGTGCCCATCTATGAGACCGATTCGCCCAACCAGGCCCAGAAGATCGTCCAGGACGTGGACTGTGTCCTGGCCTTTGCCGGCGACTCTGAGCACGCGCAGATCCTGGAGCAGGTCCGGGGGTCCTCGCCCAAGCTCAAGTACGTCTTCAATTTCGAAGCCGGGGGCTTGAACGCAGTCAGTGAATTCGGCCAGGGGATAGAAGACGAGCGCCTGGATCAGGCCATCGCCCAGGTCAAGGCCGACGATCTGGCCACCATCGTCTACACTTCGGGTTCAACTGGGGAGCCCAAGGGCGCCATGCTCTCCAACCGGAACTTCGTCCACATCGTCTTCGTGGGCTGGGATGTGCTCTACCACATGCTGGCAGCGCCCTCCCGCCTGATGCTCTTCCTGCCCCTGGCCCACTGCTTCGCCCGCTACATCCAGTACGTGGCCATCGGCGCTCAGGGGGTGGTCGGATACGTCTCCAACGCCAAGCACCTGCTGACCGACCTGCGCACCTTCCGGCCCACCTATCTGCTGGGCGTGCCCCGCGTCTTCGAAAAGGTCTACAACGCCGCCTCGCAGAAGGCCGGCACAGGCTTGGCCGGGAAGGTCTTCGCCAAGGCCACCAAGCACTTCATCAAGTGGTCCAAAGACGAGCAGGAGGGGCACGGTCATTCGTTGTTTACCCGCCTGGCCCACGCTTTCTATACCAAGACCGTCGGCAATACGATCGAGTCCGCCCTGGGCTCCAACCTGAGCTACCTGGCCTGCGGCGGCGCGCCCATGAATGCCGACCTGGCCCATTTCTTCAACGGGATCGACGGCATCACCTTCATTCAGGGCTACGGGATGACCGAGACGGCAGCACCCTGCATCGTCAACTTCGAGGATGCCAACGAGGTGGGATCGGTCGGCCGCCCTGGCTCGGGCATCACGGTCAGGCTGAGCGACGATGATGAGCTCCTGGTCAAGGGCCCCAGCGTCTTCATGGGCTACTACCACCAGCCCGAGCTTGATTCCACCGTGCTCGATAAGGACGGCTGGCTGCACACCGGAGATCTGGCCCAGATCGACGACCAGGGCTTCGTCTTCATCACCGGCCGTAAGAAAGACGTCATCATCACCGCCGGCGGCAAGAACGTGAGCCCGGCTCCCCTGGAGGATGTCATCAGCACCTGCCCCATAGTCTCCCAGGCCGTGGTCGTGGGCGACGGCAGGCCCTTCGTAGGTGCCCTGGTCACCTTGGATGCCGGGATGCTGAAGTCCTGGCTGACCTCCCAGGGCCTGGACGCTGACATGAGCATGGAGCAGGCCAGCCACAACGAGGCCATCCATGCCTTCATCCAGCAGTATGTGGACAAGGCCAACTGCAACGTCTCGCGGGCCGAGTCGGTGCGCAAGTTCCTGGTGCTGGACAAGGACTTCAGCCAGGAGGACGGCACCCTGACCCCCAGCCTGAAGGTGGTGCGCCCCGAGGTGCTCCGCCAGTATGCCGAACTCGTGGACAAGGTCCTCTATGCCCCCAGGACGCCGGCCAAGCCGGCCGCCAAGGAGAACGACATCGTCAGCAGGGCTCGGACCACCATGAGCGACTCCCTGGCCAGCATGACCGGACGCATGCGTGATGTCCGCCAGGAGGAGGAAGCGGCACCAGAGGACGAGAAGGACGGCCGCGACGGCCGGGATGACGAGGAGTAAGCAGTGGCGATTCGTACAATCAGAGTGGTTCCAGATCCGGTTTTGCGCACCCCCTGCGATCCAGTGACCAGCATCACCCCGGCTGTGCGCAGTCTGGTGCGTGACCTGGTGGACACTGTCGACGACCCGGGCCGGGCCGGCCTGTCGGCCAACCAGATCGGCGTGGGCCTGCGTGTCTTCTCGTACAACATCGGCGGCAAGGTGGGCTACATCATCAATCCGGTCATCGACAAGACCTCCGGCGAGCAGTATGGCGAGGAGGGATGCCTGTCCCTGCCCAACCTCTGGTATCCGACCAAGCGGGCCGACTACGCCCGAGCCCACGGCATCGACTTGGACGGCAAGACGGTGACTCTTGAAGGCCATGGCATCATGGGGCGGATGATCCAGCACGAGTGCGACCACCTGGACGGCCATGTCTATGTGGATCGGCTGGAGAGCGACGTTCGCCGCAAGGCCATGCAGCAGCTCAGATCAGCCAGGTAGGCAGAGGGCGAACGCGATACCCGAGGTCATTGGCCTCAGGTATCATGGTAATTCGGCGTGTCATTGCGCAGGTCTGCTGTCACGGGCGGGCAAGCGCGCCAAGAGTATTCCCGAACGCACGCCGCAAATTCGCGCCATGTCCGCGACGTCCTGTGTCGGTCGGCTCCTCGGAGTTGCACGCAGGTGCACATGGCCAGGCAATAACCGACAATGAAAGGTACGGACATGGCACAGATCACCATGAGCGAAATGCTGAAGGCCGGCGTCCACTTCGGACACCAGACCCGTCGTTGGAACCCCAAGATGAAGCAGTACATCCTGATGGAGCGCAACGGCATCCACATCATCAACCTCTTCAAGTCGCTCGGTCTGATCGACAAGGCCTATGACTTCATCAAGCAGACCGTGGCCCACAACGGCACCGTGCTCTTCGTGGGGACCAAGAAGCAGGCCCAGGAGGCCATCAAGGCCCAGGCCACCCGGGTGAACATGCCCTACGTCTCCGAGCGCTGGCTGGGCGGCATGCTGACCAACTTCCAGACCGTGACCAAGCGGGTCGGCCGCTTGAAGGAACTGGAGGAGATGGACTTCGACGACGTGCACGGCTCGGGGCTGACCAAGAAGGAGCTCCTGCTCCTGCGGCGTGAGAAGGACAAGCTGGAGCGCCAGCTGGGCGGCATCCGCAACATGAACCGCACCCCTTCGGCCCTGTTCGTGGTCGACATCAACAAGGAGGCCCTGGCGGTCTCCGAGGCCAACAAGCTGGGCATTCCGGTGGTGGCCCTGGTGGACACCAACACGGATCCTGAGCTCGTCACCTACCCCATTCCAGCCAACGACGATGCCATTCGCGGCGTCGAGCTGCTGACCAGGCTGATGGCCGATGCCGTGGCCGACGGTCTGCTGGAGCGCTCCGGCAAGGCCGCCAAGACCGAGGAGGCCTCCGACCAGCCCATGGCCGAGTGGGAGAAGAACCTGCTGGAGAACAAGGACGGACAGCCGCAGGAGCAGGCCCAGGAGACCGCCCAGGCTCCCCAGGCCGAGCAGCCTGCGCAACCGCAGCAGGAGACCCCCGCTGCTGATCAGGCCGCCTGAAATCTGGCGTCTAGGCAGATGCATTCAGGAAAGACCAGATAGGAGAGTTTCATGGCAAAAATCACCGCTGCACTGATCAAGGAGCTGCGTGATCAGACCGGCGCCGGCATGATGGACGTCAAGAAGGCCCTGACCGAGGCTGAGGGCGACATGGCCCGCGCCAAGGAGATCATCCGCGCCACCGGCATCCAGGCCGCAGGCGCCCGCGAGGGCCGCAAGGCTCAGGAGGGCCTGATAGCCTCCACCGTCGTCGAGGGCGGACAGGGCCAGATCGGCTATGCCGTCGAGCTCAACTCCGAGACCGACTTCGTGGCCAAGACCCCTCAGTTCATCGAGTTCGGCCAGGAGGTCATCGACGACGTGGCCAAGGCTGATGCCTCCAACGCCGAGCAGGTCGATGCCGCTCCATCCAAGTCGGGCACCGTCAAGGAGACCGTTGAGGAGGCCGGCGCGCTCTTCCATGAGCACGTCAAGGTCGGCCAGGTGGCCCGGGTCGAAGGTCCCCGTGTGGAGATCTATGCCCACCGCAAATCCGTGGAGATGCCCCCCTCCATCGTGGCCATGATCGCCACTGACGAGGCCGGCGCCCAGGTGGCCCATGAGGTGGCCCTGCAGATCTCCGCCATGAGCCCCAAGTGGCTCAGCCGCGAGGATGTGCCCGCCGACGTGGTGGAGTCCGAGCGTCGCGTGGCCACCGAGAAGTCCCAGGCCGAAGGCAAGCCCGAGAAGATCATTCCCAAGATCGTCGAGGGGCGCCTGAACGCCTTCTTCAAGGAGACCGTCCTGCTGGAGCAGCAGTACGTCAAGGACACCTCCAAGACCATTGGCGACCTCTTCAAGCAGGCTGGCGGCAAGGCCCTGGCCTTCGCCCGTCTCGAGGTCGGCAAGGGCGACGAGGAGTAGTCGGTAGCCCAGCAATGTCTTGGGTCGTCTCGTCCGATCCTGTCTGAGGGATAGACAGACGGCCGGCATTGATGATGACTGACGATAGGGGAGTGGCTTTTGTGGCCGCTCCCCTTCTTCCGTCCTGGGCCTATCACATCAGCCTGCTCAAGGAGGGGTTGTCGCCCAGCCTCGATACCCTATTAGCGGCGTATTCCGCCCGTCATCATGTCTGGAGAAAGGGTTTTTATGACCGGATCCGATTCAGCGCAAAACCCAGCATCGCCTCGTCGTGTGCTGCTCAAGCTCTCCGGGGAGGCCTTCGGGGGAGGCGAGGTCGGCATCGACGTGCAGGTGGTCAAGCGGGTGGCCAAGGAGATCGTCCAGGCGGTGCAGAGCGGCGTTCAGGTGGCCATCGTGGTAGGCGGCGGCAACTTCTTCCGCGGAGCCGAGCTCAGCCAGGCCGGAATCGAACGCTCGCGCGGCGACTACATGGGCATGCTGGGCACGGTCATGAACTGCCTGGCCCTGCAGGACTTCCTGGAGCAGGATGGGCAGGCCACCAGGGTGCAGACAGCCATCACCATGGGCCAGGTTGCCGAGCCCTACATCCCGCTCAAGGCCATCCGTCACCTGGAGAAGGGACGCGTGGTCATCTTCGGCGCCGGATCCGGCATGCCGTACTTCTCAACCGACACCGTCTCCATCCAGCGGGCCCTGGAGATTCATTGCGTCGAGGTCCTCATGGGCAAGAACGGCGTGGACGGCGTATACACGGCTGATCCCAACAAGCAGGCTTCTGCGCGCATGTTCACCAATCTGAGCTACCAGCGGGCCCTGGTGGACAATCTGGCCGTCATGGACGCGGCAGCCCTGTCCATGGCCAGGGACAACGACATGCCCATCCGCGTCTTCGGACTGGAGGGTGAAGGCAACGTGACCGGAGCGCTCAGGGGCCAGCGCCTGGGCACCTTGGTCCACGGCGGTTCTGATCGTACCCTGTGACCGGCTGCGGGCACACCCTGCGCCGCTTGGCCCCAGTGGCCCCATGGCCGTAGAGTATAAGAATGACGGACCTCGCGCGCACAGGCGGATGGTCCATACAGCAAGGAGCAGATCATGACCACAGTGGTGGACCAGGCCGGAAGGCAGATGGACAAGAGCATCGAGGCGACCAAGGAGAACTTCTCGGGAATCAGGACCGGGCGTGCCAACCCCTCCTTCCTCAACGACATCATGGTGGAGTATTACGGCACACCCACCCCCATCAAGTCCTTGGCATCCATCGGCGTCCCGGAGCCCCGAACCCTGGCTGTCACCCCCTTCGACCCCTCCCAGGCAGGCGCGGTCGAGAAGGCCATCCGCGATTCGGATCTGGGCGTCAACCCCAGCCGTGACGGCAACGTCATCAGGGTCACCATGCCCGAGCTGACTGAGGAACGCCGCCGGGACTATGTCAAGCTGGCCAAGACCAAGGCCGAGGAGGGCAAGGTGGCCGTCCGCAACATTCGGCGCAAGGTCAAGGAGGAGCTGGAGTCCAAGGTCAAGGATGGCGACCTGGGCGAGGATGAGGGCAACCGGCTGCAGAAGGAGCTGGAGACCGTCACCAAGCAGAAGAACGACATGATCGACCAGCTCCTGGACGCCAAGGAGAAGGAGATCCTCGAGGTCTGATCCGCCTGGGGAGGATCCACACTTCATGAGTACTAAGGAAAGCTCTGCCGAGAAGGCGGGTCAGGATGCCGTCGCAATTCTGAACAAGCGAACCGGGCGCAACATGCCGCAGGCGGTGGCCACTGGCGCGCTTCTGGTGGTCATCATCCTGGCCTGCATCCTGGTGCGCATCGACGCATTCATCTACCTGATCGTGATCTTCATGACCCTGGGGCTCTGGGAGCTCAGGGTGGACTTTGCCACAGCGGGCCTGCATATACCGGTAGTCGAGCTCTGGATCTGCTCGGCGGCCACCATGCTGGCCTCCTTCTACGCACCGGATCACGTGGCGGTCATGACCGCCGGAGTTCTGGTCACTGCCCTGGTCGGGGCTCTTGCGGCCACCCGCAACCATCGTCTGGGCGGTCGTCTGGCTAAGGCGGTGAATGCCAAGCTCTCGGGCAAGGATGCGCAGACCATGGCCGACGCCTCCTACGGTGCTGCAGAGCAGGGGAGCCGGTCCAGCAGCCTGGCCAATGTGGGCGTCACCCTGCTGACTGTTGTCTACATCACCCTCCTGGCCTGTCTGATAACCCTGCCCACCACCTTCGGCGGGCATCCTGCAGCACATGCCTTCATGGTGATTTTCCTGCCTGCCTTAAGTGACATCGGCGGCCTTCTCTTCGGCTCGCTCTTCGGCAAGCACAAGATCGCGCCCCGCATCTCTCCCGGCAAGTCGTTGGAAGGGTTGGCAGGCTCCATGCTCTGCTGTCTGGTTGGCGCCCTGGTCATCTTCGCGGCCACCTATCCCATGGCGGATTGGGGAAGGATCTGGTGGGTCGCCCTGCTCATGGGCATCATGGTCGGAGCCACAGGCACCCTAGGGGATCTGAGCGCATCCTTGATCAAACGCGATCTGGGGATCAAGGACATGGGCCACCTGCTCAAGGGCCACGGCGGGGTACTGGACAGGGTGGATTCCATCCTCATGTCCGCGCCCTTCATCACACTGGTTCTTTTGATTACCGGCCTGTGACCGGGATTGATGGTCGGATGACTGATACGGGATGAGGTAGAGGTATGACAGATGTCGACATGACTGGTGCCGAGCCTGAAACCGGCATCACCCCTGGTGGCAAGAATGGCGCCTTCAGGGACGTTCTGGCGGCCGACCATGCCCGTCGAGGCAAGCCGCCGCGTCACTTTACGGATATGGACCTAGAGGAGCGTCAGGAGGTCTGCGCTCAACTGGGTCTGCCGAAATTCCGGGCCTCGCAGCTGGCTAACCATTACTTCAACCATCTGTCCACCAATCCGGACGACTTCACGGATCTTCCTGCGGCCAGCCGCCAGGATGCCGCACACCGCTTCTTTCCTGAACTGATAACCCCGGTCACCGTCCAGAAGGCGGATCAGGGGACGACCATCAAAACCCTCTGGGAGCTCTTCGACGGGTCCAGGATCGAGTCCGTACTTATGCGCTACCCTTCCAGAGCCACCCTCTGCATTTCCAGCCAGGTCGGCTGCGGCATGGGCTGCCCCTTCTGCGCCACAGGTCAGCTTGGATTGACCCGGAACATGTCGACCGGCGAGATTCTGGAACAGGTAAGGGCCGCATCCCGGATGATGAGGTCCGGACAGGTCGCCGGAGGACCCGGGCGCCTAAGCAACATCGTCTTCATGGGTATGGGCGAGCCCATGGGCAACTACCGGGCCGTCCTGTCCGCAGTCAGGCAGATCAGCGCCCTGCCGCCCAAGGGATTCGGCATCTCGGCCAGGAACATCACCGTCTCCACGGTCGGCGTGGTGCCCGGCATCCGCAAGCTGACCAAAGAAGGCATTCCGGTCCGTCTGGCCGTCTCCCTCCATGCCCCCAGCGACAAGTTGCGCGACGAGCTGGTTCCCATGAACCGGCGCTTCAATACCACCCAGGTCCTGGACGCGGCCCACGACTACTACCTGGCCAGCGGCAGACGGGTCAGCATCGAGTACGCCCTGATGCGCGGCATCAACGACCAGGCCGAGCATGCCCGTCTGCTGGCCAAGCGCCTCAACCACTACGGGGACGACTGGGCGCATGTCAACCCCATACCCCTGAATCCGATTGAGGGGTCTCGCTGGACGGCCTCCAAGCCCGAGGACGAGCAGCGCTTTCTGGACATCCTCCACAAGGCCGGCATCACTGCAACCATGAGGGACACCCGCGGATCAGACATCGACGGCGCCTGCGGCCAGCTGGCAGCCAAGGCCGTCAAGCTCCAGGCCTAATCCGGCGTTCTGCAATCACCATGCCATAGTGTGGACATGCCATGGTCTTCGGATGCCAGAGAAGCTAAGGTCTTGATTCAAACAAATCGGTTCAGGCAGGAAGGCGGGTCGCATGACGGTAGCGGTTCGTGTCATTCCCTGCCTTGATGTCGACCAGGGCCGTGTGGTCAAAGGCGTCCACTTCAAGAATCTGCACGATGCAGGCGACCCGGTCGAACTGGCTTCCGCCTACTACCAACAGGGCGCCGACGAACTGACCTTTCTGGATGTGACTGCCTCTGGAAGCGGGCGAGCCACCATGGTGGACCTGGTCAAGAGCACTGCCGACCAGATCTTCATTCCATTGACCGTCGGCGGAGGCGTGCGGACGCCGCAGGATGTCGACACTCTCCTGCGGTCAGGGGCCGACAAGGTCGGCATCAACACGGCAGCCATTGCCAATCCGCAGGTCATCGGCGACATCGCTCAGCGGTTTGGTCGCCAGGTCCTGGTGCTCTCGGTCGATGCCCGCCGATCCGATGCCCAGGGCATTACCTCAGGATATGAGGTGACCACCATGGGCGGCCACCAGTCCACCGGCATCGATGCCATCGATTGGGTCAAGCAGGCCCAAGGACTCGGAGCCGGTGAGATCCTCCTCAACTCCATGGATGCAGACGGCACCCGTCAGGGATTCGATCTGGAAATGATCGCCGACGTGCGCAAGGCCGTATCCCTTCCCCTTATCGCCAGCGGTGGCGCAGGCAAGGCCGCCGATTTTCCTCCAGCTGTCAAGGCCGGGGCCGATGCGGTCCTGGCGGCTTCCGTCTTCCATTTCGGCCAGGTGTCCATCAAGGATGTCAAGCAGGCGCTCCATGCGGCCGGGTATCCGGTTCGATGGCAGGCCTGAACCAATCCCGCAGATAATTCGACACCGCATGCTGCATGGCATTTGCTGGCCATGTTGGCAGTCATCGGGAAACCATACCCATATCTGAAACAATCAACCGGCAGGGATATGTCGGACAAATCAGCTGAATCAAGTAGATGAATCAAGGAGAATGAGGATCAATGTCACAGTCTTCGAAGGATCAGGAAGCACGTTTGGATCCGAGCATAGCGGCTAGGCTGAAGAAGGATGCCAAGGGACTTGTGGCCGCTGTGGTCCAACAGTATGACAGCCGTCAGGTGCTCATGGTCGGGTACATGGATGAGGAGGCCTTGAGACGGACTTTGACCACGGGAAGGGTCACCTTCTGGTCCCGCTCCAGGCAGGAATACTGGCGCAAGGGAGACACCTCCGGGCATGTCCAATACGTCAAGGCAGTCAGCATCGACTGCGACGGGGACGCCTTGCTTATCGAAGTCGACCAGGTGGGGGCGGCCTGCCACACCGGACACAGGTCGTGTTTTGAAGCCGGAGGACCCTTGCCAGCGGTGCAGGGCAATCGTACTCAGGCACAGATGCAGAGCGAGGAAGGGTAATGGGTAATCCAGTGCAGAAAGACGCTAAGGTTGTGACAGGGAACACACAAGAAACTGGAGGGAAGGGCTCTATGACCGTCTTGGATGAACTGGTGGCCGGCGCCGTGGAGGATGCCAGGAGCCGGGTGCAACAGATTCCCTTGGAAAGCCTCAAGCAACAGGTCAGGAGCATGAAGCGCAAACCTCTGGATGCCGCGCGACTGCTCAGGGAGAGCGTCGGCATTCCGATCATCGCGGAAATCAAGCGAGCCTCGCCCTCCAAGGGGTACCTTGCCGACATCAAAAATCCCGCCGCCCTGGCCCGGCAGTATGCCAACGGGGGTGCCTCGGCCATATCGGTCCTGACCGAGGGCAGACGCTTCCTGGGATCCTTGGAGGATCTGCGGCAGGTCAGGCAGGCCGTGGGCATTCCCGTGCTCAACAAGAACTTCATCGTCTCCGACTACCAGGTCTGGGAGTCCAGGGCCAACGGGGCCGATATGATCCTGCTGATTGTGGCGGCCTTGGATGACGCCCGTCTCAAGCACCTGCTGGACCTTGCCGGGAGCCTGGGCATGACTGCCCTGGTCGAGACCCATGATCGTCAGGAGATCGAGCGGGCCATCGCGGCCGGCGCCAGGGTGATCGGCATCAACGCCCGGAATCTGAAGGACCTGAGCGTTGACGTTGACCAGTATGCCCGCCTGGCCTCCAACCTGCCCAAGGATGTGGTCAAGGTGGCCGAGTCCGGAGTGTTCGGCACGGTCGAGCTGGAGCGGTATGCCCGGGCCGGGGCCGATGCGGTCCTGATAGGAGAAGGTCTGGTCACCTCACAGGACCAGGAGGGTACCGTCCGCTTGCTGGTTCAGGCTGGTCACCGCTTCAAGGCCGCCGAGGCCAGGCCCCTCTCAACCCATGACGGTCCCTATTTCGGCCCCTATGGCGGACGTTTCGTCCCTGAGGCCCTGGTGGGCGCCCTCGACGAGCTGGAGCGTGTCTACAAGGAGGCCAAGGCCGATCCGGCCTTCCGTGAGGAGCTGAACAGACTCAACCGGGTCTATGTGGGGCGTCCCTCGGCCCTGACGCCGGCGCCTCGGTTCGCCAAGCTGATCGGCGATCGGGTCGGCGGCCAGGTCAGGGTCTTTCTGAAGAGGGAGGACCTGAACCACACGGGCGCCCACAAGATCAACAACGCCCTGGGTCAGGGGCTTTTGGTCAAGCGTATGGGCAAGACCCGCGTCATTGCGGAGACCGGCGCCGGCCAGCATGGCGTGGCCACGGCTACGGTCTGTGCCCTCCTGGGCTTCAAGTGCCGAATCTACATGGGGCAGATCGATGCCCGCAGACAGGCCCTGAACGTGGCCAGGATGCGAATGCTGGGAGCCGAAGTCGTCGAGGTGACCACCGGGACCAGGATCCTCAAGGATGCCATCAACGAGGCCCTGCGCGACTGGGTGACCAACGTGGAGACGACCCACTACCTGCTGGGCACGGTTGCCGGCCCCCACCCCTTCCCGACCATCGTCAGGGACTTCCAGAAGATCATCGGCGAAGAGGCTTCCGCGCAGCTGTCCGCATACGGCATCGACCATCCCGACGGGGTTGTGGCCTGCGTCGGCGGAGGTTCCAACGCCATCGGCATCATGAACACCTTCCTGGACGATCCCCGGGTTTCCCTTTACGCATATGAGGCCGGCGGGGACGGGCCCAAGTCGGGCAAGCACGCCATTCGCCTGTCGCCAGGCACCGGTCAGATCGGCGTCTTCCAAGGGACCAAGTCCTATCTGTTGGAGGACGACCAGGGTCAGACCATGGACACCTACTCCATCTCCGCCGGTCTGGATTACGCCTCAGTGGGGCCTGAGCATGCCTGGCTGCACGACATGGGCCGGGTCAAGTATGACTATGCAACTGACAAGGAGGCCATGCAGGCTTTCAGCGACCTGTGCCGGACCGAGGGCATCATCCCCGCCCTGGAGTCCTCGCACGCCTTGGCTGGAGCCAGCAAGGCGGCCACCGACCTTTTGCGCAAGGGAATCAGGAATCCTGTCATTCTGATCAACATCTCGGGCAGGGGCGACAAGGATGTAGCCACGGCGGGCAGATGGTTCGGCTACCTGTCCGAGCAGGAGGTCAGCGCTCTGGAAGCCCAGGCCGGGCGCAACAGAAGCGATCAAGCAGAAGAGGAGGCCCGATAATGGTCAACCAGCAATGGCAATGGCAGAAAGCCCCCGCCCAGCCTGTCCAACCCCAGCCTGTGCAATCCCAGCCTGTCCAGCCTAAGGGGTTCAGCCGCACGGCCAGCCCGGTGGCGTCCACTCTGCAGGCCCTCCGCCAAGAGGGCAGGCCGGCATTCATCGGCTACTTCCCCTATGGATTCCCGGACGTGCCCACATCCCTGGAGGCCATGCGGGTCATGGTGAAAAGCGGGGTTGACATCGTCGAGATCGGGCTGCCCTACAGCGACCCGGTCATGGATGGCCCGGTCATCCAGGCGGCCAGCAAGTGCGCCATCGATAATGGCGTCAAGGTCGAGGGTGTCTTCGACGCGGTCCGTCAGGTCCAGGCGGACGGTGCCAGGGCTCTGGTCATGAGCTACTGGAATCTGATCATGCATCATGGAGTGGCGGACTTTGCCGCCCGCATGGCCGAGGCCGGCGGGTCCGGTCTGGTCACCCCGGATCTGATCGTCGACGAGTCTGGGGAATGGATAGAGCAGTCGGACCGGTATGGCCTTGACCGGGTTTACTTGGTCTCGCCAGACTCCACCGATGCGCGTCTGCAGATCACATCCCGTGCAGCCAGGGGCTTCGTCTACGCGACCTCCCGGATGGGCGTGACCGGCGAACGGACCAGCATGTCCAACTCGGCCCAGAACCTGGTGGCGAGAGTCAGGCAGGCTGGTGCCCCTTATGTCTGCGTGGGCATCGGGGTGTCTACCGCCCAGCAGGCCTCCCAGGTCGGGGCCTACGCGGACGGGGTCATCGTCGGCTCGGCCCTGGTCCACTGCCTTCTGGATGACGAGGGCAGGCCGCGGAAGGACCGCAGAAAGGCACTGGAGTCCTTGGCTGAGGTTTGCTCCGACCTGCGCTGGGGCATCTCCCAGTCAAGGAAGTGAATGGGGCTGTAAGGCCCAAGGGCTAGATTGGGGCTTTATGACGCTTGCCTACATTCCATCGCCGGGAATATCCAGCTTCCATCTGGGGCCGGTCACCATCAGGTTCTATGCGCTGACCATGCTCCTGGCCATCATCGTGGCCGCCTGGATCACGGCCAGGCGCTGGAAGAAGGAGGGCGGCCGGACCGACCAGATTCTGGACATCGCCATCTGCGCGGTACCGGCCGGCATCGTCGGCGCAAGGCTCTACCACGTCATCACCACCCCTGAGCGGTATTTCGGAGCTGATGGCAACCCAGCGGACATTCTGCGCATCTGGCGTGGCGGTCTGGGCATCTGGGGTGCAGTCCTCCTGGGAGCACTGGCAGCCTGGGCCTGGTGCCGTCACAAGAGCTACCCGACCGCCCTGCTGGCCGACAGCGTGGCTCCTGCCCTTCTGGTGGCCCAGGCCATCGGGCGACTGGGCAACTGGTTCAACCAGGAGCTCTACGGGGCCCCCACCACGCTGCCCTGGGGACTGAAGATCGATGCGGCAGGTTCCGCCATCGGCAGCAGCGAACAGTGCTATGACGGGGCCACCTGCCCGACCGGCACCCTCTTCCAACCCACATTCCTCTATGAGATGATCTGGAACCTGATCGGCGCGGCCCTCCTGGTCTGGATCGGCCACAAGGCCGTGAACGTGCTCAAGGCCGGCTCCCTCTTCGCCCTCTATGTCATGTGGTACACCCTGGGGCGCACTTGGATCGAGGCCCTTCGCATCGACTTCGCCCACGAATTCCTGGGTGTCAGGGTCAACGTCTGGGTGTCCATGACGGTCTTCTTCCTGGCGGCTGCAGCCTTCGTCCTCATAGCGCGCAAGGGCAAGCCGACCTCACTGCTGTCTGAAAAGCTGCGGACCATCACCGAGCTTGAGGTGCGTCAGGAATCCGAGGCCCAGAGCAAGTAGGACAGGGGTTAGCTATCCGTGGGTCGGTAGGTGTGCAATTGAGCCGCAAACCGGTGCCGCCGGTCTTCCGTACAACATAGAATAATCTCCATGAGCATTCAGATAGCACCCAGCATTCTTTCCGCCGATTTCGCCAACTTGGAGCGGGATCTCAAGGCTATTGCCAATGCCGATATGGTTCACGTGGATGTGATGGACCACCATTTCGTTCCCAACCTGACCCTTGGCGAGCCCGTGGTGGAGCGCATCTGCCAGGTGACCGACCTACCGGTGGACGTGCATCTGATGATCGAGGACCCCGACCGTTGGGCCCCGGAATTCGCCAAGCTGGGTGTTGCCTCCGTCACCTTCCATACCGGAGCCGTTCATGCCCCGGTCCGTCTGGCCCGCCAGCTGCACGATATGGGGGTCAAGGCCTGCCTGGCCGTGCGCCCCGCCGAACCGGTGGAGCCGATATTCGACATTCTCGATGAGTTTGACATGATTCTGGTCATGACTGTGGAGCCAGGTTTCGGCGGCCAGAAGTTCCTGAACAATCAGATGCCTAAGACCCGCCGTCTGCGTGACCAGATCACCGCCCGTGGCCTGAAGACCCACATCCAGGTGGATGGCGGGGTAAGCCCCACCACGGCTCCCATCGTGGCAGAGGCTGGAGCCGATGTCCTGGTGGCAGGCTCAGCGGTCTACGGCGCTGACGACCCGGCCAAGGCCATTGACCAGATCAGGCAGGCCGCACAGGTAAGCTACAAGGACTGACAGGTTTTGCAGGAAGAATGGAGATAGCCAGATGAAGACCTTCGATGGGTTGTTTGAGGAGCTCACGGCCAAGGCCAAGGAGCGCCCAGAAGGATCCTTGACCGTTGAAGAGCTGGACAAGGGCACGCATTTCATCGGCAAGAAAATCAATGAAGAGGCCGGAGAGACCTGGATCGCCGCTGAGTATGAGGGCAAGGAGCGGACGGCCGAGGAGATGAGCCAGCTGCTGTACCACATCCAGGTCATGATGATCGATCGGGGCATCACCCTGGAGGATGTCTACAGGTATCTGTGACCCCCATCCCATCCCGCTGTAGATTCGCTTCCGCAATTAGGAGGTTGCCGTGTTGAAGGTCGCGGTGCCCAACAAGGGCATGTTGTCCCAGCCCGCATGGAGGCTGCTGTCAGAGTCCGGCTATCGTCTGCGTTCCAATGACCGGCAACTGGTGGTCGATGACGTCGACAACGACATCCAGCTCTTTTACTTAAGGCCCAACGATATAGCGGTCTATGTCGGCTTGGGGACCATCGATCTGGGCATCACCGGGCGTGACCTGCTGCTCAACTCCGGAACCAGGGCCGTCGAGGTCATGCAACTGGGATTCGGCGCGTCCACCTTCAGGTTCGCCGCTCCGGAGGCCAGCTCCATCAGCACCTTGCAGGACGTGGACGGCAAACGGATCGGCACCACCTTCGACCGGCTTCTTGAGGACTACCTGACCAGCAAGGGGCTCAAGGCCGAACTGATCCACTTGGACGGGGCAGTGGAGTCCTCAGTCCAGCTCGGGGTAGCCGACCTGATCGCCGATGTGGTCTCCACGGGCACCACCCTGCGCAACGCCGGGCTTCGGGTCTTCGGCGATCCCATTCTGAAATCGGAGGGGATTCTCATCAGATCACCCCGTCTGGATCCAGATGATGAGCGGTTGGCGGTCATGTCCCGCAGGCTGGAGGGTGTGCTGACAGCCCGCCGCTATGTACTGATGGATTATGACATCCCGGTGGAGCGCGTAGCCATGGCGGTGGGCATCACGCCCGGCTATGAGTCGCCGACGGTCTCCTCCCTGCACGATAAACAGTGGGCGGCAGTCAGGGCCATGGTCCCCAGGGACCAGGTGAACAACCTCATGGACCGCCTCTATGAGATCGGTGCGCGTGCCATCCTTGTAACTGCCCTTCAAGCTTCTAGAATGTAGTCGGATGGCACTGATTGATCGAATTTCACGCAGCAGGTACAGCCCTGAGCCACGGTCGGTGATTCTCACCGTACCCAATGTCATCAGCCTGCTTCGTATCCTATCCATACCTCTTATTGCCTATCTGGTGGCCAACCGGCATCTGATCATTTCCTTGGTGGTCATGCTGATTTCGGCCCTTTCAGACGGTGTGGATGGAATCATTGCCCGCAGGTTCAACCAGGTCAGCAAGCTGGGGCAGATCCTGGACCCGGTTGCCGATCGACTGCTGATTCTCTGTTCCGTCCTTGCCCTGAGCATCGCCTCCATACTGCCATGGTGGCTTCTGGCTCTGGTCGGTGCCCGGGATGTGCTCATGGGTCTGTTGGTTTTGGCGCTGGCCCAGCATGATTATGGCCCCTTGCCGGTGCATTTCGCCGGCAAGACTGGAACGGCCGTGCTCATGCTGGCCATACCGGCCCTGATTTTTGCGGATGTGGGCACTTCAGCTTTCTTCCGTTTCTTCCACCTGGTGGCTCTTGCGGCTGTCATCTGGGGGGTTGGCCTTTACTGGCTGGCAGGGCTGATCTACGCACGTCAGGGCATCGGGCTGCTTCGTCAGGACCGCCATCATGACTGAACCGCAGATGACCCCAGAGTCCTTCCCTGTGCCGCCTGACCGTGCCTTGATTCACCGCCGGGCGGCTTTTTCGCATTCCAGCGCAGGTCTGGAACGCCACTATGTGGACCAGGAAAGCTCGGAGCCCGCCCAGGAATCCATGCGTCGGCGCATGGCTGATGAGTCTCTGAGGCTGATTGACGACCTGACCAACCGTCCCATGGACCCCATGTTCGAGGATGCCCGTCTGCTGCCCGCTGAGCGTAGATCGCCGCTGAGCGTCTGGGTCAATCGGATATTGGTCTTCGTCATTTGCGTGCTGGTCGGCCTGGCAGGCACGGGTATAGTGCAGGTGTTGCACCGGGACCCGCGTCAGAAGGTACGCGAGAAGCTCATCTCCCAGGTGGAGGGAGTCAGCAAGCGTGCCAATGACCTCAACAGTCAGATATCGGACCTTAACGGCAATATCGACACGCTCTCGGCTCAGGAGGGCGGCCAAGGGCAGAACAGCACGCAGACCGCTGACGATCTGACCAACGGCACCAGCAAGGTGCAGGGGCAGGGCGTCGTCATCACCCTGGCCAACCCCATTGCCTCCAAGGATTCCCGGGACAATGCCGATCAGATCAAACTGCTCACCGACCAGGACCTGCAGTGGTTCCTGACCAAGCTTTGGTCTGCTGGGGCCGAAGCCATTGCCATCAATGGCAATAGAATAGGAACACAGACATCAGTGCGTACGGCCGGTCAGACCATTTTGGTGGGGACCACCTCGATCGAGTCACCCTACAAGATCGAAGCCATCGGCGACCAAGGCGCCTTGTCCGATCTGATGGTTCGCAGCGATCTGCAGGGCCGCCTGCGTGACCTCAAAAGGGCGAACATCACTGTCAATGTGGCCAAGCAGCGGCGCCTGAATCTGAATGCAGTGAGTTTGCCCAATCTGTCCTATGCCGGAAGGAGTCATTGACATGTCGGCAATTCTCGGCCTGATCCTAGGCGTGGTGGCGGGCATCTTCCTCAAGCCCGACATCCCCATTGTCCTGCAGCCTTATTTGCCTATCATGGTGGTGGCAGCCCTGGATGCCCTGATGGGCGCAGTCCGCTCCTACTTCGAACGCAGCTTCTCGGACCGGGTCTTCGTGGTTTCCTTCATCTCCAATGTGATCACGGCCACTCTGCTGGTCTTCCTGGGCAACCAGCTGGGCGTGGGCTCTCAGCTGTCCACGGCCGTCATTGTGGTCCTGGGCATCCGCATCTTCTCCAACGTCTCCGCTATTCGACGGTTCATTTTCAAGGGGTGAGCATATGAGACACACCTTGAGGAAGAAGCGCGACGAGGGAATGCCCAAGAGCATTCCGCCCAGGAGGCCCGGACGGGTCAGGGCTCCAGCCGACGATACGCAGACCGGTGCTTTTCCGGTGGTTCGCCGTCGGCCTCTGCGCACCCTCAATTCCAACGCCACTCGGGTCAGACTGGTTACCAGCGTCCTGGTAGCCCTTATGTGCGCCCTCTTGGGTTTCGGGTATGCGGTCCAGGTGCACAATAACCAGTCCTCCTACCAGAGTCTGTCCGAGGAGGAGCTGGTACGGGTGCTGGACGAGACCAGCAACCAGGTCGACAAGCTGGAGGAGCGCAAGAGCCAGCTCAACCAGCAGCTGACCTCCATCAAGTCAGCCGCCGACAAGCAGAAGGAAGCCGCCCGCATAGCCCAGCAGAATGAGCAGAGCAGCGGCATCCTGGCCGGACGGCTGCCTGCCCAGGGCAGGGGAGTGGTGGTGACAGTCACCGAGGACAGTGACCGGGTGGACGCCTCTACCATGTTCAATCTGATCGAAGAACTGCGCAACGCTGGCGCCGAGGTCATATCCTTCAACGATGTCCGAGTGGTTACCAGCACCTATCTGCTGGACACCCGCACCGGCCTGCAATGCGACCACGCCAAGCTGCGCAGCCCCTACATTGTCAAGGCCATTGGGGATCCGGACAGCCTGCAGAATGCCGTTCAGATCGCCGGGGGAGTGGGTTCGCGGATCAAGGTGCAGTTCCATGCGACCGTATCCGTGGAGCAGTCAAATAGTGTCAGAATCGACCAGGTTCGACGCGTGCAGGACTACCAGTATGCAAAGCCTGTAGAATAGGCAATTATGACAGATCCTATTCCCACTGCGGGCGAGACGACCATCATCGGCATGCCGGCCCTGAACATTCCAGTCACTTCCAACGGTGACCGTCCACTGACCAAGGACGACCTGGAGACCATGGCGCGATTGCCTGAGGGCACAGCCCTGCTGATCTCTACCAGGGGAGCGGTGTCAGGATCGCGTTATCTGTTGGACGAGGATCAGGTCAGCGTGGGTCGCGATCCGAAGGCGGATATTCTGTTGGACGATTCGACGGTCTCCAGGGCGCACGCCATATTCGTGCGGACTGACCATGGTTTTCGGGTCGAGGATACTGGCAGCCTCAACGGCACTTATGTCAACCGCGAACGCGTGGATCAGGCCGACCTGCACAATGGCGACGAGATCATGATCGGCAAGTTCAGATTGGTCTACTTCGATAATCGGGCAGTCATCGCCAAGAACTGACAAGGGGGCATGACATGGCCGGTGAGATGCCGACGCTGGTACAGGGTGAACTCTTTTCTCCTGAGCAGGCTGAGGGCACGACCCGGGGTTACCGGGGAACGGTCGCGGCCAAGGTGGCTGGCATTACCTATCGGCAACTGGATTATTGGGCCCGCAAGAGGATTGTAGAGCCGTCAATCAAGGCCTCGCACGGATCAGGCTCCCGCAGGCTCTACTCCTTCAAAGATGTGGTTATCCTGGCTGTCCTCAAGCGTCTCTTGGATGCCGGTGTCAATTTGGTCAATGCCACGAACACGGTGAACTATCTCGAGCGTCGAACAGTCGGTCAACTTGAGCATGTGACTGTTGTCTGCGATGGTGATCAGGTCACCGAATGTTCAGGACCTGATCAGGTCTTTGCACTGATGCAGTCCGGGCGTGCCGTTTTTGCCATCTCTGTGGGTGCTATCTGGCATCGTATGGATCTGGAGCTGCAGACCTGTGACCACGTGGATTTGACTACCGGACAGCTGACCCCGGGTCTGCCTGAGCGACCTATCGACGAACTGACGGCTATGCGTCTGCGTCAGCGCTTGGAGCAGCAGCACGAGCAGCGTCAGCGGGCTGCATGAATCCCGCGATGGCGAAATCGCACCAGTGGCTTGTGGAAGCTGAACAGGGGAGAAAAACGATAGGTAATCTGACATAACGTACATTATCGGCTTACTAGGTCACGATTCGATTTTTCGTTTTCCGGTGATTTCATGGTTACTCGGTTGTGGCCAATTCGGTGAGGTTGCAATAGCATCACTCACAAATTATAAGGGTCACCCAGGTGACCTCGGGTGACCCTAAAAGAGACGATACAGTTCTAGCCGACTCAGTGCTCAGTTGGATCGTTGTCGAAGTAATCCTCGGCAGCCTGGCACAATTGGTCGACTTGGTTGATGACTCGATAACAGCCGTGAGATTCAAGTTCTCCGGGCTCAGCATAGCCCCAGCCGCATCCCAGACAGTCCAGACCGGTTTCCAGCGCACCATCGGCATCAGTCCAGCGGTCGCCGACCATAAGGGCACGGTCACCGAGTTTGGTGTCAAAGCCAAGCTGTTGCAGAGCATGGGTGATGACCTGGGCCTTGGTGATTCGTGTGGAGTCCTTGCTGGCACCATAGACACCATCTACCAGTGGCATCAGTCCGAAGTGGTCACATACCGGCTGGGCCTGGTACTCGGGTTTGCAGGTGGCCACGGCCAAGGTCAGACCATGCTCGTGCATACGATTCAGCTGTTCGGGAATGCCGTCAAAGACCGTAGCGAGCAGACGTCCAGGGATGTGTTGTCCAGGGTGGTCAGGATCATCAAATGCCGCTATCTCGCTGTAATAGCGCCGGTAAATCTGGACGCCCTTATCGATGTCTTCTTCTCTGATGCCGTTGCGGCGCAGGGATACTTCAACGGCAGGGCCTATGAATCGGCGAAGCTCGCTTTCATCGGGCACAGGATGACCAAGCTCTTTGAAAGTTTGCACCACGGAGGCGATAATGCCCGGATGCGAGGCGGTCAGGGTGCCGTCCAGATCCAGCAGAACCAGGCGGCGCGGTGATTTACTCATAGTCCGGGAACCATCCTTCACGGTGCATTTTCAGACGCTTGTCAAGCACAGCCTTGAGCTCGTCTTCGGACCGGCGCTCCAGCAGCATGTCCCAGTGGGTCCTGGTCGGTTTGCCCGTCTTGCCGGACTCCTGCTCGTCATGCCCTTCAAGATGAGCGATCTGCCCGCAGCGGCACTCCCACTCCTGCGGTACGTCAGCGCCTTCGGCCAAGGGCAGGATAGTCCGATGCCCCTTGGGGCAAACATAGGCGACCTCGCTGCGTGCAGCGAAATCCACATTCTGATCGGATTCCAGGGACTTCGCCCCAATGCTCATGCCGCGAAGACTGCGCTCTGCCATGATTCCTCCATACTCGTGTCCGTCACTGCCTCCAAGCTACAGAACAGTGTTGACCTGAAACTTATTCCCTATATACGGCCGTGTTCACTCCACGCCTGTATAGGCCACAATGCCGCGATTGACCTGGTCGGCGGCGATGCTGGCAGTCCTGGCCAGGTGATGCCCTCCCCTGCCCAGGTAGGGCTCCACCTGAACGATCTGGGTGAGCACATCGGACAGGCGCTTGGCGTTGCGCACGAAGTCCCCCGCCGTCAGATCGCTGTCACGCAGGATGGTGATCAGCGAGTCGCCGCAGGCCCAGTCATAGATGGTCGGCCCCAAGCCAAAGTCGAGTTCAGGTGGCAGCTCCAATCCAGCCTGATCGCAGCGTTCCTGCACCTGGGACCACTGACGCTTCATATCCTCCATGGCCTCAACCAGCCTAGGAGCTCGATATCCGGCCCTCTCCCCCGGCTGCTCCCCTACCCCACGACGGGATTCGTAGACCAGCCCGGAGACGGCCGCTGCAAGTTCAGCGGGCTCCAGATCGTTGAGGATGCCCCGATCCAGGATCTCGGCAAGGCTCAGATCCTGTTCGCTGTAAACTCGCCGGAGCAGCTGCCCCTTCCGGGTCAACCGGCAGTCGTCAGGATCCACGGGCCGGGTGTAGCGCAGGTCGGCCAGAATCCGGCAGATCCTGTCGAACTGGCGCGAAACCGACCCTGTTTTGGACTCGTACTGTTCCCGGGTGCGCTGCAGCTCCTTGTCCATGCGGATCCACCGGTTCCCCCAGCGCAGGTGCTTGGGCAGATCCGGGCACTGGCGGCAGGGATGGTTGCGCTCCTGCTCGCGCAGCTGGTCGATGTGCCGGTCAAGGTCTCGGAACGCCCGGTCGCGGGCCTTCTCGCTGGTGAAACGTTGACGCTTCAGGCGGCGGCGGTCGTTCTTCTGGGCTGAAGACAAGGCTGTACGGATGCGCATGAACTCGATCAGATCGCCACGGCTGCACTGGGCGGCCTTCCGGTAGTCCTCCAGGCCGCTGGTCAGGGTCTCGATGCGTTCCTCCAGCTCCGAGGCTGATCGGTTGGCCTCCCACTGGGCGAAGGAGTGGTCCAGAGTGTCCCGGGCCCGGCTATAGCTGGAGGAGTTGAGCAGGTTGACGGCCATGTTGAAGGTGGGCCGGAAGCTGGAGTGCAGCGGGTAGACCCTCCTGCTGGACAGGGCGGCCATGGTCTTGGGACTGAAGTCCCGGTGATCGACCACTACTACATGGCCGATGTCGTCGATGCCGCGCCGGCCGGCCCGGCCGGTCAGCTGGGTGAACTCGCCGGGCGTCAGGGCCACATGGCCGGTGCCGTCGAACTTCTCCAGCTTCTCGACCACCACGCAGCGGGCGGGCATGTTGATGCCCAGGGCCAGGGTCTCGGTGGCGAAGACCACCTTGAGCAGGCCTAATTCGAACAGATGTTCGACTATTTGCCGGAAGAGGGTGACCACGCCGGCATGATGGGCGGCGAACCCCTGCTCCAGAGCGAAGCGGAACTGGGCGAATCCCAGCGCTTTGAGATCCTCCTTGCTGAGCTGGCCGGCTGCCATGGAGTCCACGATGTGCCGTATGCGGCGGGCCTCCTCATCGGTGGTCAGCTGCAGCCCTGCCCGGATGCACTGCTGGACGGCCTGGTCGCAGCCGGTGCGGGAGAAGATGAAGTAGATGCCAGGCAGCATGTCCATGAAGTCCAGCTCATCGACCACGTCGGCCCGGCTTGGACGATACCGCTCCCCCATCCGTCGCTCCGGCCTGCCACCCCTACCATGACGATGATGATGCCCTTGGTTACGGGCCTGGGCATGCTCCTGTCCGGCCTTGTCCAGCTGGGCCAGCCGGGAGACCAGACGCGGGTTGATCTTTGGGGTCTGCCGTCCTGAGCCGTCGTGCCGATACAGGTCCAGGATCTCTGGCTCGGTGTGTCTGTCGGCCTGGACCAGGACGTGCTGCTCCAGCGGCACGGGCCTGCGCTCGGAGACCACCAGATGGGTGCGTCCGCGCACCGAGGAGATCCAGTCGGAGAATTCCTCCACGTTGGATACGGTGGCCGACAGCCCCACAATGCGGGTGGAGGCCGGCAGATGGATGATGACTTCCTCCCAGACGGGCCCACGGAAGCGGTCCGCCAGATAGTGAACCTCGTCCAGGATCACGTACTTCAGGGCAGTCAGGGTCGAGGACTGCTCATAGAGCATGTTGCGCAGGACCTCGGTGGTCATGACCACGATGTCCGCCTCGGAGTTGATGGAGGTGTCGCCGGTCAGCAGCCCCACCCGATCCTCGCCGTAGCGGTCGACCAGGTCATGGTATTTCTGGTTGCTCAGGGCCTTGATAGGAGTGGTGTAGAAGGTCTTGACGTTCTGCTCCTGGGCCAGGAATACTGCGAAGTCGGCCACGATGGTCTTCCCAGCGCCGGTCGGAGCGGCCACCAGGACGTTGTCGCCATCCTCCAAGGCGGTGATGGCCTCCAGCTGGAAGTCATCCAGGGGGAAGGGCAGCTTGGACTGAAAGCGTGCAGGCGCTCCGGTCATGCGTTTGCGGTGACGATTGAAACGGGCGTAGCGTTCCGCCGGCCCCGGTTCGGATGCTGATGAATCCTGTCCGTGGTGACGATGACCTGACATGTTCCTCCAAGAACTACCTATTGAAATGCTTCCACCGCCGCCAGATAAGGCCGTGGTTCCTCCTGCGCTGCTCCTTGCGCTCCAGCACCAGGGCATGGGCCTGGCTGTATCGCTCGGTTGACTGCGACAGGGGCAGGGCGAAGGCCGGTCCCTCAGTCCTATCCGTTGCCTGGGACTGCCCTGCCGCCGGGGGTTGGGGCATGTGGCGGTTCAGATCCTCTGAGACCCGCCCTATGGAGCGGCTGGCTGCCATGGCATGTCGGATGGCGTAGACGGCTCCGCCGATCAGCATGGCCAGCATGAAGATCACCAGAAGGATCCAGATCCATCCAGGCATGGAACTCCTCTCCGACCGGGACTAGCGCCGGTCCTGCTCCTTGTCGTGAGCGTCGCTGATGGTGATCTCGCGCTGGGCGCGGGCCAGAATCATAGTGCGTAGGGTCTTGGGCGCCACTGCGGTGATGTGCTTGGCGTGGGCGATGCAGAAGGCCACGAACCAGGAGTCCGAGGAGACGGTCAGATGGACCTTCTGTCCTGATCCGCAGGGCTCCACCGAGGCGCCCGGCAGGGACTTGATGTAGGGCAGGTCAGGACGGTCGGTGATGAAGACGGCAGCCGTGCCGTTGTCGAAGGACCATTTGCGTAGCTCGCTGACCGGCACATCCGGGAACTCCACCTTATGGCTGGGCTTGACGATGGTCGCATGCTCGATTCTGGCGATTCGCAGAACCTGCCACTGCCTGTTGCGTCCGGTGCCCTGCTTGAGGTGGCGGCTGGAATCCGAGGGAGCGTCCGCAGCTTCAGTGCCTTCTGCTGCGTCGCCGATATCGGTCCAGGCGGCGACATAGTAGACGCCCTCGTCCACGAAGATCTTGGCAGGTGCCACCACCTTGCGGCGGGTCCGGCCGGCAGCATCCGTGTACTCCATGTCCAGCAAGGACTCGGTCTTGATGGCCCGGCGAACCACCGAGAAGCTCTTGGGCTCGGTCTCATACCCAGTGAGTGATAACCATGGTGTCTCGCCCGGCCCTACATGCGTGCGCAGGCGCTGGTAGAGCGACTCGGCCTGGGTGCGGGACTGCTCGGGCAGCAGGGGTGAATGGGCCAGGTAGTTGAGTGAGGCGGTCAGCATGCTCAGATACTGGGGCGAAATGCCGGCCAGCCGTTCCAGTCCCAGCGAGTTGGTGGCCGAGACGATGCCGCTGTCATCCAGCAGGGACCAGTCGATGTCAAAGAACTGGCTGCCGGCCATCTCCCCGTCGTCCGAGACCGTGGTCAGGGTGTTGATGTCCTTGTGGATGGTGTTGACGTACTTGCGCAGCTCTTCCTTGCTGTTGGGATGGCCGATGAAGCGCTCGGCCAGCTCGGCCAGGGAGAATTCCTCGCCCAGGTGCGCGGACAGGAAAAGCATGAGCCGCAAGCGGCGATCCACCTCGGATCCGGTCTGGAAGGAGGATGCGCTGGCTCGGCGGGCGTGCCTGAGGTCGGTATCGTCGTCACTGAGGTCGGTGGCGAAGTGCTCGACGCTGGTGCGAGCGATCTCCGGGGAAATGACGGTTGCTGCGCCAGGGCTCTGCGACTCGTCGGCCAGCTTGAAGCGGGCGGCAGCATCCAGACGCCGCCGGAAGGCGTCTGCGGCCTCCTGCGGGCTGACGATGGAGGCATCGGGGTGTTCCAGGACGAACATGGCCAGATCGTCCGAATCGGCATAGGCCACGTTCAGATTCTCTCCGTCCACGTCTACGGTGGCGGCGAAGCGGCGGGAGTCGATGACCTTGACCAGATTGTCGGGAATGCGCTGGGTTCCCAGTCCAGGAGCTATGGAATCCAGACCCAGACCAGGGATGGGCACCTGCGGCACCCGAGGAGTGGTGCGCGAGGCCGGGCGGACCGGCTCTTCGCATGCCTCCTGGGACATGGCGATGGATCGGGCCAGGTAGTTGGCTGCGGCCAGCACCGGCATGTCCTCCTGGTTGAAGTGCATACGGATGCGGGGCTCGTCCCCCAGTTGCAGGCGGTAGGAGGCGAAATCCTGCCCCTCGGACTTGGAGGAGTACTCGGGCTGACGGGATTCGATGGCGATTCCCATGGCTGCCAGCTTGGCTCGGTCACGCTGGAACTGTTTGGCGAAGGCGGCCTTGGCGGCCTGATCGGCCAGCTCGCCGTAGGAGTCGGCATAGGCCTTGACCCGCTGCGCTATCTGCCGAGAAGTCAACCATTGAGGGAAAGCGGACGATAAGACGGCCAGGACATCGAGTTCGTGTTTGCCCCACTTATCCGAGAAACGCCGTCTTCCGTTCGTGCCTTCTGCCATCAGTCCTCGCGTATCGTTAAAATTTTGACTATCAGTGCGCCTAACGCACATCTGTCTATCATAGATTCATTTTTAGGAACGTGGGAGCCAAACACTCAAATACGGTCCCTTTTCTTGACAGGCTGAACCCTCTTGCGCCTTGCTTTAGACCCACTCGTCCGGTTCGATACCCTGGGGTCCCACATACTGGCCATTGGGCACGTATGAGGAACGCCCCTGGTCGCTCAAATGGGCATCCGCATACAAGGTCACATCCCTGCCGAAGGTCCAGTCCCCCTCGATGGTGACCGAGTTGGCTGCCGCCAGGTTGGGGACCCCATAGGGGAAGCGCTCGTCGAAGTCGGCGATGTACTTGTAGTAGCGCTCATCCAGCTGGACGTTGGGGAAATCGTAGTTGCCATCCTCCATCTCATAGGAGTCGGTCAGATGGAAGCGGTCGGAGCGCATGATGAACAGGTCGTCGGTGGTCTTGACGGGCAGGAAGCGCATGCGGTCCACCTGCACACAGATGGCTCCCTCAAAGAGCGTGGCGGCGGAGCCCATGGCGGTCTCCAGTTGCACCACGGGTCTGGTGGAAGGGTCAGTGGGGTCCACGGTCTTCCGGTTCTCGATGATGGGCAGGGGCAGCACCCCGTCGTATTCGGCCAGCTTGTCGCGCAGGGCATCGACCCGGACCCAGATGCTGTTGGTGTTGAAGTAGGGATGCTTGCGGATGGACATGGCCGAGCTGCGGTCGTGCGGATCCACCTGGGACATCTCCCGCAGGATGAGGCGTCCGGTGGCCTTGTCGATGACGATGTGGCCGCCCTTGCGGTCAGCCTCGGTCCGCTCGGCCACCTCGATCATGAAGGGCGCTCCGGACTGCGCGAAATAACCGGCCAGGGTCCTTGAAGGCCTGGCACCCAGGTTATCGGAGTTGGAGATGAACAGGTAGTCGATCCCCTGCTCCTTGAGCGTGTCCAGCAAGCCCGTCTCCCAGATGGTCGAAAAGATGTCACCGTGGCCGGGAGGGCACCATTCAAGCTCAGGCTTGGCTGGGAAGTCGACCGGACGACCGGTGTCGGCGTCGATTTTGGGTTCGATGTGCTGAATGATCTCCATGGGCACATCATTCTGAACGAAGCGGCGGTCCTGCTTGACCACGCGCATGGTGTCTCGTGAGGTGCGGAAGGAGTTCATGAAGATCAGCGGCAGGGGTACCCCTAGGCGTTTGCGGGCCGTCAGCACTTGGCCCATGATGATGTCCAGAAAGCGCATCCGACGGGCCTTGTGGCGGCGGATGGGCAGCAGGGACTTGGCCTTTTCCAGGCCCATGGAGGTGCCCAGCCCACCGTTGAGCTTGATGAAGGCGGTGCGGGAGAATGCGTCCAGGGCCATATCCATATCCATGGAGTCATGGATGTCCTTGGTGCGGGGCACGTCCTTGAGCGGGGTGATGTCCTTTTCACGCACGCAGGCTTTGGCATCTCCCCGTTCCCAGGTTTCGTAGAGGTGCCTGAACTGGTTGATGGAGACTTCGCTCATGCCCTTGTCGCGCATCTTTGCGGCCGAAAGGTCGAAAACGTCTGTGCTCATTGAACCCCTTCCGGGCTGGGACGACTTGCGGCCGACGCGGGTTGCGCCGACCGTCCAGAATCATGATAGCAAGTCGATCATGTGACCCGGTCTGTCTGGACTTGTTTGCTAGGACTCGCCGGACCATTGTCGGTCCTGTGACGCTGTGCTACTATCTCTACTCGGTGCTGATGCACCGTCGGGCCGTAGCGCAGTTTGGTAGCGCACTTGACTGGGGGTCAAGGGGTCGCGGGTTCAAATCCCGCCGGCCCGACGAGATAGCAATGATTCCAAGGCTTCCGGGCCTTGGAATTTTTTGTATGCCCCGAATCGGGCACATTTCGGGCACATCGCCCTTGCCTTCGGGCACATTCCGGCTCATTCCGGCCGCACCGTATTGCGACGGATAAGTGCCGCCACATCCTCGGGCCGGTATCTAACCAGACGACCTATATGCACGTACGGAAGCTCGATTTTCTGCGCCCTCCAGGCGTTCAGGGTGCTCACCGGTATCACCAGGATCTCGGCCGCTTCCGCAGGGGTCAGCAGCCTGGTCGGTGTCATAGCCGGGTTATCGTTCATTGTTTGCTGTATTTGGCTCATACCTGTTCCTATGCGTCAGCGCGCACCGCCGTTAGCTGGTGCTGGATATCGCTAAATGGAACAAATTGTTATCTGACGCATAGAGGTTGATATGGCAAAAGCATGGATAAACGACAGATGGTTGAAGGCCCCCCAGCGCCTCGTGCAGTCCGGGCAGCAGCCCTTGCCGCATTCATGGCATTGGGTCGGAGCCTGCTTGCTGCCGCACAGGTGGCAGGTGGCCGGGGTCGTCGTGGTGTCCGTCATGGTGTCTCGCCTTTCGTGAGCTCTCGGATTGGACGGGCACGTCAGGCCAGGCGACACGGCGAGCGGTGCGACGGCGCGATCGGGGCATCTGCGACGCTTGCCGCGCACATGGCCCGGTCGTGACGCCGGGCGGCCGAAGGACGACCGAGAGCACCGGGAGGCGTGGCGCATGGCATGATGGGTCCGGCCAATCCGCACCCAGGCCAGGTAGAACGAGTCTGGTCCAGTGAACCGCCCTGGGGCGGTGAACGACAGGAATCAGCGCGAGCGATCCGAAGGATCGTGAGCTCCGTCTCCCTTGCGCCGCCGCAGATCCATGATCCTCTTCCGTGATATCCTTATGAGATATTTTGATATCTCTTAGCGATACGTAAGGTGCTGACCGATGACTCGAATCTTCGCCGCGAGCACGCGGTCCAAGGCCGACTTCCAGGCCCTTCGTGACCTGGTCGGCCTGAATCAGGTCGATGTGGCTGACGCCCTTGGCGTCAGCCCGATCACCGTCAGAAAATGGGAGGACCCCAAGGCCTTCGCAATGCCCAAGCAAGCCGCCTGGCACTTCCTGGAGGACGTCTTGGACTTCATCGAACACAAGAGCGCCGACCTGGCCGGCCATGCATATAAAGCCGCCCAACGAGCCCGTGACGCCGGCAAGGAGCCCGAGCCGGTCCTGCTGGTCTACTGGCGCACGCGCGAGGACTGGGACAACTCACCGATCGGCCAGTCCAACGAGATCCCGGTGATCGGCAACTACTGGAAGGTCGAGAACGCCATCACCAGGACCACGGCCCTGCGCCTGGCAAAGGACGCCACCCCGTTCAGCGTCGTCTACGCTCAGCCACGGCCCTAAGCCATAAGCAAAGCATTAGGGTTTGCGCTCGGCGCCGGCATGATGTAGACTCAATCATGTTAGAAGCCGCCACTGCCTCTACTGCCTTTCGGGGTGGAATGCATACTATGGCGGTACTTTTTTACCTGGAGGGCGCATGGCATCCACAACCGTAGCCAAGCTGCCCCCATACCCCAGCCACCCGTACCGCAGTTCCATGGACCTGGCCCAGCTCCTTGTGGACAACGGGCTGACGGGTATCAGCGTCCAGGACCTTGCCGGGCGAATAGACCTGGTCGGCTACTACCGCCTCAAGGGTTACTGGTATCCGTTCCTCACCCCTGTGGCAGGTGCCAGAAAACGCAAACTGCCCTTCCTGTCCCGCACGTCCTGGGATTCCATCTGGGAACGCTACGTGTTCGACCAGGAATTGCGCACCATCGTCTTCGACGGCATCGTCGGCATCGAGGTCCATCTCAAAAGCTACATGGCATCAGAGCTGGCCAAGGCAACTGGGCCGTTCGGCTATACCGCGCCGGATGGCCTGCCCGGGCTCAGCCCCGAGGAACACAGGAACGCGATCGCCAATATCACCAGCGACTACCAGCGGTCGTCGCTGCCTCAGCTACGACATTTCAGAGCCACGTATTCCGATCCGCTGCCGCCCATCTGGATGCTGGTGGACTACCTTTCCTACGGTGATTTCAAGAAGATCTTCTACAAGGGCGCCGATCCTTCAATCAAACGGCAGTTGGCACTGCAGCTTGGCATCATGTCCAACAAGCCCGGCGTCAGCAACGAGAAACTGCTGCGCGACTGGCTGGAAAACATTCGAATCGCCCGCAACAAGACCGCCCATCACGACCGCTTCTGGAACTGCATCGACCCCAAGATGACACCCATCAAGCCCAAGCTGTACCCCAACGACGCTACTTGGTGGGGCAACCAATGGGAGCCCTTCCGCCGGCCGGAGTCAAAAGGCCCGGCTGGATTCCTGACCATGGAGCACTACCTGCTGAACCAGCTAGGCATCACCTACTGGCGCAACAACTTCGTGGGACTGATGAACCGTTACCCCGGCATCCCCCTGAAACACATGGGCTTCCCGGACAACTGGCAGTCACTGCCCATCTGGCAGTGAAGCCTGCACCCTTTTCACCCAATAATACTGCGACTAGAATAGGCAGGCAGTTTTGGCGTATAGCCTTATTCCAGGCTCGTATTGAGGGGCAAGCTGGTTCCGGTCGCGTGGCGACCGGAACCAGTGCGGCAGCAGTATGGTCGAGCTGATCCAGCTCGGCGGGGTTTCGGGGCGGCGGCCCCGATACAAGCTTTGCTGCCCACCTAAGTCAGATGGCTTTTCACAGAAAGTAGGACATACCCGAACCACTAGATCGCAGGCCACCACCATTTGGGCAGCGCACGGTTCCATAGTGTTATCGCTGGCCATGTCTCAATAATGCAAGATTCACCGATAGTAATCTCAAAGAGGATTCCATCAGAACCTCAACCAGTCATCCAGCTCCTCTGCTCGTTCTCATGTCCGGCTTGTCAAAGCTCTCCCCTGCCAAGCAACCCACCAACCCTGCGATGTGCGACCACTTCACCAGGAGCTGATGGACACGGACTTCACCGACACCCACCACTTCGAGGTGCCGGTCACCTTCTGTGAGGGCAGACAGGACCACCACGTCTCCTCCGCCGTCGCCCGCGACTGGTACGAGACAATCGACAGCCCCAAAAGCTGGCACTGGTTCGATCGCTCCGGCCACTTCCCCCAATGGGAGGAACCCGACCGCTTCCTGGGATGTGTGCTGCAAGACTTAAGTCAATAACTGATCGCAGAACCGGAATCCTTTTTTTGCCGAGAAAGCACTTCCTCAATATGCTTTTACTGCTGCTCTGCCACAAGCTGTCAGCTACTGTAGACTCGTCTATATGCTCCAAGTAATTACGAGGAATCCCCTGGAAGATAAGGGCGAAGCACAATACCGTCAGCTGGTGAGAGTGGGACATAAACTACTGAGTGTCGCGGTGTTCGGGGACACACATGGTAGCGTCCCGAAACTGGTGCTGCTTTCAGGGTGTGGAACCCCTTCCCCTCTGTATGATTTCAAGGCTCTCATTACTAGACTGCAAAACTCATACTGTCTGATTGTGGTGGAGAAGTCCGGGTACGGGTTTAGTGACTGGTCTCGGGACCCCAGAGATATCGACACGATGTTGGATGAGACCAGGGCGGCGCTGCACGGGGCCGGAGTGACTGGGCCCTATGTGCTCCTCCCCCACTCAATGTCTGGGCTTGAAGCACTTTACTGGACCAAGAAGTACCCTGCCGAGGTGGAGGCCATCATCGGATTGGATATGGCCACGCCACAGGCTTATGAGACGCGCAACCTGGTGCCTCCCGCCGCAGCCACAGCACTGTTGGGCGCCCTTTGCCGGACAGGACTTCCTCGTCTCCTGCCCAGACTGACCGCGGACCAGTCACCCGCCATCAAAGCAGGAAATTTGTCTGCTGAAGATAAGGCGGTCTACCGGACCCTCTTCTTCAAGAACTTCATGGATCCAGACATCCAGCGAGAGATCAACACGGTCAACGCCAACGCCCGCAAGGTTGCGGAAGCTGGATTGCCACAGATCAAGATGCTGCAACTGGTTTCCAACGGGAAAGGCACTGGCTTCAGCAAGGATGAGTGGCGATCCATCCAAGAATCCTTCAAAGCGCAGCAAGGTAACTCACAGATACGGTATTTCGATGCCCCTCATTATCTCCACGACTATGTGCCTGAAAAAATGTCCGAGGCCATCAGGGATTTTATAAGCGGAAAACCTGACCGATCCAGCAAGGTTATCCGGCACACACTTACATCTCATCCCTGAATCAGTTCCAAGCAATCTCATTTTATGCAGTCAGACGATTTCTGTGCCAATGTCATCAGACACTTCCTTCTGGCTAATCCAATCGGGCACATTTCGGGCACATCGCTACCCATAAGTACCCGTATCAGCTTGCATCAGTTCATACTTGGAATCTGCTAGAATTGGCAGTATTCCTTGGATAGTTAGCAGCAGTTAAAGGCAGCTCGCATGTACCAGAACAGCGGCTTATCTTACAAGGGGTCGCGGGTTCAAATCCCGCCGGCCCGACCAAAGAGCAACGATTCCAAGGTCTTAGGCCTTGGAATTATTTGTATTTCCAGGCCTTTGATATCTATTTGCATATCTTCGGCGCCTCGCTCGTTCTTCACGTTTCCCTTCATTCGCCAACTGTGAGTTCGTGATCGGTCAGAAGATCTTCTGGGTCGGCGTTGAGCTGAGCGTAAGCCGTCATCAGCTTCTTTCTCAGAGTCCCCGGCAACTCGGCCGCGCCTTCCCTTGATGTTGATGGTCTCTGCGGATGCATTCCTGCGCTGATACTGGCGGAAGTCCTCTGCGCCATCCTCTTCCGTCCAATTACGTAGGTCGTGGTAGTCAACCTGGACCAGTTGACGTTTGCGGCTGGCTTCGGCCTGGCGGACGGCCAAGGTTGAGGTCACTGGTATCCTCCCGTTCTGTGCAGAACCACAAAGGAGCGTACCCAGGACAACTGCGGGAGTCTGGTAGAGGGTCATAATCAAATCCACCGCCCTGGGTCTGGCCCGAGATGTCATCTCGTTGAGTGCCGTGTACGCTCAGCCTTAGCTCTGAGCGGCAATCGAGTCTTGAAGTTTTGCGTTCGGCGCCAGCACGATGTAAAGTTAGTGCTGTTAGAAGCCGCCACTGCCTCTACTGCCTTTCGGGGTGGAACGCATACTATGGCGGTATTTTTTTACCCGGAGGGCACATGGGATTCACAACTGCAACCAAGTTGCCCCCATACCCCAGCCATCCTTACCGCGACTCTGCAGACCTGGCCCAACTGCTTCTGGATAACGGGTTGACAGGCATCAGCGTGCAGGACCTTGCGGATCGTTTGGAGTTGGTAGGCTATTATCGCCTCAAGGGCTACTGGTATCCTTTCCTTACTCCTATGGCGGGTAGCAGTAAACGAAAGTTGCCCTTTCTTCTGAAGACTGCTTGGGATCCCATTTGGGAACGGTACGTATTCGACCAGGAACTACGTAACATCGTCTTCGATGGCATCGTCAGCATCGAGGTCTTTCTCAAAAGCTATATGGCTGCTGAACTTGCCAAAGCAACGGGTCCGTTCGGTTACCTTGAGCCTGCCGGTCTGCCTGGACTCAGCACCGAAGAGCATAAGAGTGCGATTGCCGGCATAGCCAAGGACTATAAGAGATCTTCGCTGCCACAGCTTAAGCATTTCAAGAGCACCTACTGCGACCCGCTGCCGCCCATTTGGATGCTAGTGGATTGCCTGTCCTACGGTGATTTCAAGAAGATCTTCTACAAGGGTGCTGACCCTGCCATCAAACGCAGGTTGGCCTCGCAACTGGGAATCATGTCTAACAAGCCTGGTGTCGGCAATGAGAAATTGTTGCGCGGTTGGCTCGAGAATATCCGTGTCGCCCGCAACAAGACCGCCCACCATGACCGCTTCTGGAACTGCATAGACCCGAAGATGACACCCATCAAACCCAAGCTGTATCCCGCAAATGCCGACTGGTGGGGTAATGAATGGGAGCCCTTCCGCCGACCGGAGTCGAAAGGTCCTGCAGGATTCCTGACCATGGAACACTTCCTCTTGAAGCAACTGGGCGTCACTCATTGGCGTACAAACTTCATAGACCTGATGAACCGCTATCCAGGCATTCCACTCAAACCAATGGGCTTCCCGGACGACTGGCAGAAGCTGCCCATATGGCAATAGAGTCTTCTATCTTCTCTATTTAAAATGCACGGTTTTGATTTCTCAATATGTATGTCATATTCGTACTAATATCCTCAAATAGGTGCCGTTGTTAAGCGCTGAAACAGTACTAAGTGGTAACTCTGTCCGTGGCACTTTTTGAGCGGCAAGCTATCTACAGTTGCGTAGTGGCCGAGAACACTGCGGCATTGACTGCGGCTATTTGGTGCAGCTGTATCAGCGAACACTGAGAAATCCTCATGATTCTTTTTAAGGAGTCCAATCAGTTTATAAAGATAAGTTTGAGAAATAGCCCAAGAAGCTGCTGTTTACTATGAGTCATGAACACAGCGAACATTCTCCAAAGAAACATTAGTGGGCAGTCCTATGTGCCTGACAGGCGCTCTTCTGGCAACAGGCAAATCCCAGAGGGTGAGGTTGATTCGCCTATCTACTACGGCAGTCCAAAACCGGTCGACGCCGATATTGTCATTCCCATATATAACGAGGAGGTTCAGCTGGCTGACTCCGTATCCACCTTATGCAGCTTTCTGGATCGTAACGCCAGAGATCTGACACCCTTTAGCTGGAACGTCGTGGTTGCGGACAATGCCAGCACAGATTCCAGTTGGCAGATAGCCAAGTCCTTGTGCGACTGGTGCCCCAACCAGGTTCGTGCCTTGCGCCTCGTCAGAAAGGGCCGCGGGTACGCCCTGAAACAGGCCTGGCTTAGATCCATGGCGGCAGTCGTCGCATATATGGACGTGGACCTATCCACTGACATCGGCTCTACGGGCAGCCTCATTCTTCCCCTGCTCCAGGGCGGGGCCAACATCGCCTTTGGCTCGCGTCTTATGCCGCAGTCTCAGGTCACTCGCTCCCCCAAACGTGAATTCATTTCGCGCACCTACAACCTCATGCTCCGCTCATATCTGGCTGTCTCCTTTCATGATGCCCAGTGCGATTTCAAGGCCATCACTTCCCAGGCTGCACATGTCCTGCTGCCTCAGGTGAAGGATGACGAGTGGTTCTTCGATACGGAGCTGCTTGTGCGAGCCCAGCAGGCTGGGATGACCATGCTGGAGCTTCCTGTTCGCTGGGTGGAGGATGCCAGCTCGACGGTCGACATTCCCGACACGGTAAAGAAGGATCTGGAGGGCATGCACCGGGTCAGGGAGGGTATGGAGGCCCGAGCGGTCGAGCAGCTTCGCGTCGACCTGGACTCCCCTGCCGTCTGGGATCAGATCCGCCAGCATGAGTTGCGCGGATCCCTCTTACCCGCAAAAGAAAAGGATTCGCATTCACGTATGCAGAATCCAGGCAAAGAAGCTGCCGCTTGTTGAGCGGCTGACAGCAAACGAAATCTCATACAGAAAGAGCAAACTTCACTTATCATGAACGCTTCTTTGGCTTCTCACAGCAGCTATGGCTTCTCCCAGCATTCGCGGACTTTCAATCCGCCACGATCAACAAACGCAGATGCAGTCGCTGATGAGCACGCTTCCCGCGCGTATCTTTGGTCTGAATTCCTCTGCCATCCTCCTGCCGGAAGCGCTGATGGGGGTGGCGACCACCTATCTGCTCTATGCCACCGTGCGTCGTTACTGGGGCAACTGGGCGGGCATCGTCACCGGTTTCATTTTCATGCTCACTCCGGTAGCCGCGCTCATGTTTCGCTTCAACAACCCCGATGCCTTGCTGGTGTTATTGATGACCGGCGCCACTCACGCGCTCCTCAGGTCTCTGGAGTATGCCAACCATCCTTCTGGCAATCGAAAGCGCACATGGTGGATGGTCCTGGCCGGTGCTCTGATCGGATTCGGCTTCCTTACCAAGCAACTGCAGGTGCTGCTCGTACCTGCCTGGCTTTGCCCTGGCTTTTCTTCTAGCCTCACCAACAGGCATGGTTCGTCGCATCCTGGATTCACTGGCTGCCATTGGTTCCATGATCGTCGCCGCCGGCTGGTGGATGCTGCTGACGGTCATCGTGCCAGCCAGCGACAGACCTTATATGGGAGGCTCCCAGCGCAACTCCTTCCTTTAGCTCACGTTTGGCTACAACGGTTTTGGACGCCTGACCGGCAGTGAAGAAGGATCGGTCATGTCTGGCCACGACCATAAGGGAGGCGGCATGCCGGCTGGCGGCGGTCATGGTGGCGGCAAATGGGGCCATACTGGCCTCAATCGTCTATTTAGCAGCGAGTTCGGCACGCAGATTTCCTGGTTGGCTCCTTTGGCTTTCGCAGGCATTGTCATCAGCTTGCTGGTTATCGGCAGAGCTGTTCGCACTGATGTGCGCAGGGCCTGCGTCATTGCTTTCGGAGGTTGGCTGACCGTCACCTGGCTCGTTTTCAGCTTTATGGCCGGCATTTTCCACCAGTACTATACCGTGGCTCTGGCTCCTGCCCTGGCTGCTCTGGTGGCTATCGGGGCATTCAGTCTGTGGATCGCCCGGGACAAGCTCTGGGCCAGGATTGTCACGCCGATTCTTATCGTTTTCACGGCCTTCTGGGATTTCAGCCTGGCTGGTCGCTCCCAGTGGCTTCCCTGGCTCAAGTGGGCCATTCTCATAATCGGTCTCATGGGCGCCCTCGGTTTTGCCCTGGCTGGACTCTTACGAATACGACAACTCGCTCTTGTAGCCCTCATTGTCTCAGTCATAGGGCTTATGGCTGGCCCGGCTGCATGGACGCTGTACACCGTATCCCAAGGACACATGGGATCAATCGTCCTGGCCGGACCCGGCCTGACTTCAAGGAGCATAGGTGGCGGCTCCGGTGGTATGCCCGGGGGTGCTCCTGGCGGTGGCCGGCATGGTGGTGGTCAGGCAGGCGGCATGGCACCTGGCAATATGCAGCAAGGCATACCTGGTGGTGACGGCGGTCCCATGGGCTCATATCAAATGGGTCAAGACCCGACGGATCAGCTGGGACAGCCGAGCAAGCAGGGCCAGATTGCCCGGTGGTAGTTCGGATAGTCAACAGCCTCCCAGCATGGGTTGTCAAGGACCAGGTCCCATGGGCCAGGATTCCTCGGGTTCACATGAGGAATCCAGCACTTCGGGTGTGCCCTCCATGCACTCACAGCGCAGAAGCAAATCTGGATTCCAGGGTGGATCAGGAGGCAGAAGGATGAAAGGAGGGAATCTGCTTGGTGGAGGCCGGTCCAGTTCCAAGATCGTCGCCAAGCTGGAAAAGGCATCCGATTCCTATCGCTGGGCTGCTGCCACGACAGGATCCCAGCAGGCGGCGGGCTATCAGCTGGCTTCTCAAAAGCCGGTCATGGCCATTGACGGGTTCAATGGTTCCGACCCCTACCTCAGCTTGGAACAGTTCAAGCAGTACGTGAAGGATAAGCAGATTCATTACTACATAGCTGGTGAGATGGGTGGCCATCAGATGGGAGGTTCCGACACTGCCACGCAAATCTCACAGTGGGTGGCCAAGCACTATACCGCAACCACGGTTGACGGCGTCACTGTGTATGATCTGACCAAGCAGCAGGCCAGTTGAGCGCAAAGAGGGCCGAACTATCCAAAAGCTACTCCCTCCGTTTGCGGTTACAGGATAAAGACGAGACGAGCTACTGACTTCTAATCTGTCGGTTGCGAGTAGTTTCCTCGTTTGCGCGTTGAAAAAGTGCAAAGCAGTTAAGAGCTAAGCAGTGAGTGGATTGGAACTATCCCAGCCCGCTCATTTCTTATTGATCAATACAGGATGGTATTTGTGTCCGATTAGAGCAAGACTAGTTATTGCAGACCAAGGCACTTCAGGTCAAACTCAATAGCGTTATTGATTTCATTACGCTGGTCTGCGTTGCATTGGTTTGCATTGCACGGTGGTAGATAATCCATACAAATGGAACCATTCTCAAACAATCATCGGCTAATAAGATTCTGACTACCTCTGCTATATGAATAGGAGGACAAATACTTACAAACAGCCGATTACGGCATTGCATACCAATTAGTCGGCCTGGCTTCATAGCTGTAAAGTTTATAGCTATACAAGCAGACAATGGGGTGCCGATCAGGGAGTTAAATGTCAGAAAATCCAGGCAGGACAAAGCCCAAACGCAAATGGAGGCGGGTCCTCCTGGCTCTGGCAATAGTACTTGTTCTTGTCATGGCAATTATTCTGCCGGGGGCTTCCATTTTGGTCTATGAGGACACCTTCGGAAAACGGTATAACACTCCCGGGTGGATGCGATATGCGCTCGCCGACTTCCCTGGCTTGCGCATGAAGCGCTGCGTCTTTCGGTCCAAGGAAGGTAAGAAACTGGCTGGATATCAGTATTCGAGAGAGAATTCGAACCAGCATAGGGACAAGGCCAAGGGCCTAGTGGTAATTGCTCATGGTTTCGGCGGCGGTGGACAGAACACCTACATGGATGTTGCCAACTATTTCACCTCCCGGGGCTTCCTGGTCTTCGCCTATGACGCCACCGGCAACGATGAAAGCGCTGGCAAGTCCGTCAGGGGCCTTCCTCAAGGGGTCGAGGATCTTGACCAAGCTCTTCGTTTCGTGGAGGGCGAGCAATCATATAAAGGTCTTCCTGTTTTCCTGTTCGGACAGAGCTGGGGAGGCTACGCCGTCGGCGCTGTTCTCAACCTTCACCCAGAGGTCAAGGCCGCAGTCATGGTTTCTGGATTCAATCGTTCGATCGATATGATGCGTCAGCCCGGCAGAAAAATCGCTGGCCCTGCCGTCTCGCTCATTCTGCCCTGCCTGGGCTTGTATGAGCATGTAAAGTTCGGGAAGTTTGCGGACTATACCGCCTTGGATGGCTTGAAGAAATCCAAGGCGGGAATTTTCATCACTTAGAGCCGGGACGATCAGGTGGTACCAGTCAGATATAGTTATGACCTCTTCCATGAGGAATTTCAGTCCAACCCACGATTCCGGTTCCGTGAATACCAGGATCGCGGGCACGCCTATGTCTACTATTCCCAGGAATCGGTGCGATACCGAAAGCAATTCGACCATGAATACAAGGAACACATGAGACGAATGGGTCAAAAGCCGTCCAACGAAAGCTATAACGCATATTCGGCCAAACACTTCGACAAGTCGAAGGGCTTTGAGCTGGATGTGCTGTTGATGAACCACATGGTGGATTTCTATCGACAATATATGGATTAGGACCCAAAAAATACAGCCGGATACAGCCTCTTCCTTCGACGAATGAGCGAGACCGCATTCGGCGCTACTTAGTGGTTTGACAAGTTGGCCTGATACCAAAGGACGGCGATGTTGATTCGGTCCCTGACCTTGAGTTTTGCCAGTATGCGGCTGACGGTCTTTTTGACCGAATCAGGCTGCAGCCGGAGATGCTCAGCAATCTCCGCATTCGTCAGGCCTTGGCTAACCAGCGAAGCGACCTCAAGTTCGCGCTTACCCAGCTGGGCGAATTTTTCGCGAGCCTTAGACTCATCACTGGCTCTTGTCTTTGGGACTCCTCTCCTGATCACTTCGGCCGTGATGCGCGGCGTGAGAATGGCATCGCCTGCATGCACCGCATGGATGGCTCTGTTCAGATCGGCTGTCTTGACATCCTTGAGCAGGAATCCAGATGCGCCTGCCCCTAAAGCTGTGAAGGCATAGTCGTCCTCGTCGTAGGTGGTCAGAATGAGAATGCTTATTTCAGGATGGAGCTTTTTGATACGGTTGGTGGCATCCAGCCCGTCCATGACAGGCATGCGCACATCCATCAGAATCACATCGGGCAGAGATTGCTGATTGTCGGCGGATGTGGCCAGTTTATCCAAAGCTTCTTGGCCGTTGACCGCCTGTGCTACCACATGCAAGGTTGGGTCCTTGGCGACCATGAGTGCCAGTCCCATGCGGGTCGGGCGCTGGTCGTCGACGATCATGACACGGATCATGCACTTTCCTCCTTGCCCGTGTTGTCATCTGCCGTAGCAGCTAGCGAGGGTATGCGGGCCTGCAAGGTCCAACCGTCAGGACCAGGACCCGAATTGAAGCTGCCACCATGAGCTCGCACTTCGCCTCTTAACCTGGCAAGGCCTGTTCCGTTGTCGCCGCTATCGTCAGCATCATTGTTCAAAAGTTGGCCATCATCACGAATGGTAATGTTTATGCCGCCATGGCTGTTGTGATCCCAGGAGACCACAATACGATTAACCTCCTGTCCGTGGCGGAGGGCGTTGGTGATCGCCTCCCTGGTGACAGTGAAGGCAAGGTCGGCCTGTTCGGAATCCTGTGGCCGACGGCCTGTCTCCGTCAAGGCAGTGTTGATGCCGACATGCCGGGCGTGGTCGAGGATGGGTTTGATGTCATCCCAGCCATGCCTCTCCCCTGTGGCCGGCTGTGGGTCGTTTTTTGGATCTGTTTCTGATTGCAGGGCTTTAACAGCCGTTCGGGTGTCATCCAGTCCCTGCCGTGCCAGGTCGTTAATCATCGAGATAGCCTCATCAATTTCCGGTTTTCCGCTGGCATGATCCAGTCCCTCGGATAAGGCGATGATGGCGGTCAAGTCGTGACCCACGCTGTCATGCAGTTGGGCGGCAACCCTGGACTGATGCATGGCCTGGTCCCGCTCATGGGCCAGAGTTAGAGCATGTGAGCGCTCCTCCTCCAATGCCTGTTCTGACAGGCGTGACTGCCTTGCAGAGCGTGAGAGGAAGGCGACTGTCAGGCAGAGGGCGAAAGTCAATCCAGTCGGATACAGAAGGTCGGTGAAGTGGACATCACGATGCCAATTGGCAGAGAATGCAATGCTGAGCAGGCCCAGAATGGCGGAACTACCCAGCCCAGCTGTCAATGATGTCACGCTCTTGGCTTCTACCGCGCAGGCGTAGAGGCTGACGAGCCAGGGAATGATCAGGTAGGTGCATCCCGAGCCATAGATTGCGGCAGTCAGGGCAAGCAGGCCACTGACCACCAGCAGGGTCGCCATAGGATATAGGCGGCGCAGGCATAGGGTGACAAGTGCGAGAAAAATAATGACCACAAACAGGGGCAAGCCCCAGCTGGCAGATTTCATGACATGGTAGAGGGTCTGGTTGGCGCTGCTTGGGGCAAGGATCAGCCTGGTCAGCATCCCTGTCTCGTAGAAGGCGCAGAAAAAGACTGCCACGAAAGCCGTATATGGCCGGGTCCACAACTGAATCCAGCCTTGAGTTTTCTTGCCTGCTCTCATCGGTGAGCCTCTTCCTGATAACTGCCGGTATTCCATTATGCTGTCAGACACTGTGCTGTGCGACCTGGCAAGTGCGTTATCCTCTCTTTATTGACTCTGCACTTAAGATCAGATGGCTCTGCGAGCCTGGTGCCGGAATATAAGGAGGCTGATCAGCACCCAGAGGATTGCCACCATGCACGAGCTTGCCATAGAGGTCGTGGATGCGATATTGCCCATGTCACGGGCCGCGGATGCAGTGGTGATCAGGGCCAGAGGATAAGGCAGCGCCAAGGCCGGTGCGGCAACCGACAGCGCACAGCCTGCAAGGGTGAGCAGAAACATGATGCTCATAGTCGAGGCAAAGGATTCGGCTCTGGCGGCTATGGCCTGGGTCAGAGTCATAATGGCCCACACTGCCAACGTCATTGGTACGCCACGCAAGAGATAGGGACCGAGTTCCGCTGGGTCGAAGCCTCCTACAAGAACACCCACGAGTATGAATTCGGATTCAAAGATGGCGACGGTAAGGAGGGAGGCCAGCAGTCCATGCATCACCTTCCCGGCTAGGGCAGTCCCGACCATGCCTGAGGCATTAAGACGCTGCCAGTTTCGTCCCTTGTGCTCGTTGGCTTCAACCTGGGCTGCAAAGGCCGCGACCAGGACTGGCATGAAGACCATGCTTGGCAGAAGGATCGCCTGCCCCCAGACCGCAGCCCAGGTCACCCCTTGAGCCTGGAAGTCCGGTTTGTAGCTCTGATACTGGTCCCAACCGTTGAAGATTCCGACGGCGTCGAAGAGCATGGTGGCCAGCCAGTACCAGAGATTGCCGGCCTTGCGAATCTCCCATTTGAAGGCGGCGGCGATCGATGGCTTGTGGCGATGCATCGGGGTGATAGTCATAGCGTTTGCAGGGTATTGCCTGTTCATCGGCCTGACTCCTTGACCTTGACGATGAGTGCTGATATTCCCGACCAGATAATGTATGCCAGAAGGCTGGTCAGGACCTTCGTCCATGGATTGGTAACCAAGGTCATACTGGCAAAGCCATCAGGACTGGCAGAAGACAGGAAGGGGCTGGCGGCGGAACTGATTCCGGCCGGGAAGAACCAGCCCAGAGCCGGCATATTCATCGGGCCCAGTCCAGTCCCGATCAGACCGGCTATCACACCCAGACCCAGGCCTATGGCCTGCCTTTCGATAGTCAGGGAGAGGGCGAGTTGTATGGCCGTGACAGCCATGGATGAGAAGCAGGCAATCAGTGCCGGAAGGAGTATGTATTCGGCCAGACTGCCATCGAGATGGAACCCTTGTGCTGAAGCTGCCAGCGGTACCCACGTCAGAGGAATCACGAAGCATAGCGTAATCACACACCCCGTAACTACGAGCTTGGCAAGAAACCTCTCAGTCGCATCCTGTCCTAGAGAGCGCCATTTGAGATCCATGCGCTCGTCGCTCTCCATGACGGCAAGCCGGCTGGTCAGCAGCGCTGCAAGGATGGGTGCCAGCAGACCGACAGTTTGGAATATCTCACCTTGGGCAAGGGCTACGGTACGAGTGGCGGGGTTCGCAGACTCGGCTCGTTCCATGAAGGCCAAGCCCGACCATGCCGAAACCAGGGCAATCATGCCCAAGGCTATCCACCAAAATGAGGAGCCTTTCAACTTGCGAAGCTCCATCGAAAGCAGAACAAGCAGCCCTCCTGGATGGGATGAGCGTGGCGGTTTTCCCGATCGAAATTCTTCGGACCGTATGGAGATTGATTCGACAGAGCTCATCGTATGCTCCTCTGTTTATGACCGGACGGCTGCATAGGGCACTGCGCTGCATGACTCTGCGGGTTTTCCACTAGTTCGAGGAAGGCCTCTTCCAAGCTCTTGCGTTCGGAAGCGACACGGTATACCTGCAGACCATGCGATACCAGTCGAGTTACCAGCGACCCGATTTGCGGATCTGGTATCTCGGGAATGCGCAGGGTTGCGCTCTTCCTGATATATTCGTGTTGAATGCCTTGAGTTTCGAGCATCTCTGACGCGAGCCCAGGATCGGACACCTGTAGATCGATATGACCCTCTTCGCGCAGATTTTCCAATGTCCCCTGGTAGAGCAGATGACCGTCGGCAATGATGCCAACTACCGGAGCCATCTTTTCGATTTCGGACAGGATATGGCTGCTGATGATGACAGTGACCCCCTCCGAGGCGGCCAAGTCCATGATCATCTGTCGCACTTCGACCACAGCCTCTGCATCCAAGCCATTGGTGGGCTCATCCAGGAGCAGGAGCTCCGGCTGCGAGATCAGCGCCATGGCGATGCCCAGCCGCTGCTTCATCCCTAGAGAGTAGGCGCCCGCTTTCCTTTTCTCGTATCCCCGCAATCCAACTTTGGTTAGCACTTCTGAGGCAGTTGAAACTGGCAGACCCAGATAATCGGCTACCATGCGGCAGTTATCCAGTCCCGACAGGCCTGGATAGAAGCTGGGTCCTTCAATCATGGAGCCTACACGGCCCGGCTGGATCGTGGTCTTCTTTCCGACCTGCTGTCCCAGCAGCCACATGCTTCCGGCAGTCGGTTTTGTCAATCCCAGAAGGAGCTTCATGGTGGTCGATTTTCCGGCTCCGTTTGGTCCCAGCAACCCGTAGACCCCGCCAGCCGGCACCCGCAGATTCAGCCCATTCACGGCTTTGAATCCGCCATAGGCCTTGACCAACCTCTGTGTGGCCACAGCCAGTTGCGGGTCGTTGTTTCCGTCCGTATATGTCATTGTGCCTCCCCTTCCAATCGGAATTCAACTGATTCCTATGCAAGTTCGTCGGTTGCAATCCTTCAACGCGGGAAAAGAAACTGTCCCCTGCAGTGGACACGTCGCTGCTGACGAGGCTAATTTGCATCCATGGGAAAGGAGTCTCGCCGGATTTAGTCGTTTTCATAATCGGAGGGGGAATACTTCGCAAACAAGCAGTACGCAAAGCGACCTCCTCAAGAACCTGTTATTGGGTATTGGGACGCTAAAGGCCGGTGTGTGCATGCACTGCCTCATCCATCCCCCAGGAAACAATTGATTTGACCTTGACATGATGGCAGGGTTTAGGGTCAAGGCATGACACGTGAGAGCGAATTCAGTGGCGAAGGCAGCAAGAGCGGCTTGAGCATCGGTCAGATGTCTGAGCTTACGGGGGTCAGCCGGAGAATGTTGCGCCATTGGGAAGAGGAAGGACTGATCTCTCCCATTCGTGGCCAGTCGAATTACCGGCATTATCTGCAGGATGACGTCGCACGGCTGGAGCGAATTGTGACTTACAGGGAGATGGGATTCAATGCCCGACAAATCAAGGCATTGCTCAAGTGCAAAGCACCGCTGGCCTTGGATGAGTTGCAGGGCCAGCGTTCGCGAATTGAGGAGAAAATCCAACTTCTCGGAAAAGCTGCGGATCGTTTGGACCGGCTCATAGCCCTTGCTGAGGGCAAGTCAGGTAATGATTCAGCCGCTACGAAGATCGATCAGGAGGACCAGTACTTTTCGGAAGCATACGAACGCTGGGGTACTAGCAGGCAGTGGCTTGAATATGCGGAGCGAAAAGCCATGTGCTCCGAGCAAGAGCAGAAAAAGGACACGGTCCGGCTCAAAAATGTAGAAAATGAGCTTGCACAAGCCAAGCGAAAAGGTCTGCCACCGTCCTCAGATAAGGTTCTAGAACTGATTGACGAGCATCGGCTGGCTCTGTCATGGTTCCACGTAACGCCTTCCATGCACGTCATTCTTGGACGCATGTATGTGGCTGACCCACATTTCAGATCCCACTATGAACGACTGGAACCTGGATTGGCGCCATGGATGCTTGCTGCAATCGAAGCTGCGGCTCGTGCAATCGGGATAGATCCGGCAACAGCCAAATGGGAGTGATGCAGTCAGTGTCTTCCACCTACGTATCACGCTTTCTGTTTGACCACCCAATTGAAAACCCTTCAACTAAGGAACGAGGTAGCCATGGACAACCATGACCAGCCCAAAGCTACTGCTTATACAGGTGCAGGCATAAGTCCCGTGCCGGAGCCAGGGAAGGATACGGAGCCGCCGGAGCCTTATAGAGGCATCTATCTCATGCCCATGTTCATGTGCCTGTATAGCGACGATCTAGATGAATCAGAGGTTTTCTGGACGCAGGGATTGGGCTTCATCAATTTATACACCATGCCGGGCATGATGATTCACTTGAGGCGCTGGGCCTTTCAGGATGTGCTGATTCGTAAGAGTGGTTCCAATACTGGCGACCCTGATACGGATATGGAGTCCATAGGAAGCCTGAGCGTAGCAGTCACGGAAAAGCAGATCAGCAAGATTGTGGATGCATGCGAGCGCCTTCGTCCTGGCTCCACTTCAGCTCCATTACGTAAGCCGTGGAACTCACTCGAAGCCAGGATTCACACTCCGGAAGGCCTGGCCCTTACCCTCACGGCTGCCTTGGCTGTCGATAAAAAGCAGACCGAAGTTTATCTGAATTCGCACGGTCGATGAGCAAAGATCAAGCCCTCCTCCCCCGTCATGATTTGATTCTAAGAGCAACGATTAAATGTCTCGAGCGGCGGAGGGAAAATGGAAATAACTATAACGTTGGTTCTTCTATAACGTTGGTTCTTGCCCCAGATCCAAAAGAGGTTATCGGTTAAGTGACTATTGGTTATTAACGCTAGTCGTTCTGGTTTACTGATTGGGTCTTAGGCCTAGAGTTTCGATGGCCTCTGCTACAGCAGCCGTGCGATCGCTGACCTCCAGCTTGGCGAAGATCCGGCTGAAATATGTTTTCACTGTTGCCTCGCTGATGTATAAGTGTTCTGCGATTTGCCGATTGGTCATGCCTTTGGCGGCCTCGCGCAGCACACGTGTCTCTTGTTCGGACAGTGCTGGTCTGGTCGCTGGGCGCAGCGCCTTGCTGACTGCTTCCGCGGCGGTCGGATTCAGGACAGTCGACCCTGCAACAGTGTCACGGATAGCTTGGGCCAAGACATGAGGTTCTACGTCTTTCAGCAGATAGCCATTGGCTCCGGCTTCTATGGCCGGCAGAATATCGTGGTCGGAATCGTAAGTGGTAAGGATCAATACCTTGGTTTTGGGATAAGAAGCCAGCACTTTCCGGGTGACTTCAGGACCGTTCATATCAGGCATCCGCAGATCGAGTAGCAACAAATCCGGACGTGTTTTCGCTACAGCCTCTATGGCCTGGGCGCCATTACATGCTTCGGCAACCACTTCAAGGTCTGCATGGCGTTTCAGCATGCTGCGTATGCCCTCCCGAACCATGGGGTGGTCGTCGGCCATGACAAGTCGGATCATCTTTCCTCCTTATCTGGTCGAGTAGTGTTACTTGGTCTTTCGACAGGAATATTTACAGTTATGGAGGTGCCTTGCCCGGGAACGGAGGTTACCGTACAGCGCCCACCCGCGTCTTGAGCTCGTTTGGCCATATCTCGCAGACCATAGCCATGACCAGCCTTTTCCATCTCCTGGAAATCCAAGTTCTGAATATCAAAACCACAACCATCATCCTTGATCTGAAGTTCCAGGAGTTCCGGCCTTTTCAAAAGCAAGCTCACCTGTACATGCTTGGCATTGCCATGCTTGGAAATATTAGTCAGGGATTCCTGAACTATACGCAGCAGGTTGACCTCGGTCTGCTTAGGCAAGGGCGGCAAGGTTCGTTGAATCCGACACTGTGATTGAAAATCTGTCTTTGCTGCGGTGGCATGCACTGTCCGTTCCAGGGCCGTCTTCAGGTCCCTGCCATCCAGATCAGCCGGTGCCGAATCCGCAATCATTCTTCTGGTGTCATCCAAAGAACTCTTCGACGTGCTGGCGATCATTTCCAAATGCTTCTGAGCTGCAGGTATGTCGTCGATCAGTTCTTCATGAGCTACCCTGGCCAAGGCCAGAATGGAAGTCAAAGACTGGGCGATCGTGTCATGCATTTCGTTGGCCACACGTTCACGCTCGATGGACGCTCCTTCGGCTCTGCTGAGCCTGCGAATCGTCTCTTGTTGAGACTCCATTTTGTCCAGCAGCATTTGATTATGTCCGTTGGTCACAGCCAGGACATTAAAGGACTTTCCAATCATTGCGGAGAATACCACTACGAGAATCATGAGCATAAGATTGCCGGATAGATCTGTACTCAAGAACCTTTTTCCAGCCAAAGCCATGGCCAAATAGGCTATATTCAGGACTCCTACCAACCCCAGAGCAGGAAGGTAGGCAAAAGCGATGAAGAGTTGTGGCACGATAAACAGCTGAGCCAGAATGGCGGTACCATCCAACCAAGCGCCCATGGGCAGGCAGACCAGCGTCAGCAGAGCGAAAATCCAACCATATGCTCCTGTTTTGCTTACCGGCTGATCTGCCGTTTTCCGATCAAACCTTTCAGACTTGTCATATACCCTAGGCAGAACCACGATCATGAAAAACAGGCAGGGCAATAGGATGAGAAAGCTTGAAACAAGTTTATAGGTCATGGATGCAGTCGAGAAGAAGCAATTGGCTCCTACTACGCAGCCTGCTTCCACAATGAAATACCAGTTCCAGGTGTTATGAAGACGTTGACGCTGGGCATCGGTTCTTGCGGTCGCGTCAAGTTGACCGTCGCCGCAATCACCATTTAGATTCATTGAAAGCTGGTCTTGATGTTGGTTTTCTCGATTAATTCCCTCAGTGATTTTCACTCATGTCTCCCATGACTTGCACACTTATTCACCCTACTGCCAAAATGCCTATAGAAATCGTCGGGTTTTCCTGTTTCCGAGCCTCGAAACCGAGATCTTCATTGGTTTTTGATTGTCTTACCAGCGAAAATTTGCTTGCCTTTTCGGGTATACAAGAGAGCCAAGGGAATGAATAGCAAGGACAGACAACCCATTGCTAGGAAGACCTTGCTGCTGCCGCTGGCATAGGAGGCCCTGATCAGAGGCATAATCATATTCCGCATGGATTGGGGCATACTGGCGAATTGTGATTGAGCACCTGCCGAAGTTCCGGATCCAATAGTATCTGCGATGGCTTGCGCTCGGGATGCGCTTACTCCGTACTTGCCCAAGGCCTTATGAATATCCAGGGCAAAATAATGGGTACACAAGGGTCCAAGCATTGCCATGCCTAAGGCGCCGCCGAAGTTTTTGAAGGTCTGATTGATGGCAGTGACTTCTCCATAAGAGGCGTTGATGGCCCGATTGACCGCATCAGTGGATGATGGCGAGAACATGAATCCGATCCCTGCACCCGCAACCACCATGGAAAGTGACAGCCAGACGGTATTGGAGGGCAGTCCTTTATCGAGCGAACCGGCTGTAAGCGACATGAGGGAGAAACCCGTTGCGGCTATCAAGCCGGCAATCAGCAATACCGGTTTCATGCCATGTCTGTTGAAGAGTTGGGCGCCTAACAAGGCGGAAACCAGGAAACCTAAGAAAAAGTAGAGGATGAATAGGCTGGTCATCAATGTTGACCGGTTGAGTGCAAGGAGCCCATAGACGCTGAGGAAGTACATGATGGGTTGGAAGATCACGGCGGCTACCAACATGGCGAGCTGGGAAATGTCGAATGGTGGGTTGCGGAAGATTCTGAGTTTAATGATTGGATTGCCAACGTGCGAATCCCAGAAGCCGAACACCAGGAATAGCACAAGGCTGGCACCAAAACTGGCAATAATGCGCCAATCCGACCAGCCAACGGTGCTGCCCTGTTGAATCGGCACGATCAGAGCTATCATGGCGAGTCCTACGGCCAGGCCGCCAGCCCAGTCAATATGCTGACTACCGGGTTCAGTTGTGGGAGAGTCCTTCGGAATCATCGAGACGATCATGACGATGGCCACAAGAGCCAGAGGCAGATTGATAAAGAAGATGTCGCGCCAGGAGTATTGAATCAGCCAAGAGCCCAGAATGGGGCCCAAACATGTCATGGCTCCTGTGATGGCGAAGAACAGAGCCATGTTTCCGGCCCTTTTGTTTTCGGCCGAGTAGGAGAACAGAATACCGATAGCGGCCGGGAACATCATGGCTGAACCAATGCCTTGGAGCGCTCGGGAGAAGATCATCAGCATCAGCGACAGTGAATTTGCAGGAACAAGTCCGCAACATAAGCTGCCCATTCCAAAGAGGAATGTACCTGAAAGCATGATGCGTTTGTAGCCCGCTAGATCCGACAGATGCCCGCAGATGGGGAAAGTGGCGGCTGCAGCCAGCATGTAGGCGTTGACAATCCACTGTATGCCGCTTGCGGTCAGACCCAGACCTGATTGGACTGCCTGACTCGACAAGGAGACGATTGTCGAATCTATGTTGGTCATAGAGACAGCCACAATGAGTCCAATCATGATCAGGCTGAGTTTTTTGTGACTGATCGGAGGTTGTGAAGCCCCGATCACTGGCACGGGGTCTTCTTGTCTCTTGACTTCGCAATCTTGCATGCTGTCTCTCTTTCGTGTTTGCGCAACTGGTATCGCCGTAATCGGCTTTGGAGGCGCTACACCATGAGAGTAAAAAGATCTTCTCGCTTCTTATGTCATCCCAGTCGCTATATCTCTGTCCCCCATTCGGATGACATGATGTCTGTCGTGTCAGAGCTGGGACTGGAAGATCAGCAATGCAACAGTTTGCGGAAATCAGACTGTGTGAGTTATAGGGCTGTCTGGTGCAGGGAAAAGTACTGTCTCGCAGTTTATCGAGTGATTTTATAAGCCAATTGGTGGTGGGGGGGGGGAATCGATAGTTATGGCAGGCAGATTACCCAGAAGACTCGCGAGCAACTGCCCTCTCCACTGGCCAATGTGAGCGGTATTCGCCTGACGCTATGAATGAGTAATATCAGCGACAGACAATGCAATGTGAGGACATTCTCCACGCAGTCAACCTGGTTGACCTGTCGTCATTGTTGCCCACTGTTTGGCTATCTGTTGGGCCCTGTAAAACTGGTTTATCTTGGTATGTCGCAGACCGAGAAGGCGAAACTCATCAGAGTTCCTACTGACTTACTTTTGTCTGATTTTAGTGTCTCAATGCTTTTGAGATGCTCATTGTCTTGTACCTGGTTCAGCGCGTACTGTGCGCCATCTGAGGTGGTAAAGCGGAGGATGGGGTCTCCATGCTTACTGAGCTCGCATGACACGGTGCCCTCATCAACTTTAAGAGGCCAGGTGTGACCCAGATCTTCTTTCGAAATTGTTTGCGGGTTGCTGGTAGCTGCAACCTTATTGCTTCCATCAGTGGAATACTCTTCAGGGTGCTTCATGCCATCAGCGCAGCCGACAACCCCCACTGTCAGCATAACTGTGGCGCATATAAGCAAAATGGTTCTGAGGCTCTGCTTGATTCGTTTCATAATTATCGACGTTCTTTCATACTTGGAGGCGGTTTCTAGCGCTCGCTGGCCAAAGCCATATATCCGTCCTCAAGGCTGGGCGCAGTTTCTACAGAGCCTGCGGGCGGTGTATCAGTAACTATGCGGTATCTTGTCCCCTGTTGGGTGGGTTCCGCGTTGATGATTGTGGCATTATCCGGTGGGGCCGCGATGGGAGGCGTGACCCAGGTGTGACCGGCAGCTTCATGGATCAGCCCCTCAGTCGGCCCGTCATACTGGTTGCGTCCGACACGTAATACGCATACCCAGGGGCAGGTTTGTGCAACGTCATCGAGTATGTGGGTGGAGAGGATAACGGTTCGATCCTGCCCCAGCTGGGCAAGGAGCGTGCGGAACCGCATGCGCTCTTCGGGATCCAACCCCGCTGTGGGTTCGTCGACTACCAGCAGCTGGGGGTCGCCCATAAGTGCCTGTGCGATGCCGACCCTGCGCCTCATACCTCCGGACAACCCTCCGATAGGTTGGTTCATCACGTCTTCCAATCCAACCTGTTCTAGGAGGGTATGTGCCTGCTCCTGCCGTGCACGTTTATTGTCGATCATTTTCAAGATGCCGATATAGTCAAGGAATTCAAGCGGGGACAGGTTCTCGTAGGGGGTGATGTGCTGTGGCAGATAACCCAGGTGTCGTTTTAGATTTCGCCTATTGGCCGGCGATGACAGGTCCTGTCCATCAATAAAAACTTTACCTTTAGTCGGTTTGATTATTCCGGTGAGAATGCGCATGAGAGTTGTTTTGCCGGCACCATTTGGACCAATAAGCCCTATCATGCCCTTTGGAAGATCAATGGTCAGATCGTTCAAAGCCGCCGGCCTCCCCCGAAAATCCTTGGTCAGATGGTCAATAGAGATAAACATGTGAGTAATTCCTTTCAAAGTCAGATGAAAGTCAGACCCGAGCTTTTATGTGGTTGGAGGCTATGTTTGCACCAGTGAAAAGAAGGAAGATAATACACACCTGCCAGAGCAGCGATATGACTCCTGATTGGACGGTAAAGGGGCCGTTCGCTGGTGCGTACATAGGATCGGTATGGAACCATCCCTGTGCAATGGGATCGCCAATGACGGCCAGCGGGCCGCCATTGAGTGTTGGAAGTGGCAATAGGGGGGTATAGAAAGCCAGCCAGGCCCATGCCAGGACGGCAAGAATTCGGGCTACGATTGTGGGCAACAGGGCTCCTAGCAGGGCGGATATCCCCATAGCGATCAGCATTGATGGCGAGAGTATGACAAGTGCTACTGCCGGGGCTACCAGTATTGCCTTACCGTTGCCATTAAAGGCTTGGTAGATTGCGATCAATACAAGGAAAAGCAGGGAAGATGATATGCAGATGACCCAGGCTCCCAAGATATGAGCTGAGCGAATGGCAGCCATCGGCAAGGGGGATGTGGATTCAAGCTCGTCCATACCTGTTCGCCTGCCGGCAGTCATAAGGTTGCTAAAGGATGCTGCGTATGCCAACGGGGTGAACATAGCAAGAACCTGTCCGGTAAAGACAAGACCCTGTATATTGCTGAATCCAGGTGACATAGGAGAGGCATAGGCCAAAAAGAGGGCGAAGAGCGCCAGCGGCATGCTGGCTATCCACAAGGCTTTGCGTCGATAAAACATCAGTAGCGTGATGCGTACAAGGCTCAGTATCCTCATAGGGCTGCCACCTTTACAACATTGCGCTCCGCATCACCGCACATGTTCCATCCGAAGATTGCGCCTGCCGCTGCAAAAAACATTGGGAGGAGCCGTTGCCGGACTGGATCGGTTATGTATGGATCCCATATAAAACATAAAAACAGCCAAATAGCTATGGAAGCCAGCGACGACGTTGGCATAGACATGGTAAGTACGGCTATAAGGAAAACCAGACAGTTGACCATGAATATACTGCCAACAGGGGTAATGATGCTCACCCATCCCTGGTCGCGTGGCCAAAGTCGCATCATATGCAAGCCGATAAAGAGAAGGCCCGCGGCAGTAAGATTTGCCACGGTAATGATAAGCAGCCTGGTCACTTGAACTTTCCGCCATCCAGTTGGAGTTGACTCAGTAAGTTCAACGATTGGGTCACCATTGAGCACAAAAGCTGTAGATAGGCCAGCAGCAATTACTGGCACCTGAGTAAGAACCATCATAACCGGCCGTATGCGGCTCAATGACCAGATGCCCTCCAGTACGAAGCCCGCAAGAAGAACACCTGCGGTCAGTATGAATGGCAGCAATACCAGCCTATAAAGCCTCTTGAGCTGTATACCTACGAAAGCCAACCTCATCCACCTCCCTCATATCTGGTTTTGGCCCTCGGCTGCCGCCAGACTTTGCTCGCTATTTATCCTGTCTGCTTAGTTAGTAGCGAGAGAGGATGGAAAGGTTCATTAATTTTTATCTCCACCAGCGAGTTGAGTATGCCAGGCAAGAGGGGCTGTAAGGATAGCAGCAGATAGGTGTCCCACTGTAAGGAGGATGGTCCCTGCCCAGGCTGCGGTTGTAGTGGGTACCGAATTGACCCATGCCGGTAGGAAAAATGATGACCTCAAGTTCTGCAAAGTTCTCAATAGTGGTGCAAGTACCCCTAGGAGCAGTGCAATCCAAGAGCATTGCCATATGCATAAGAGGGCCACGATATTCGCCAGGAGTGTCATGGGGGCTATCGTTTGGGCAATAACTGGTAGGGGCCTTATTCCAGGGTTGATGACAGTGACGATCAATAAGGCCGCTCCCCCGACGACAATATTGGAAATAAAGGCCAGCAGCAGTCTGGTAGCTACTGCAACTTGAGGTCCCAGGGGCATACTGAGCATTAATTCACGATCGTCTTTAATGGAAAAAACCAGGATCATGGTCAGTGCCATGTTGAGCATGAGCATATTTGAAAAGATATGCGTACCGAGACTGCCGTAACGTGCACCTTGCATAAGGTTGCTAATTAAAACCGAGCACGCTGCTATCGCGATTTCCACCAGAAAGATATATCGCGGCATGAGGCGGAATTGGGCCAGAACAAGCGGGCCACAGGAACGCACTCGACGCATGAATGGTATCGGTTGATCCGTTGCCAGCGACGGCTTTTGGTGAATGGCCTTCATTATGCTAGTAAAAGCCGGAACTGCCGGCTGGGCATTCTGCTCTTTTTCCCTAAGCGCCTCTTGAACTTCACCCCGGTATTCTTCGGTGACTGGGCCTGTGCTGTCTGGGCTTGTGCTCTTATATCGGTCTGTCATAATCACCCCTTCAATTATCTCTGGCTCTGCAGTTTATGGGGTTTGACTGGAGCGAGGTCGGTCAACTGCGGGCGCAGGATCTGCCTTGCCCGGGCAATGCGAGATTTCACAGTCCCGACCGGAACGTCGAGCAGGGAGGCTATTTCCGTGTAGGGTAACTCGTGGAGCCAGGCCAGCGTCACCGTATAGGCCATTTCTGCTGGGAGTGCATCAATCCTTTGCCGTATTATTTCCATCGTCAGATCCTTATTGACCAGTTCCACAGGCTCCAGCTGATCATCGGCTATTGAGTCAAGTTCCGCCTGATCCATTTGGTCAGGTGGTTTCGGTTTGCGACGTTTCATATAAATTTGCCGCCGGGCAATGCTGAGTATCCAGGTGAGCACCTTGCTGTCTGTGCGGAAGGTTTTTGAGGAACGCCAGCAGCCCAGCCATGTGTCAGCAAAAACTTCACTGGCATCCTCATCGTCGGATACTCGCAGGGAAATAAAGGCTTGGACGGTATGAGCATACTTATTGTAAAGCGCTTCAAAGGCCGATTCATTCTTAGCGGCCACCATTTTGATCAGCCTTATATCATCAGCATCTGGATCAATTCGAGATCGTTTCACTGATGATGTCCTTCTCTGTATTGTCTACATTCTGGATATCGTCCTGCATACTGTTATGCAAGCGGTTATCGCGGTTATGCTCCATTGCTATTACGAATATACTGGGATGCTGCTTTTAGGATCGCCCGTACTGTGAATTTAGTCGCGAAGTCGCAGGGCAACCCATTACTGTCTGTGAGTGAAGCTGGTTCTTTTCAGGTGTCCTAGCGCTTATTTGCGCCCCTTCAAGTACTTCCGTATCTTCTTCAGGGCCCAGTCGTAATGGCTGGAGGTCGAAGAGATGAAGGCGGAGCCCAAGGTAGAGTTTCCGGTCCATGGGAGGGCGCCCTTGGTGAACAGCTGTTCGTTGGTGAACGATTGCGCCAGGGCCATGACCTTCTTATGGGATTCGATAAACAGGTTCAAGGCCTGATCGTAGGTGGTGTCATCATGCTTGTCCCGCAGCTTCACATTCATCTCGCCGTAATTGCGCCAGTTGTAGCCGTCCGGAAGAAAGTCGTGGGTCCTGCCCTCCTGGTTGTCCTCCACCCAGTTCAACAGCAGCTGATGCCACTCGTAGAGATGGACGAGCACGTCCTTGATGTTCCTGTCGCGTGCCCAATGGGCCCCCTTCTCCTTGCTCAGGTCGAAGGAAAAGCGGCCATTGCGTTCTTCGGGTGTCAGCGGCTCAAGCAGCGCCATGATTTTGTCGAAGCCATCATCAGCCGCCTTGATGAGTTCTTCCTTGGTGGTAGGTCGCGCCATGACGGTCCTCCATTTGTCTGTTGTTGACAAGATTTGACTGGTTGATTGTCACCGGTCTCGGTTTGCCATCGACTGTACCCTATATGGGCCTTGCAAATGCTCGCGTGTAGGAAATCGTCGCATACTCCTGTGTTTACCTGTATTGGTGGAAAGCCATCAAGTGCTCACAGTTGTATCTACCAATTAAATTCATCAAGCCGAGCGCTGCATATACCGACTTAATTTATTTAACAATAGACATGGAGGAATGACAGAGGTCGGCAGGCCCGCTGTGGCTCAAATATGTATTCGCGTGCATGCAGCGAGGCTTTATTATTCGCCGATGGCATGAGATATGACACTGACTGAGTTCTCGAACCTGGTGGTCAGAGCTTGGATTCCTGTGGCTGCGGCACCAAGCAGGGATACGATGAGCACCACTACGATCCATGCGCCCCATTGCACGCTCATCTGTGCTTTGCCCATGAAGCGTGAGAGCATGAAAGTCAGGGATGAGGTGCAGAGCAATGTGATGACCAGGGAGAACAGTGCGCTGGTAATCATAGTGATGATGCCGTCAAGCGCGCCCAATACTCTGAGCTGGCCGATTCCAGCACCTGATACGTAGGTCAGCGCCAGATCAAGTCCTCTGCCTTTGGAAGTGATCAAGGTGCCTGCAATTGCACCTGTTATCGCGATGATTATTGGCGGTCCAGTGAGCGCCAAGAGACTCGCAAACATGTCTGTGGTCGCCGGAACGCTGCCTGGTGTGTGGGGAAAAGCGACTAGCAAGGTGGTGATCATTGTGCTCAACCCTCCGCTGACGGTCATCAGCAATGATAGACCCGCAGTCATCGGGATTATCGTCGCTCCCTGGCGCTGTATGCTGCCGACAGCCTGTTGGCCTGCCAGCCTCCAGGTTCTGGATGGCAACGCTACAATACGCGTCCATATCGCCGTGAAGCCGGGCAGGAGATATGGCGCGAAAGCTGCCAGCGAAAATATCAGGAGGAACATGCCGCCCATGGCGAAGGCGAGAAATACCGTCATCCGATCTGGAGCGGCATCGCTGCTCATCTGACTGGCACGAGGGTTAGTTGCAAGTGCAAAAGCTGGAATCAGCAACATGCAGCCAGCACCAATCAAGCATACGATTCCCAGGAGGAAGCGGAAGACGCCTATCCGCTTTGGAGGGTCCTGGGATTGCCTGAGGGCTTCCATTGGTCGTATTTTCGAGAGCGAACGGATAGTCAACAAGGTGCTTATGAAGATGGGCGCAGCGCTGAAAGCGAGGCCTTTGCCTAGCGAATCGAACAGGTGGCTGCCGGCATAGGTCAAATGCAAATCAAATGGATTTGTCACCATGGCGAAGGTCAAGGGCGTAATCACCGGCAGCAAAAGGCAGGTGGCTGCAATGGACAGGATGAATAATCCCATGACTATCAGCAGATTCCAGGCCAGCAGTTGCCAAGGCAGAGCGCCTTGCAAAACCATGAGCGCCAGTTGATGCCGGCGTTGATTCAGTGCTGAATTCATGACCCATAGCAGCACAGCTATGGTGATGATCACGCTGAATGCCAAGGCGGGACCAGTGTATGTGGATCCAAGTACCTGCTCCGGGCCCTGATAGTCCTGATCAATGATCGTGGCGATCGCGATGAGGGAGCAGATGACAGTCTGGGATACGACCATGGCCAGCAAGACGGCGCTCCAGACCATGGGCGCTGCTTTGAGTTCGGACAGAGCGCCTCTCATGCCATGGGCGCTTTCGCAGAGAATGACTGGCTGATTCGGCCATCGCGCACGGCAAACAACCGATCGCACTGACCTGCCACTTCATTGCTATGCGTCACCAGTATGATGGTTTTCTTCTCGTGGTTGGCGAGTTCCTTCAGCACCGATATGACCTTTTCTCCGGATTCCTGATCCAGGGCGCCAGTCGGCTCGTCCGCGAATACCACGTCTGCGTCGGATAACAGGACGCGGGCCAGGGCAACACGTTGCTGCTCGCCGCCTGACAGCAGGGTGACGCTTTGCTTTTTCTGATCGATCAAGCCAAAGTACTTCAAGAGTGAATCCGCCGTCTTTCTGGGAAAGCGGGATCCGCGAAGGGTGAATGGCAGAGCCAGATTCTGTTCGACTGTCATGCTGGTGATCAGGTTGTAGGACTGGAATACAAAGCCTAGATGCTGGCGTCTGAACTTGGTCATGGCCGACAGCCCCAGACGGGTTATGTCCTTGCCCAGCAGAAGCACAGTGCCGCTAGTGGCCTTCTCCAGCCCAGCCAGGCAGTACAGCAGAGTTGATTTGCCGCTGCCTGACGGCCCGATGATGCCGGTCATCTCCCCCGGATAGGCAGTGAATGAGATGTCATTGAGAATGGTCAGTGAATCGCCGCGGCGCGGGGAGACCACCATGGACAGCCCCGTAGCTTCAATCGTGGGTGTCGGGCCTCTGCTTTCGCTTACGTTGGGGTTATTCATGGTTGCATCTTTCCCTTGGTTGATCATCGACAACCTTCCAGACCGAGGCATCTACGCTCAGTAATGCTGATTCGCCTCGCAGATGTCATGTGCCCTCGTTCGTCGCTTGCCCCTGTATGACGGTCATCCTTGTCGTCATCAGTCACTTCCATTGATATCAGCGAAAGAAGGGATGAAATACCCTGAGTTACCCTGAATTATCCCTGATTCGACCCTGATTTTTCGAAATAAGAGGCATGCTCGATCAGCCATGCTTACGCGCCGCCACTGGCAAAGTCAGTAGCGGCGGGGATCAGCTGATTACTGCTGCAGCCTCATTCGCTAACAAGCAGTAGGGATTTGATAGCGGTGCGCTGGTCCATGGCCTCATAGGCCTCCTGGATGTGATCCAAGGCAAAGCGCTTGGTGAAGACCTTGCCTGGCTGGATGCTGCCCTTGAGCACCTGGTCAAGCAACAGATGCCTGTCATATGTGGTGACTGCGGCCGTGCCGCCTCGCAGACCGACATTGCGCCAGAAGAGCTTAGAGGTGTCCATGGTGGCCTGCTGTGGCACACCCACCCTGCCGACCACTGCGCCGGGCCGGGCCACCCTGACGGCGGTATCGGTGGACAGTTCGGTGCCCACGCATTCCAGAACCGCATCGACTCCTGCTCCGTCGGTGAGGGCCATGACCTGCTCCACAGCAGCATCTCCACGTTCAGCCACGATGTCAGTGGCTCCGAATTCACGCGCCAACCTCTGGCGGTCCTCATGCCGGCTCATGGCGATGATGCGTTCGGCCCCACGCAGCTTGGCTGCTATGACACCGCACAGACCCACCGCCCCATCGCCCATGACCACGACCGTGTCGCCCCCCTTGACCTGGGCTGTTGCGGCTGTATGATAACCGGTGGCCATCACGTCGGAGAGGGTCAGCAGGGAGTCGAGCATGTGGTCGCTGTAGTCCTCAGGTTGGCCTGGAATCTTCACCAAGGCCCAGTCCGCGTTGGTGAATCGCAGATACTCGCTCTGATAGCCGCCGCTCCCCCGCCTGTCCGGATCAAGGCAGTCACCGTCGAAGCCGGCCCTGCAGGCCGCGCAGTGCCCGCAGCCATGGGTGAAGGGTGCTACGACGAAGTCACCCGGTTTGGCATGAGAGACATCCGAGCCCACCTTTTCGACCAGGCCGATGGCTTCGTGCCCTACGTGACTGCCTGAGGGCATTGAGGAAATCCCCCGGTACCACCACAGGTCGGATCCGCACACGCAGGCCCGGACGACCCGAATCACGGCATCTCCGGGCTTTTCGATGGTCGGCATCGGTGCTTCCTCCAGCTCGATGCGGCCTGGCTTCACAAACTTTGCTGCCTTCATGCTCTTGCTCCCCATTCTTCACTACCTGGCGTATTTGCCTGCCAAGTATGCGGATGAAACATAGTCTACGGAGTTCAATCCGCTTGAAGTCAAGTCGATGCCTTATTGTGTGCGATTCACCGAGGTTCGGACAAGATTGTTACGCGGGAACACGGTCATAAGATGCAGCCATATATAGGTGCTTTATAGGGGTGCCGTATCGGGATACCGTCATATGCCTTGTGACTCGGCCGAACCTCAAGGGGATCAACTCATTTGGAAGAGCTTTCATGACCGCCAAGTTCCTTAAGGAAGGCGGCATAGGCTTGGGGATTGCGATGGTTTTTGCCTGCTTGGACGATCAGCCCGTGGTATTCGCGCAAGTCGTTGAGCGGCCATTGATCAACCTGAATAAAATCCGCCTCGTACTCTTCGCCCTCCTGGTATGACCGCAAGGAGGCCCATCCCAGACCGTCCAGCATCCGGCGTGCATAGGCATCCCAAATAAAGCAGCGCTGGCCGAAGGCATAGAGCCGTATGACATCCGCCGTCTCGCGTCCAACCCCGGCAATGGTGAGCAGGTCGTCACGCAGGCCTTCATCCGCGCAATCCTCAACATCGGCCGTGCGGATGCCGTGAGCCAGCAGCCACTGAGCCAAGGCCTTGCAGGTGCGTGCCTTGGCCTTCATGAAGCCGCTTGATCTGATCAAGTTCGTCAGCCTTGCCAGATCGACGTCGGCCATGTTGCAGGGGTTGAGCAGATCGGCCGTGCGTAGCTGCTCGATGGACATGGCCGCGTTCCCCCAGGCTGTATGCTGGACCAGCACAGCTCCGATCATCATCTCGAAGTCGGTCTCTGCCGGCCACCAATTCTGCAATCCCAGGCGAGCGAGCAAACGTGAATACAGCCACTTTGAGCAACCGGCATTTATCCTGCCTGAATTGCCCATAACGCCTCCACCAGATTACTTGACGCTTTTCATGGTAACAGCTGGCTCAAGCCGGTGCGGAGCGAGTCAGAGAATGGCAGGTGCCTGGGCGAAGTCAGTGATAGCGCCATCAGCCTCAGACCGGATGGCATCCCAATCCTTGGCCGAAGACTGGTCGTACATGGCCCAGACCTTCATCCCAGTGCTTTTGGCCGAATCGACGGCGACTAGAAGATCCTCGAACACCGTGCAGTGGTCGGGCGCAACTCCCAGCATCCGTGAAGCCAACAGGTAGATTTCCGGTTCCTCCTTGCCGATGCTTTTGGCATCATCCACGCTGCAGACCTGGTCGAAACAATCGGTCATGCCAGCGTGCTTCAGAGCAGCCTGTCGCAGGCGCGGCGGAAGGCTGGTTGCCACAGCCAGGGCGGCACCGCTCGCTTTTAGCGCTTGCAGGTAATCGAGTGCATGTGGTTTGGGCTGCACAGCTGTGGCGTAGAGCAGGAGTGCGTCCTCGTTCCACTCCTTCACAAGATCTTCTGGGCGCTCGTCAAGGTGGAAGCGGTCGATGGTGTATCTGGCGATGGCACCGGTCTGCATGGAGGCCACTGCAGATGCGTAATCGTCCGGCATGGGGATGTTGCGGCGAGCAAAGAAACGTTGGTCGATTTCCTTCCAAACTCCCATGGAATCCAGAAGTGTGCCGTCCAAGTCGAAGATGGCGGCCTTGCCAATGTTGACTTTTGTTTTATCTTCGCCCACGCCGCACGTTCTCCTGTCTGTCGAAGTTCTTCATAGTAGCATGACCTAAGAGCATGACCTGCCCAACGGCTTAGAGCCAAGGCCCTCCCCGATCAGCCTTGGCTGCAGAAAAGTAGGTAAGTTCAACAGTTTAATATTGCCACGGAAGTCATCAATCCAAGCGATTGTCAATTATTTTGCGCTCAGCGAGCGAAAAGCACATAAAAGTTGAAGAATATATACAATATTGGTTGAAACAATGTTAGCATGCAAATACTAGAGAAAATCATCGAAAAAGGAGACTTATGGCTATTCAAGAAACAACAGCGGCTCTGGCTGATCCACTGCGTCGTCGTGTGCTGGATCTTTTGGAGCAGGGCGGCATGGAGGCGGGACGCCTGGCCGAAAAACTGGGAATGACGCCATCCAAGCTGTCCTATCATCTGCGGAAGTTGAAAGAAGCAGACCTGATTGTCGGCCACAAGCAGGGCACCAGGGTCATCTACGAACTCAATCTGAGTGTGCTGGACAGCACTATTCAGTGGCTCTACCGCCTGCGGACCAGCGCCAGCGACAAGAGAAGTCTGCCCGAGCCGCGGACTGTGAGCAAGGAAACTGGTTCGACGACAGTTTCCGAGTCCTAAGGAGACTCTCATGGCGGATGGCAGCAAAGCGGGTCGGTTCGTCCCGACCCTTGTCGCGGCTCAGTGGTTGCCGGGGATAATCATGCTGGGCGTAAGCCGCATAGTGGTCAATCGTCTGCCGAATGAAAACGTCCCGCTTCATTGGAATGCACAGAACCAGGTGGATCGCTGGGGCTCTCCCCAGGAGCTGGTTTGGATGCCCTGCTTCTGTCTGGTCATTGCGCTGATTTGGACCATCCTCATGTTCGTCCTGCGTGCATATTTGATTAAACGTGGTGATGAAGCGGGGCATACCTTGACCGTTTTTCTGCTTGGTGGTCTATGCATGCAGATTATTGTCGCGGTTTTAGATCTGTTCGAATTAGCTGTTGCTGATCCTCATTGGGGATGGTGGCCGACGGATTTCGGCATTGATAAGGTCGCCATGCTATTGACTGGTCTGACTCTCATAGTCATCGGCAATCTTGCTCCTAAAACCAGACCCAATGGCATCAGCGGTTTTCGGGTGCCAGGTGCCTACTCCAGCCGCGAGGCTTGGCGCCGTTGTCAGCAGTTTGGCGGGGTGCTCTTCATGATTCTGGGCGTGGTCATGATCCTGGCCGCCCTGGCTTATAGCGGAGTCAGGCTCTACTGGATCTGTGGAACCGCTCTGGCAATCGTCCTTGTACTCATATTTGCCTATGGTTCATACGCTGGCAGAAAGTATGCCGGGCAGGGCGGACCCGTGTACCACCGCTAGTGCTTATATGCAATGAGTGGTTTGAAGGAGACTGCAAATAACAGATCTGTATATACGTGATGGGGACTATCTGAATCTTTTGGAAGGATTTGGAGGTCCCCTAAATACAACAAATGTCCAGAAACACAGTTCTTTCTACAAGGATTTGCAGACAAGGCCGTCTAGTCGAGAAGGCAAGGTCCCTGGGCCGACTTAAGAGCCGGGCCAGGGACCTTTTTTATTTGCGCTTCTTCTTTTCGCGGATATGCACCGAGATCTGGATGGGAGTGCCCTCGAAGCCGAACTCCTCGCGCAGGCAGCGTTCCAGATAGCGGCGGTAGCCATGCTCCAGGAAGCCGGTAGCGAAGATCACGAAACGCGGCGGCCTGGTGGAGGCTTGGGTGGCGAAGAGAATCCTCGGTTGCTTGCCGCCCCGCAGTGGATGCGGGTGTGCAGCCTGAACCTTGCCCAGGAAGGAGTTGAGCTTGCCGGTCGGTATGCGCTTGTCCCATGATTCCAGGGCGGTGCGCATGGCCTTGGCCAGCCGGTTGGTGTGCCAGCCGGTCTTGGCAGACAGGTTGACCCGCTCGGCCCAGGTGACCCGGTCGAATTCGGTCTGCCAGAGCCGCTCAAGACGCTGGCGGCCGAAGTCGTCCAGCAGATCCCACTTGTTGAAGACCAGGACGATGGCCCGGCCGGCATCCACGGCCTGGCTCATGACCTTCAAGTCCTGGTCGGCGATGGGCTGGGAGGCATCGAAGAGGATGAGCGCCAGTTCCGAGCGTTCGATGGCCGCCTGGGTGCGCAGGCTGGAGTAGTATTCGGCACCCGAGATCTTGTGCAGGCGGCGCTTGATGCCGGCGGTGTCGATGAAGAGCCAGTCCTCGCCGTCCACCTGGACCACCTGGTCGACCGGGTCACGGGTGGTGCCGGCCACATCGTGGACCACGGCCCGCTCCTCGTGGGCCAGCTGGTTGAGCAGGGAGGACTTGCCTACGTTGGGCCGGCCGACCAGGGCCACCCGGCGCAGCCCCTCCGGGGTGAGGAATCCCGAGGTCTTCTCGGCCTTGCCGAGCTGTTCCAGCGCGGCGTCCAGCAGGTCACCTATCCCCCGGCCGTGCATGGCGGAGATGGCATAGGGCTCGCCCAGGCCCAGCTTCCAGAATTCGGAGGCGGTGTAGTCGGCCATCCGGTCATCCAGCTTGTTGACGGCCAGGACGACCGGCTTGCCTGCGGCCCGCAGCATGGTGACGATCCGCTCGTCGCTGGCGGTCAGCCCAACCTGGCCATCCACGACCAGAATGACGGCATCAGCCAGGGATACGGCTACCTGCGCCTGGGAGGCGATGGCGGATTCGATGCCCTCCACATCGCTCTCCCAGCCGCCGGTGTCCACCAGCTTGAATTGGGTACCGGCCCATTCAGCCTCGTAGCTGACACGATCCCGGGTCACACCAGGGGTGTCTTCGACCACGGCAGCACGGCGGCCGAGAATCCTGTTGACCAGGGTGGACTTGCCCACGTTGGGCCTTCCCACCACGGCCAGCACGCCCACGGCCTTGGGACCATGGTCCTGGTCATCCTGATTTTCGGAGCCGCCCTCCAGCAGGGCTCGGTCCTCCTCGTCCAGCTCGTAGTCGTCAAGGTTGCGGGCGTATTCGTCGTAGGATTCCTCCTCCATGGCCGAGGAGACCAGATCGATCAGGACCTTCTGGGTCTGCTCGAAGGTCAGATCGGAGTTGTCCACGGTGGTCACCCCGTCGGCTGCGCTCATGAAGGAGGTGACCTTGGAATCCCGGGCATCCCGGGCAGCCAGATCCTCGGCGCCGGCTGACCCGGACTGGGCCTGGCCGCTGCGGCGGGCCTGACGGACCTCTTCGCGGGCTGTCAGCAGCACACGGACCTGGGCATCCGGGGCCACCACGGTGGTGATGTCCCGTCCCTCAGCCACCACGCCACGATCTTGGTCAGCTATGATGGCCCGCTGGGCGGCGATGAGGACATGGCGCACGGCTGGAATCGAAGAGACCACGGAGACATGTTCGGAGACCCTGGTGGAGCGTATCGCTTCATCCACGTCACGACCGTCCAGGCTGACAGTAGGATGCTCGGGGTCCAGTCCCATGACCAGGTGGCCGCCGGTGATGGAATCGGCCACGGCTTCAGTGATCGCCTCCTGGTTGGGCTGGTCCGTATCCAGATCCAGCCCGCAGTCCATGCACCAGAGGGTGACCGCCCGGTACATGGCGCCCGTGTCCAGGTAGGCCAGTCCGAAATGCTTGGCCAGGGCCCGCGAGGTGGAGGACTTGCCCACTCCCGCAGGGCCATCGATGGCGACGGTGATCACAGTCCGACCTCCTTATCCAAGGCCTTGATCTCAGCTGCAGAGAGCACCCGGTAGGAGCCCGGACGGATCTCGCCCAGCCGGATGGGGCCGATCTGGGTGCGCACCAGCCGGGTCACCGGGTAGCCGATAGCCCCGAAGATGCGCCGGACTATCCGGTTCTTGCCCGAATGCAGGACCACCTTGACGATGGTGTGCTCGCGGTTGTGGTCGATGATGGCGCAATGGTCCAGGCGGATCAGGCCGTCGTCCAGCTCCACACCCTGGGTGACCAGCCGCCGGCAGACATTGCCGCCAATGTGGCCGCTGAGCGTGGCGATATAGGTCTTCTCCACCTCGTAGCGCGGGTGCATGACGTGCTGGGCCAGCTCCCCGTCGTCGGTCATGAGGATCAGGCCCTCTGAGTCATAGTCCAGCCTGCCCATGTGGAAGACCCGCTCGTAACGGTCCCCGATGATGTCGCGCAGGGTGAACCGGCCCTTGGGGTCGTCCATGGTCGAGAGGACCTTGCGGGGCTTGTTCAGGGCCAGGGTGACATGCTTGTCGTTCAGATGGATGCGGGATCCATCCACGCGGATCTGCTGATGGGAGGGGTCCACCCGGCTGCCCAGCGTGGTGACCAGCTTGCCATCGACCTCGACCCTGCCCTGGGTGATGATCTGTTCGCATTTGCGACGAGAGCCGAATCCGGCCTGGGCCAGCACCTTCTGGAGGCGGATGCCTTCCTCCCCCTGTTCGCGCGCTCTGATCGCCTGTGTGTATGGATGTGGCATCGTTCTCCCAACGTGGCCTGATAGATATGTAACGGATGACGTTCTGGGCGACCGCAGCCGCCGAAAGGTCATATCATACTATATCGGAGCCTAGGGAAGTGTTGTTGGCTTGCCCTAAGCTAGAAACTGTTGTTGTTCATTGTCGTCGAAGGGATTGCAAGGTGGGGAACATGACTATGGAAGCAAGTGCTGAGCCGGTTCTCGAACAGGCCGACGGGCAGGTTGCCGCAAAGCCCGTCCGCAGGCGGATCAGGCCCCGTGATGTTCGTTGGATTCGTGCGGCCGCAGAGCTGGTGGGCACCTTCCTGATCTGCGCGGTCATCTACCTGTCCTACAGCTTCGGCCAGCTGGTCATGGGCCAGCCCAGTGTGGTGCTGCCGGTCCTGGGAACCGCCCTGACCTACCTGGTCGTTACGGCCATGCTGGGCGGCGTCTCCGGCGGACACTTCAACCCCGCCGTGACCGTCGCCGCCATGTTCACCTCGCAGATCAGCATGGTGGATGGTCTGATCTACATCGTCGCCCAGGTGATCGGCGCTATTGGCTCCGGTGCACTCGCAGTCGCCCTTATCCCGGTCAGCAAATCTGTGCCGGACAGGACCTGGCTCATGTTCTCGGTCAACGGTTTTTCCGGCGGATCACCCGCTGCAGCCACCCTGGGCCAGCAGCATATCGCCTTCGGGGCGCCCATGGCCATCGTGGTTGAGCTGATCGGCTGCATGATCGTGGTGGCTGCGGCCATCACCACCCTGCGCTCCGACGGCCGCGCCCGCCGCAATCATGCTCTCTACACCGGGCTGGCCTATGGCGTCGGCGTGCTGGTCACCTACCCCATCACCTGTTCGGGACTGAACCCGGCTCGTTCCACCGGCATCGCCATCTTCGCCCAGTCCAAGCACATGGCCGTCAGCCCGATCTCGCAGCTCTGGCTCTTCTGGATCTGCCCCCTGCTGGCTGCTTCTCTGGTGGCCCTGGTCATCATTATGACCAGCATCGTCACCGACAACATGGCCATGCGCGCCATGGGCGCTGCCACTGATGCGCAGCCAGTTGTACAAATGGATGCAGATGCTCAGACACAAGCACAAGCTGATGCTTTTGCCCCCGGTGCCCAGGCTCAGGCGGGCCCGGATGCTCAGGCTGAAGCCTTTGCTCCTGCCGGTGCCCAGGCTCAGGATCAATCGACCCAGGCATCTCCTGCTCCAGTTCAAACCGCTACTGCTGATACAACTGACACAGTCGCCCCTGCAGACACCACTGCTCAGACCGTCGATGTATCTTCTCTATCCGATTCCGATGCAGAGCAGGATGCTGATGCTGGAAAGGATGCTGTTGCCCCAGCTAATGCAGGAACCATTCCCGATCTGCAGGTCGAGCCCCTTCATACTGCTTCGGAAACAGAAGACAGTGATGATCAATCCGAAGACAAGCCTACTGAAGGCTGAGAGGGGTCACAGCATCAGCTGAATGCTGGTGTAGGTGACCAGCAGGCCGATGCCCAGGGCGATGCTGATGAAGGCATCGAAGGGCACCGACCGGACCTTCCAGGGGCTGCGTTCCTTGAGGATCAGGCGCAGGGCGCCGCAAACCAGGGCCGCGACGGACACCAGTCCAGTCGCGGCCCATGTGTATCCGCAGAAAGCCACGAGCGCGGCGACAAGCACCACGAGAAAGATGATGGCCTCGCAGATAGGGCGACCCTCCTGAGCCTCCGAGACGAAGGGGTGGCCTCGACCAGAAGTCTTGGGCGGTTGCGGGGGCTTGAGGTTCGGGTTTTCGGTCTTAGCCGCGTCTGCCATGTTCTCCTGCCTTCCGCACATGCTCTGTCGGTTCGAGCCTACCAGTGCTGTTGACGCAAAGCGACCGTGCCGCCATCGCCTTGAAACGATGATGGCACGGTCGCTCTTTCAACAAGAAGCCGGAGCAGTCGGATCAGTTCTTGTGCTGGAAGATCAGGTGCTCGTTGGCGAAGGTGTCGAAGCCCAGGCTGTAGAGCTCACGGCCGTAGCCGGAGTTCTTGATGCCTCCGAAGGGAAGCTCGGGCATGGTCACCCAGCCGCCGTTGATGAAGGTCATGCCGGTCTCGATGCGGCGGGCCAGGGCATCCGCATGGTCGGTATCCGAGGAGAAGACCACACCGCCCAGGCCGTAGCTGGAGTCGTTGGCCAGCTCGATGGCCTCGTCCTCGTTGGCCACCTTGTAAATGGAGGCCACAGGGCCGAACATCTCCTGGTTGTAGACAGGGTTGTCACGGTCGATGTCCGTCAGAACCGTCGGGGTGAAGAAGGCCCCCGGCGAATCGTAGGGCTTGTTGCCGTAGGCGACCTTGGCTCCACCGGCCACTGCCGTTTCGACCTGCTTGGCCAGGTTGTCGCGTGCGGAGACCATGCACATGGGAGCCAGCGTGGTTTCGGGGTTGCTGGGATCGCCCAGAACCGCGTGCGAGAAGGCGTCGACGATGAGCGAGACGAAGTCGTCGTAGCGGTTTTCCGTGACGATGAAGCGCTTGGAGGAGGTGCAGACCTGGCCAGCGTTCGTCAGCCTGGCGCCTGGGGCCACCTTCTTGAGCAGATCCCAGTCAGCGTCATCCAGGACGATGAAGACGTCGTTGCCGCCCAGCTCCATGGAGGACTTCTTCAGGTTGGCTCCAGCCGACTTGGCCACCGAGGCGCCACCGCGCTCCGATCCGGTCAGGGCCACGCCAGAGACGCGGGGATCGGCGATGGCACGGTCCACCTGGTCATAGTTGACGAAGAGGTTGGTCAGGCTGCCCTCGGGGGCTCCTGCTTCTCTTACGGTCTGTTCGAAGGCCACAGCCGAACCCGGCACGTTGGAGGCGTGCTTGAGGATCATGGGGTTGCCCAGAATGAAGTTGGGGGCGAACACGCGCATGATCTGGTAGTAGGGGAAGTTCCAGGGCTCAACCATGAACACGATGCCGGTGGCCTGCTTGACGTAGTAGGCCTTGCCGGCGGGGTTGTCCAGGGGGACGGGAGCCAGCAGCTCCTCGGCGTGATCGGCGAAGTAGTCGGCGATGTCCGCGCACAGCTCCACCTCGGCACGGGCCTCGCCCACCAGCTTGCCCATATCCAGGGTCAGGTTGGCTGCCAGGGCATCCTCGTTCTGGCGGAAGAGCTTGGCGACCTGACGCAGTTGTGCGGGACGGTCTCCCGGGCCCTCCTGCTTGCGCCAGGTCTTGTAAAGGTCATGGCCGCGAGCCAGGGCATTCTCCAGATCCTCGTCGGTGGCATCTGGATACGTCTTGATCAGTTGGTTGTTAAAAGGATTGACTGTCTGATAGGTCACAATATCTCCTTCGAATTATGGGTACCTAGTCAGCATCATCGCTGGTCAGTTCCTTCAGCATATCACCGCATTGGACCCCACGGTCAAGGAATTTGTCGCAGGGCGACATTCGGCCGCGGGGTCCGGTCTTATCAGTGGAAGAAGTGGCGTGTCCCGGTCAGATACATGGTCAGATCGGCGTCCTGGGCGGCCTTGATCACCTCGGGATCACGGATGGACCCTCCCGGCTGCACCACGGCCCTGATGCCGGCCTGGATCAGATATTCCAGACCATCTGCGAAGGGGAAGAAGGCATCGGATGCGGCCACTGAGCCCTTGGCCCGGTTGCGGCCCTCATCCAGGGTGTTGGCCCGCTCCACGGCCAAATGGCTGGAGTCCACCCTGTTGACCTGGCCCATGCCGATGCCCACGGTGGCACCCTGGTTGGCCAGGAGCACAGCGTTGGACTTGACCGAGCGGATGGCCCGCCAGGCGAAGGTCAGATCATCCATGGTCGCCTGGTCGGCAGGGTTGCCGGAGACCAGACGCCAGGTGGAGGGATTGTCTCCCGGGGCGTCGATCAGGTCGGGCGTCTGCACCAGGGCTCCCCCGTCGATTTGACGGATGATCGGGCGCTGACGCGGGCGGCGTTGCACAGACAGGATGCGCAGGTTCTTCTTGGTCCGCAGCAGGTCCAGGGCCTCGGGCTCATAGCTTGGAGCCACAATCACCTCGGTGAAGACCGGCTTGATCTGCTGGGCCATGGTCAGCGTGACCGTGCGGTTGGCGGCGATGACCCCGCCATAGGCGCTCATGGGGTCGCAGGCGTGGGCGCGGCGGTGGGCCTGGGCGATGTCCTCCCCCACGGCCAGACCGCAGGGGTTGGAGTGCTTGACCACGGCCACTGCGGGCAGGTCGGGGAAGTCCCAGACCGAGCGCCATGCGGAGTCAGCGTCCACATAGTTGTTGTAGCTCATTTCCTTGGCCCCGCCCAGGTGCTCTGCCGCAGCGAAGCCGTCCCGGTCCAGCGGGTCCAGGTAGAGGGCGGCCTTCTGGTGGGGGTTCTCCCCGTAGCGCAGTTGGTTGGCCAGACGCCAGGTGCGGGTCATCGTCTGTGCTGGTTTCTGATCCTCGGCCTTGTCCTGCTTGTCGTCAACCCATGTGCGAGCTGTCCACTCGGCGATGGCCGCATCATAGGAGGCTGTCAGGGCGAAGGCTTTGGCAGCCAGACGTCCGCGTTCGGCCAGGCTGAAACCGGTGCCGGAGGCGATGCGGTCGGCGGCCAGGGCATAGTCGTCAGGGTCGGTGATCACAGCCACGCTGGCATGGTTCTTGGCGGCGGCCCGGATCATGGCAGGGCCGCCGATGTCGATGCGTTCCAGGCACTGGTCCGCGTCGGCGCCTTCGAGGACGGTCTGCTCGAAGGGGTAGAGGTTGACCACCACCAGGTCGAAGGGGGCTATGCCCAGGTCTTTGAGTTGCCGGACATGGTCGGGGTTGGTCATGTCGGCCAGCAGCCCGGCATGGATGTGCGGATCCAGGGTTTTGACCCGGCCGTCGAGGCTCTCGGGAAAACCGGTGACCTTTTCCACCGGGGTGACCTGGACGCCCAGATCCTGCAGCTTCTTTGCGGTGCTGCCGGTGGAGACGACCTCGGTGCCTGCCTGGCGGAAGGCCGATGCCAGGGCCTCAAGGCCCTGCTTGTGGTAGACCGAGACCAACGCTCGGTTGATGGTTCGATTCGTGGTGACCATGGAAACTCCTACTCCTATGCTTGAATGCCGAGGCGCCCCGCCACCTTCGGACCTACTTGCCTGGTCTGCGGGTGGACGAGACCTGTCGTGGTGTGTCTGCTCGGTCGGTTGCCTTGGGCTCCTTTCCCTCCTGACCGCGTGATTGGTTGTGTTTTTTCTTGTTTTCCGCCTTGGCGGAAGTCTTTTTGGCGTCTGCCTGGCGCAGATAGTCAATCAGGATGTCCTTGATGATGATCAGGGCGGCGATGACGAGTGCCAGCAGCCATATTCCCAACAGGCCGACCCCCAGGGAGGTCCCGATCATGCGCAGGGAGGAGGCTATGGGCACGCCCACTCCGGCCAGTCGCTGGCGGCCCAGGGCCCCGTTGGAGAGCTGGAAAAGCAGGGCAAGACCGAGCAGGGCGACCATCCAGGCCAGGACCATGGCCAGGGTTGCCATCAGGAAGCAGACTGCGGTGTCTCGGGATTTCAGCCCTGCTTGGCGCACGGCAGCGTGAATTCTGACTCCCCATGGCCCGGTCAGCAAGAGAATGCCGACAACTACTCCGGCCAGCAGGGGCAGGTTGAGCAGGAGCAGACGAACCCCCTGCCGGGAGACAGGCTCTGGGAAAAGCCCAAAGAGGGGCAGCGAGGGCAGGCTTGAGGCGTGTCCGGACCAAAGGGTGAAGGCGGCCAGCTGGCCTATCTTGAAACCGTCACCGAAGAGCCAGGAGGCAGCCCAGATAATCAGATTGGGCAGCCAGGCCAGGGAGGCCAGGCTGGTCGTCACAGCCGAGGCGGTGCCCATACGTGTCAGTTTGAACAGGCGGCCCACGTCTCCGTGATAGAGAACAATCCAGACGATCAGGGCGATCAGGCCGGCGGCCAGCATGGCGGCCAGGAGGATCAAGCCGGCCGTGAGCCCGAGCCGGATGGTCCTGCGAACCTGAACGGGCACGGCCTCTTTGATTCGTTTGGTGAAAGCCTGGCGGAACGGTTCAGAGCGGACCCAGGCCCAGCCGTAACCCAATAGGAAGACCAGGCTGGTCCGAAAAAGAATGACCGGGGTGGTGTCTACCTGGATGGTCTGGCTGCCCTGCATGAGGATGAGGCTGCAGAGCACCCAGACGACCAGGCCGGCAATGCAGCCGCCGACGGACATGCCCAGCCGACTCACCAGGGAGCGGATCATCCAGATCAGCAGGCCGGTCAGCAGCAGGGGGATGATGGTCAAGGTCAGGGCCCCGGCCGTGAACCCGCAGCCCTGGGTGAGCAGGGTGATGGTTTCTGTCAAGGCCACGGTGGCCATGGACAGGGAGGGCCCGCCCTCCTCGATGGAGATGATGAGCAAGAGCAGGGCCATGCAGGCCCCGAGGGCGACAGTGTAGATAAGTATGGCTAGGAAGGCCTCTAGGGCCCCCCGGAGCCATACTTTCACCCTGTCGGTCATATGATGGCATGCTCCCGTAGCAGGTCGAGTGTCAGCCGGGCGGTCTCGCCGGGTGTAGTGCCCACCTGGATGCCGACGGACTCAAGCACTTCCTTCTTGTCTGCAGCCGTGCCCTTGCCGCCCGAGATGATGGCCCCGGCGTGGCCCATCTGCTTGCCCTCTGGGGCGGTGAAGCCGGCGATATAGGCCACGATGGGCTTGGTCATGTGGGTGGAGGCCCAGCGGGCGGCCTCCTGTTCAGCCGAACCGCCGATTTCGCCGATCATGACGCAGGCCTTGGTTTCGGGATCGCGGTTGAAGGCCTGCAGAGCCTCCAGCATGGTGGTGCCCACAATGGGGTCGCCGCCGATGCCCAGGCAGGCGGTGAAGCCGATGGAGGACAGCTCCCCCATGAGCTGGTAGGTCAGGGTGCCGGACTTGGAGACCAGACCCAGCGGGCCCCGACCGGCGATGCCCTGCGGGATGATACCCAGGTCTGCGCCGACGCCGTTGGGCCGGTCGGACATGGTCATCAGCCCCGGGCAGTTGGGGCCGACGATGCGGCAGCCGCGTTCCCTGGCCAGGGCCACGCAGTATGCGGTATCGGCCACGGGAATGCCCTCGGTGATGACCACGATCAGGGTGATGCCGGCCTCGATGGCCTCGACCATGGCGTCCTTGGCGAATCTGGGCGGGACGAAGACCACGGAGGTACGAGCCCCGGTCGCCTGCCGCGCTGCTGCGCAATCGGCGTAGACGGGCACATGACGAGCCTGGCCGTCAGGGCCGTCAAAGTCGACTGTGATTCCGGCCTTGCGGGCGTTGACCCCAGCCTGGATGTTGGTGCCTGCCGCCATCATGCGGGCCGTGTGGACCATGCCCTGGCGACCGGTCATGCCCTGGACCATGACGGGGGCGCCGTCTTCAACGAAGAGGGTCATCGTCCCGTCTCCTTTCCTGCCTGAGCGGCCAGGGCCACGGCCTGGTCCGCCGCCTCCTCCATGGTGCGGGCCACCTTGAGCCGAGGCTCTTGGGCCTTGGCCAGCAGGTCCAGTCCCTCGGCAGCCTCATTGCCGTCGAAGCGGACCACGATGGGCCGGTCGTCGTTCTGGTCTTGCTCGCCCGCAGCGTTCACGGCTGCCAGGATGCCCTGGGCCACCTGCTGGCAGGAGGTGATGCCTCCATAGACATTGACCATGACCGAACGGACCTTGGGGTCGGAGAGGACCACGTCCAGGCTGGTGCGCATGACCTCGGGCGAGGCGCCGCCGCCGATGTCAAGGAAGTTCGCGGGTCCAACAGGAACGCCCTGCCGGCGTCCTGACCCAGCCACGGCATCCAAGGAGCTCATGACCAGTCCTGCGCCGTTGCCGATGACGCCTACCTGGCCGTCCAGATGGACGTAGTGCAGGCCTGCGGACTTGGCCTTGGCTTCCAGAGGGTCGACCTGCGCCGGGTCCGTGAACCGTTTCCAGCCGTCGTGCCGGAAGGCCGCATTCCCGTCCAGGGAGATCTTGGCATCGAGGGCGTCCAGGTGCTTGGTGGCCTCGTCGTCCGGGTCGCCCACCTTGGCCAGGGGGTTGATCTCGACCAGGGTCGCGTCGCTGTCCTGGAAGGTGTGCCACATGCCCAGAAGTATCTGCGTAGCCTGCTCCAGATCCGCATGGTAGAAGCCGATGCGCTCGGCCATGGTGCGGGCGGCCTGCCTGTCGAAATCCTCCAGGGGGCCGATGTGCAGGCGCCGGACTGATTCAGGGTGCTCGCGGGCGATGGTCTCCACCTCGGTGCCGCCGCTGGCCGTGGCCAGGACATCATAGTCCCGGGAGGTGCGGTCCACTGAGATGGACAGGTAGTACTCGTGCAGGATGTTGCGTGCCTCGGTGACCAGGATCCCGCTGACTGGATGGCCATCGATGTTCATGGGCAGGATGGCCTCGGCCAAGGCTACGGCCTGATCGTGATTCTCGGCTCGCTTGACGGCTCCGGCCTGTCCCCTATGGCCAATGGTGGCCTGGCCCTTGATCATGCAGGGGTAGCCGATGACGTCGGCTGCCTGGCCGGCCTCTTCTGCGGTTGAGGCATAGACGGCCCTGGGTTGGGAGATGCCATGTTCAGCGAGCAGCTGCCTGGCCTGGTATTCGTACAAATCCATGGTGAAGGTCCCCCAATCGTGCTCAGGCAGGCATGTTCATCAGGCAGGTGACCGGGTAGGCACCCAGGGCCTTGCGACCGTCCAGACCGTTGAGCTCCATGACGAAGCTGAAACCGGCCACCTGGCCCCCGGCCTGCTCCACCAGACGTGCCGCTGCCTGGGCGGAACCGCCGGTGGCGATCAGGTCGTCGACAATCAGGACCCGCTGGCCAGGGCGCAGGGAGCCCTGCTCGATTTCGATGCGGGCGTTGCCGTATTCGAGGGCATACTCCTGGCTGTAGGTGGGCTCGGGAAGCTTGCCGGCCTTGCGCATGGGCAGGAAGCCCTTGCCCAGATCGGTGGCCAGCTGGGGGCCGATCAGAAATCCGCGTGCCTCAAGCCCGGCTACCAGGTCGAAGTCCTCCGGCTTGACGGGCAGGGTGCGCTTCATGGCGTCGAGGATGATGGCCAACCCTCTGGGATCCGACATGGCGGGGATGAAGTCCCTGAAAAGGATCCCCTTCTTGGGAAAGTCCGGAATGGTACGGATCAATGAGATCAGATAAGCGGCGTCATCATCGCCCACCTGCTTAAGTTCTCCAACCTTGATATCGTCCGATTGAGCCATGATCTTCTTTCTGTTTTGCTCCTTGGAAGTGGTTGCGGGGCCATCATACGCGCGCCGCGTTTCCGTTCGGAGTCAGCCTGACGGGAGGTGTGGCGCGCGTATGAGGTTCAGGACTTGGCGGAAGTCGAATCCGAAGTCTTGGAAGCCTTGGCAGCCTTGGAAGCATCCGATTCTTCAGTGTCATCGGACTTCTCCGCAGTCTCTTCCTTGTCCGATTCGTCTTCAGGCTCCGGCTGGGTATCCGACTTAGCCTCGGCATCATCCTTGCCTTCTGAGGCGGCAGAGTTTTGGGCGGCATTATCATCGGCGGCGGTTTCCTCACCGTCGGCATTGTCGCTGGCTTTGTCGTCTTCTTCAGCGGCGGTGACCTCGGCGGGCGCATCCGCGTCCTCGGGCAGGGGGTTGCCGTTTTCGTCAACCTCGTCATCGTGGATGTATGCCGGGACGATGGGCGGCTTGGTGATGGCCTGGATGCGCCAGCGGGACTGCGAACCCTCGGAGTCGATGACCACCTGTTCCTTCTCCAGATCCACGGAGACGACCTTGCCCAGAAGGCCCGTGGTGGTGGCTACCTCGTCACCGGGCTGCAGGGACTGGCGGAAGTCCTGGACAGCGGCCTGCTGCTGTTTGCTCTTGCGGGAGCTTCCCCACATCATGGCGATCATCAGGGCGATGATGACGATCATGAAAATCATGGATCCCATGGCTGTTTCCACTCCTTGTTTCGGCGGGTATCAAACGGCGATATGCATTGCTGCGAAGACCCCAGTCTAGAACAGCTTCATGACATCCTCGGGCGGTTTGCGGCCCAGGTGCTCCCAGGCCTTGGTGGTGGCCACACGCCCCTTCGGGGTGCGTACCAGGAAGCCCTCGCGCACCAGGTAGGGCTCACAGACCGTCTCGACCGTCTCGGCCTCCTCGCCCACCATGGCGGCCAGGTTGTTCAGGCCCACGGGTCCGCCGTCGAAACTGTTGACGATGGCCTTGAGGACGGCCAGATCCAGACGGTCCAGCCCCTCTGAGTCGATCTGGTAGAGGGACAAGGCCTGCTTGACATCGTCAGGGCCGACCTGGTCAAGATCGTGGACTATGGCCCAGTCGCGCACCCGCCGCAGGAGGCGGTTGGCGATCCTGGGCGTGCCGCGGGAGCGCAGGGCCAGCTGATGGGCGGCATCATCCTGCAGGACGATGCCCAGCACCTTGGCCGACCGCTCGACCAGCTTCTCCAGCTCCTCCTCCGGGTAGAAGTCCAGGTGGGCGGTGAAGCCGAAGCGGGCCCGCAGGGGCGAGGGCAGCATGCCTTCGCGGGTGGTGGCGCCTATGACCGTGAACCTGGGCAGGGTCAGCGGAATGGAGGAGGCTCCGGGGCCCTTGCCCACCATGACATCCACCCGGAAGTCCTCCATGGCGATGTAGAGCAGCTCCTCGGCGGCCCTGGGCAGGCGGTGGATCTCGTCGATGAAGAGCACCTCGCCGGCTTCCAGGGAGCTCAGGATGGAGGCCAGGTCGCCGGCATGCTGGACTGCCGGGCCCGAGGTGACGCGGATGGGCACCTCCAGCTCGTGGGCGACGATCATGGCCAGGGTGGTCTTGCCCAGGCCTGGAGGGCCCGCCAGCAGGATGTGATCGGGGGCCACGTCCCGCTTTTTGGCGGCCTTCAGGAAGAGGCCCAGCTGGGCCTTGAGCCGGGGCTGTCCGATGAATCCGTCCAGGGTTTCCGGGCGCAGCTCCTCGTCGCTGACCGGCTCGCCTTCGATGGGCTTGGCCGAGACCATCCGCAGGGATTCCTCCTGGGCGTCGCCATTCTGGGAGTCGATGTACCCGGTGGTCATCTGCTTGTCAGCCATGGGTCAGCGCCCCCTGTCCAGCCGAGTCAGGGCCTGCTTGAGCACCTTGGGAATGTCGGCCGGCTGCAGGGGCAGGGTGTAGCCGCCCTCGCTGCAGGTCTGCTCCACGGCCTGCTCGGCATCACGCTGCAGCCAGCCCAGGGAGATCAGTCCCTCAACCACCTGGTGGGCGCCGTCGTCGGTCTGGGCGGGTCCCTGTCGGCCTGTGCCGGCATCCAGATCCAGCTTGCCGGAGAGCTCGAGGATGATCTTCTGAGCGCCCTTCTTGCCCAGGCCGGGCGCCCGGGACAGGGCCGCAGCATCGCCGTCGGCCACGGCCTGGGCCAGCTGGTCCGAGTTCAGGGTGGCGAGTATGGACAGGGCCACGCGCGGTCCGATGCCGCTGACCTTCTGCAGCTGGGCGAAGAGGGATTTGGAGGTGCGGCTGAGGAATCCGTAGAGGGTCAGTGCATCCTGGGTCAGGGAGAGGGCCGTGTAGACAGTGACTGTGGATTCGGCCCGCATGGAGGCCAGGTCCGACTGGGGCATGCGCACCTCGAAACCCACCCCCGAAACATCGATGACGGCGGAGCCTGTTTCGATGGCGGCTACCCGCCCGGTCAGCATTGCCAGCACTTGATCACCCCTCGATGGAATCGAACGTCTGTTCGAATCAGCTTACATGTCTCGCTGGACTCCCCGATGCTTGCCGTACTTGGCGGAGGCCTGTGCCCACTGCCGTTGGGCCTGGGTCAGATGCTCCTCGCGCTCCCCGCCCTGGATGGCGCCGGCGGGCCTTAGGGCGTGGCAGATGGCCTGGGCCAGAGCGTCGGCAGCGTCGGCGGGCTTGGGCAGCTGGTTGAGCCCCAAGATGCGGGCCACCATCCGCTGCACCTGGATCTTGTCGGCCTGCCCGTTGCCGGTCACGGCCATCTTGGCCTCGGTAGGGGTATGCAGGGCCACGGGAATCCCCCGCTGCGCCGCCCCCAGCATGGCCAGCCCTGCCGCCTGGGCGGTGCCCAGCACGGTGTTGTGGTTGGACTGGGCAAAGACCCGCTCGATGGACACCACGTCAGGGCTGAAACGGTCCAGGGCGGCCGTCAGCCCCTGGTAGATGGCCAGCAGCCGCAGGTCCTGGCTCTGTTCGGGGTCTGAGCGCACGACGTCCACATGAACAAAGGAAAGCCGGCGCGATGCACCGGCTTCAATGACGCCAACGCCGCATCGGGTGAGCCCCGGGTCGACGCCGAGAACGATCATAGGGTCACTCGTCGTCCAACTGGGCCATGACCTCGTCGGGGGCGGTCCAGTTGCTGTAGATCTCCTGCACGTCGTCCAGGTCGTCCAGGTTGTCGATCAGCTTGGAGACCTTGCGGGCGGAGTCCAGGTCCAGGGTGACCTCGCTCTTGGGGTTGAGGACCAGGTCGGCGGAGTCGTAGTCCATGCCCGCGTCCTGCAGGGCCTTGCGGACGTTGACCATGTCGCCGGGGGCAGTCAGCACGGTGTAGCTCTCGCCGTTGTCCTGCACGTCCTCAGCACCGGCCTCGGCGGCCTTCTCGAAGACCGTGTCGTAGTCCAGGCCCTCCGAGGGGACGATGATCTGGCCCTTGCGCTCGAAGTTGAAGCTGACCGACCCGTTCTGGGCCAGGGAGCCGCCGCCCTTGGTCAGGGTGGAACGGACCTCGGCGGCCGCGCGGTTGCGGTTGTCGGTCAGGCATTCGATGATGATGCCCACGCCGGCTGGAGCGTAGCCCTCGTAGACGATGGTCTCGTAGTTGGCCGCTCCGGCCTCCTCGCCCGAGCCGCGCTTGACGGCCCTGGTGATGTTGTCTGCGGGCACGGAGGACTTCTTGGCCTTGACGATGGCGTCGTAGAGGGTGGGGTTGCCGTCGGGGTCACCGCCGCCGGTGCGGGCGGCGATCTCGATGTTCTTGATCAGCTTGGCGAAGAGCTTGCCACGCTTGGCGTCGATGGCTGCTTTCTTGTGCTTGGTGGTCGCCCACTTCGAATGCCCTGACATATGTCTCCTGACGGTACGAATGCGTAAACGAATGGAATTCTAGTTCCGCTCTTCGACAATTTTACGGGTTTTCAGGCCCTTCCGTGGGGGCTTCATCGTAAGGAGAACCAGCCTTCCGGCCCACCAGCCTGCCCAGCAGGCCACGGCGATGATCGGGCCGGGCTGCCAGGGCCCGGGCGTAGACATCCAGAACCTGGTCGGTGACCCGCTCCCAGTCGTAGTCGCTGGCCCGACGCATTCCGCACGAGGCCAGGTTCAGGCGCGTGGGTCGGTCGTCCAGCAGTTCAAGGACCACCCGGGCGCAGTCCTGGGGGTCTTCATTGGCGAACAGACGTGCGCTGTGGCCGTTCTGGGAGACATCCTCGAAGGCGGGCAGATCCGAGGCCACCACCGGGCAGCCTGCCGCCATGGCCTCGACCAGCACGATGCCAAAGCTCTCTCCCCCGGTCTGTGGTGCTACATACAGGCCAAGGCTGTGGTAGAAGGAGGCCTTGTCCTCGTCGCTGATCCGGCCCAGGAAGGTGAAGTGCCGGGCCAGTCCGGGATCGACGGCTTCGAGTATTTCCCGGGCCTCCCCCTGGCCGTCACCTGCACACAGGAAGCGGGCTCCGGGCACCCGCTGCAGGATGGCAGGTGCGGCCTGGGCCAGAATCCTGAACCCCTTGCGCTCCTCCTTCATCCGTCCCAGGAATCCGATGGTGGGCTCCCGCTCGCTCCCCTGCCATTCTGGGCGCGGCCGGGCATTGCGCAGGGCTCTGGTTTCGATGCCGTTGGGGATGATCTGGCTGGGTATGCCCGGCTCCAGCAGGTTCCGGGCGTTCTGCATGGCCGATGGGCTGACGAAGATGGCCTGGCTGATGTTGGCCAGGTATCGGCGCAGGTAGCGTCTGGTCAGCCTCAGGGCCAGCGGGGTCGTATCGAAGGCCGCATGGAAGGTGGCCACATAGGGGCAGGGAATGAATCCCGGCCGCAGGGGCTTGTGGCTCAGGGAGGGCACCTCGGGCTCGTGCAGGTGCAGGATGTCGAAGTGGCCCTGCCTGACCCACTGCCGGGTCTTGTGGCCGGCCACGCCGAAGTAGCTCAGGTTGGCCACGGATCCGTTGTAGGGAATGGAGAAGGAGGAGCCGGTGGTATGCACCCAGAGGGGCATGTCCTGGGTGCGTCGGCCCGGGGCCAGAACCTGCACCTGGTGGCCGCGCTCCATAAGATGCCTGGCGAAGTCGCGGATGTGCAGTTGGACGCCTCCCGGGGTTTCGAAGGAGTAGGGCGAGATGATCCCCACCCGCAGGGGCGCCTTGATGGCGGCCCGCTCCGGCTCCCGCTCAGGCCTTTGTTCGGGTGCCTTCATGCCCGTCACCTCCCTTGTTCTCGGATGCCTGGGCCAGGATGAAGTCCGGCAGGTCGTGCATCCGGGAAAGATCCAGATCCTCAAGGAAAATCGGCTGGAGCATGTGCCAGTCCTCGGGATGCTCGCGAATGCCCTGGGCCCACTGGTCCACCCAGGCCTGGGTCAGGTCCTTGATGGCCTGCTCCCGGGGCATGTCCAGGTAGGGCTCGATGGCGATGGGCCCGTCCACCTGGCAGACATAGCCGTAGGGGGTCTTGGCCTGCCGGCGGCGCTCCCCCGTCAGCTTTTCCCTGTGCATGTTCACGGTATAGAGGGGCAGACGGGCATCCAGGGCGATGACGGCAGGTCCGGCAGCCACGCGAATCCAGGAGTCGAAGGCCTTGACGAAGACGCCACGGCGGCTCAGATCGCGGTCGGCCAGCAGGGGCACCACCTGGCCAGGCTTCCGCAGCAGGGTCGTCAGACGGCCGGTGATGTCCGGCTCGCCGGTCAGCAGGATGTTCATGCCCAGGCGGCGACGGATGTCCGCAAAGGTGTTCAGCATCCCAGGGTCCCGCAGCCGCTCGGCCACCGTGGTGACCTGGCCTACTGTGGAGCAGGCCCAGAAGCCCGCGTAGTCCCAGTTGCCCTGGTGGCCCATGCCGATGGGCAGGGATCGCAGGCCGATGTCGCTCTTGGCCGGAGCCGGATAGGCGCTGCCGCCGCCGTGTATGCGTGCCAGCAGCTGCTCCTTGGTGCGGGCTCCCACGGTCAGGGCCTCGACGAAGTAGACGAAGTAGGAGCGCATGCCCTGGCGCGAGATGCGCCGCAGGCTGCGACGGCCGGCCTCTGGCATGACATGGGCCAGGTTGCGCTCCAGCTGTCTGACGCCGCCTATCCGAAACAGCCAGCAGAGGTCGGCCGCCGCCAGGAAGAGGCCGCGCAGCAGCCCCTCGGGCACCAGGCGCGCATGCTGCGCCAGAAAGATGAGCAGTCGATCCGGCATAGGCTCACTCGTGGTTGGGGTTGGCGGGCTGCGGGTTGCGGCTCATGTCCTTGGCGACGTGGTTGATCCGCTGCCAGACGGTGACGATGCCCAGCAGGGCCAGCAGGACCAGGAAGCAGCTGAGCACGGCCAGGGGCAGCCCGGCTCCCGTCAGGGCCATGCCCACCAGGATGATGACCAGCCGGTCGGACCTGGTGGCGATGCCGTTCTTGGCCTCGAAGCCCTCGGCCTCGGCCCGGGCCCGGGCGTAGGAGGTGACGAAGGAGGTCATGATGGCGAAGAGGGCTGCAGCCATGCCCACCTGGGCCCAGATGTCGGGACCCTGGTGGCTGCCATCGGCCACCCAGGCCAGCTCGTGGCGGCGTAGGTAGATGATGACCCCGGCCAGGACGGCCCAGTCGGCTATCCGGTCAAGGGTGGAGTCCAGGAAGCCCCCGAACTGGGTGCCACCGCCGGTCAGCGCGGCCACAGACCCATCCAGGGAGTCGAAGGCCACCAGGATGGCCAGGACGATGGCCCCGGGCAGGAGCCAGCCGGTGAACCCGGTCGCGATGGCTACCAGGGTGGTGCCTACGGCTCCGCTGATGGTGACACCGTTGGCGCTCACGCCCAGACGGACCAGGCCGCGGGCGATGGGGGCGATGATGCGCTTCCAGGGGCGCCGTAGATGCTCGAACATTGGTCAGTCCTGACTGCAGGAGGTGTTCGCTCGGAAGTCGTCTGCCGAGTTGATCTGGGCGCGGACCTTGATGGCCTCGTTGATCCAGGCGCGGGCCTGCTCCACGGGCACCCCGTTGAGCTGGCTGCCGTCGCGGAAGCGGAAGGAGACCGCGTTCTTGGAGGCGTCCTCCTCGCCGGCGATCAGAATGAAGGGGGCCTTGGACTTGGCCGCGTTGCGGATCTTCTTGCCGAAGCGGTCGTCGGAGCGGTCGATCTCGCAGCGGACCATGTCGTCGCGCAGCTGGTCCAGCAGGTGCTCCAGGTGGGGGGCGAACTCGTCGGCCACGGGCACGGCCTGCACCTGGACGGGGGCCAGCCAGGCCGGGAAGGCGCCGGCGTAGTGCTCCAGCAGGATGGCGAAGAAGCGTTCGATGGAGCCGAAGAGGGCCCGGTGGATCATGACCGGCCGCTGGTGGGAGCCGTCGGCGGCGATGTACTCCAGCTGGAAGCGCTCGGGCAGGTTGAAGTCCAGCTGAATGGTGGAGACCTGCCAGGTGCGCCCGATGGCGTCCCGGGCCTGCACGGAGATCTTGGGCCCGTAGAAGGCGGCGCCCTCGGGGTCGTCGACCAGCTCCAGCCCGGAGTCCTTGGCCACCTCGGCCAGGGTGTTGGTGGCCTCCTCCCAGACCTCGTCGGAGCCGACGAACTTGTTGGGATCCTTGGTGGACAGCTCCAGGTAGAAGTCGTTGAGGCCGAAGTCCTTCAACACCTTGAGCACGAACTGGAGCAGGTTGGTCAGCTCCCCCTTCATCTGGTCCCTGGTGCAGTAGATGTGGGAGTCGTCCTGGGTCAGGCCGCGCACGCGGGTCAGGCCGTGGACCTCGCCGGACTTCTCGTAGCGGTAGACGGTGCCGAACTCGAACAGCCGCAGGGGCAGCTCCTTGTAGGAGCGCTGGCGGGACTTGAAGATCAGGTTGTGCATGGGGCAGTTCATGGGCTTCAGGTAGTAGTCGAAGCCCTGGCGGGTGACCTTGCCGTTGGCGTCCTTCTCCTCGTCCAGGTGCATGGGCGGGTACATGCCGTCCTTGTACCATTGCAGGTGGCCCGAGATCTCGTAGAGGTGGCCCTTGGTGATGTGCGGGGTCTGCACGAAGGAGTAGCCGTTGCGCCGGTGCATCTGCCGGGAGTAGTCTTCCATGGCGTTGATGATGGCCGCGCCCTTGGGGTGGAAGACGGGCAGGCCGGGCCCGATCTCGTCCGGGAAGGAGAAGAGGTCCATCTCGGCGCCCAGCTTGCGGTGGTCGCGGCGGGCGGCCTCCTCCAGACGGGCGGTGTAAGCCTTCATGTCGTCCTTGTTGGCCCAGGCGGTGCCGTAGATGCGCTGGAGCATGGGGTTCTTCTCGTCCCCGCGCCAGTAGGCGGCGGCCGTGCGCATGAGCTTGAAGCTGCGGATGTAGCGGGTGTTGGGCAGGTGGGGGCCCCGGCAGAGGTCCTTCCAGACCGTGTTGCCCTCACGGTCCAGATTGTCATACATGGTCAGCTCGCCGCCGGTGGCCACCTCGGTGGCCTCCTCGCTGTTGATCTCGGCCTCCTTGGCCCCGATCAGCTCCAGCTTGTAGGGCTGGTCGGCCTCCTCCTTGCGGGCCTCCTCTTCGGTGACCACGCGCCGGCGGAAGCTCTGGGAGGACTTGATGATCCGCTTCATCCGCTGTTCGATCTGCTTGAGGTCGTCGGGGGTGAAGGGCTTGTCCACGTCGAAGTCGTAGTAGAAGCCGTCCTTGATGACCGGGCCGATGCCCAGCTTGGCGTCCGGGCGGATCTCCTGGACGGCCTGGGCCATGACGTGGGTGGCCGAATGCCTCATGATGGCCAGTCCCTGGTCGCTCTCCAGGGTGATGGGCTCGACCTTGTCGCCCTCGTGCAGGGGTGTGTAGAGGTCGCGTGGCTGCCCGTTGAGGTCGACGGCGATGATGTCCTTGTCGTCAGCAAAAAGCTGGACGCCAGTCTGATCGGCCGCCACCTCCTTCCGTTCGCCCTTGACGATGATGGAGATGCTCGACTGTGTCATGAATGCCGTCCTTGCTATCGGAGCCCGCGTTACAGGGTGCAGGCTGGACATGGTTATCGAGCCACAGCCTAGGTCGTCACTCAGACAAGGAGGGGCCTTTGTTGCCCATGGAGCGCAGATAATCCTCGGCTTCCCGGACCAGCTCTTCGGCGGCCGGCTCGTCCACCTGGGCCTGGTCGACGTCCATCTCCAGACGGTGGACGTAGTTGGCCAAGTCGTCGTTGCAGCGCAGCAGCATTCCGGCCTGGGCCTTCCACTCGGCGGCCTTGCGGGGCAGCTCCCCCTCGTCAAGGTGGACGCCGAGCATGGCCGAGAGCCTTTGCAGCAGCTGCAGGGTGCCCTGGGCGCACTCGTCGCTGCCCAGGTACTGGGGAACGGAGACCCAGATGGACTCGGTGCTGTAGCCGTCCTGGGTGGCCAGGGCATCCAGGACGGTGGGGATGCCTATGGGGCCGGAATGGCCGTCGGTGTCGGTCTTGGGCTGGTCGCCGGCCAGGTCGTCGATGGGCAGGGGCCTGGTGTGGGGGCAGTCGGCGAACATGGCGCCCAGGGTGATGATGGCCTCCGCCTCGTCGTCTTCGGCCCAGTGGATGCTGCGCCGGCAGAAGTCGCTCCAGTGGTAGTTGGGCTCCGGGCCCATCTCCAACAGGAGGGTGTGGGTGTCATCGATCCGCACCCGGTAGATCTTGGCGGAGGGCCAGATGATCCGCCGCCTGCCCTGCACATGGCAGAGCATGGGCCGTGACATCTGGTAGTCGTAGAACCCGTCGCCCGGAATGCTGCCGATCTCGTGGGACTCGTAGACGTTCAACAGGTGGCGGATGACGTTGGTCGAGGCTGAGCACGCATCGTTCCAGCCGTCGAAGGCGGCCACCATGGTGCAGTGCTGCCTGGCTTCTTCACTCATACCTCTCACCCTACCGGTAGGAAGCCTTGTATTTCGCGGCTTTGCCATCAGCGGAGGGTGGCTCTATGACGCGGCGACACGCGCTTTTTGCCAAGTGCGGAGGTCTACGCTACAGTAGTGCAACGTGCTTCGGCAGTCACCACCACGGTGAAAGTTGAAAGTGCGGGCATAGCTTAGTTGGTAAAGCGCGACCTTGCCAAGGTCGAGACCGCGGGTCCGAGTCCCGTTGCCCGCTCGAGGTTTTCGAGCAGTTTAACCAATACGGTGGGTTAGCCAAGCGGTTAGGCAGCGGCCTGCAAAGCCGTATAGACGAGTTCGACTCTCGTACCCACCTCTCTCTCGAAACGAGAATGACCCGGGCGGTTGGCGCAGAGGTAGCGCACTTCCCTGACACGGAAGGGGTCACTGGTTCGAATCCAGTATCGCCCACAAGGATCACTTCGATGGTCTTTCCCAATCCGGGCGATTGGCGCAGCGGCTAGCGCACTTCGTTCACACCGAAGGGGTCGCAGGTTCGATTCCTGCATCGCCCACCTGGATTTTCCGCTTCTCCCCTGTCTTTCATCCAAGGTCAGTTTTCAGTCAGCGATCGGCAGCCTACAAACCTTCTGCATTGTCTGTGATCGAATCCCTGATGATGCATAGCTAATGATTCCTCCAGCGGAAATTCAGGTAATAAATTATTGCTAGCAGACCAGCTGAGATTGACTTTTCGGGCTCGCTTTAGGCAGCCGACTCCGCTGAATTATGCCCAAACCGCCCCTGCAATGCCGGTTGTTGCGGCATATAGCGAACGGAGTGTTGAGCATGTCCGGTACCTTGTGATAATTTGCTCTTAGCAACAGGTCGGGGGACCTGCCTGAAACGGGAGTACCTGTGCATCCTTGAAGAGGTGATAGCATGAAGAAAGGCCTAGGCCAATGAGGGCACGTAACTAGCCTGGCTGAATCTGCAATGCGCCACAGCTTGAGGAAACTGTGGTCTCCCTGTTTTATCTATGCAATACTTGCGTGGTCTGTTTGCGTGGCCACGTTCCGGTTGTCGCCAATGGCGGCGGCCGCGCTGTAAAGCTCCTCCGGCGGCACAGAAATATACCCCCCTCTCCTGCCGCCGGAGGTCTTACTTTTCAGGCCCTATTTGAGGGCCTGCAGGTACCGGTAGAGTGTGGGAATCGATATCTGGAGCTCGGGGGCTACGATGCCTACCGCGCCCTTGATGAGGAAGATGCCCCGGTCCTTGATGTTGCGGATGATGTCCAGCCTGTCCTGCTTGGTCAGCTTGTCCATGGGGATGTTGAACTGGCGGACCTCGTCCCTGGTGATCCTGCGGATGTTCTCGGCAGGCTCCTCGCTCACGTTGCGGCGCGAGGTCTCCGTGGAGATCTGCACATCGTCGGAGTCGATCGAGGACAGGGTCTGCAGCACGTGGGCGGCCTGCTGCAGCTCCGTGATGTTGATGCTGATGCAAAGCAGGCCAATGACGGTCTGCTCCCGGTTGCGGATCAGGTAGGAGGAGACGCGGAACTCATGCTTGTTCAGGCGGCGCCCACGGTAGTCGGAGACGAAGTCGGCCCCGTCCTGGTCGGCCCGTATGGCCAGCTGGAGCGTCTGGTCCGTAACCCCGTCGCCCAGGGAGCGTCCGGAGAGCTGCCCGTTGCGGATGAAGACGATGGAATTCTCCGGGCGGGTGATGTCATGCACAACAATCTCGGCCATGGGGCCGAAGGAATCGGCTATGAATTCTGCCAGGGGAAATACCTGTTCAAGGTTGTCTACTGTGAAATGCATGGCTGATCCTCAACATCCTAACAGGGCGGCTTGTAGCCACCGGTTGGTGCTGCGGGAAGCGAAAGGTATTGGATGGCGTGATATGGTCCATCACCTCCATACCAGCCAATCGGCCTCCTCTAATCCCGTATATTAGACCTTCTTTTGCGCACTTCAGTCCTTTGCATACGGCCCATTGAGACCGCAGGAATGCCGAAGTGCCGAAGGGATTTTCATGGTAACGCAAGAAGGCGGCTGAATCTTGCTTTTCGCAAACCCGGCCAGTCGTAACGGACTCGGTGTTGTAGCGGAGATGCTTTTTACCAATCCTGCAGAACAAAAGAGGCAAGAGGATCGGTAATCATTGAAAACCAGGTAATTCAGAAGCCGAGCATCAGTACCTGTATGGTTCCTAGGACAAGACGCAAGAACAATGTGAGTCTGGTCACGTGTTTTGGGTATCGACTTGATCTGAAAGCGACTTTGCCAAAGATATCGAACTGGCTTATGTGGGGCACATAATGAAATGAGTAAACAGCGGCCAGGCTGGCTGGGGGCTGTTAAGCCTTCTAGCTGGCCTGGCCGTGTTTCCCCTCTCTCCCGGGCTGGGGCGGGGGCGTGCATGCCTGCCCCCGACCCCGCCTGCAGAAGTGTGGTGGGGGCGCGGGTGGAAAGTGTCGGCTCTCTTGGGGTTTGAGCCTTGACTGACACTTTTCCTTCCTGCTCCCCCTTGATGGGCCGGGGGCGGGGGGATTGATACGCCGCCCGGCCTTTCTTACTCGTGCGAAGAGTGAACCAGTTGGCGTGTTTCCTGCCGGTGGCGGCGTGAGGCGAGGATCCCGCCCATCCCGGTCATGCCCGTGGCCAGGGCGAGCAGGATGCCCTCCCCTCCGGCATTGGGGAGCACGCCTGCAGGCAGGTACGTGTATCTGAGGGAGGTGTCCGGCGTTTGGGGTGCGCCGCCCAGCGTGTAGTCCACGCTGACCGTGACCGTGCCCGGCTGGTGTGCGGGCGTGAGCACGCTGACACTATTGCCGTCGCCGCGCGTCAGCCCTGATACGGCAGTCTGGTCGAACCTGACGCCGGTGATCACCAGCTGCAGGTTGAACGACACCGGCACAGGAACAAGACTCCGTATTCCTGCATTGGGATTGCCCAGCTGGCCAGAGCTGTTCTTTCCCCATGCGTAGGCGTTGCCGTCGCTGCCCACGGCCAGCGAAAGATGGTATCCGCCGCTGAGCTGTGCGGCTTGCAGCCCTTTATTCTTGTCGGTGGGGTTGGCGGGGTCGCGCACGCGCACAGGAACAGGATTCGCAGTGTAGCTGTTGCTGTCGTTGCCGATCTGGCCATCGATGTTGCATCCCCAGGTGTAGGGGTATCCGTCGCTGCCCACGGCCAGCGAATGATCCAATCCGGCGCTGACCTGTACGTAGGTGAAATCCTTGGGCAGGTCCGGGTACGTGCTGCGGTCGGGCGTCCTCACCCTGACCGGTGTAGACCGACTGGTGGTCGTCCCGTCGCCGAGCTCGCCACTGTCGTTTAATCCCCATGCGTAGGCGTTCCCGTCGCTGCCCACGGCCAGCGAATGCATGTATCCGGCGCTGACCTGCACGTAGGTGAAATCCTTGGGCAGGTCCGGGTACGTGCTGCGGTCGGGCGTCCTCACCCTGACCGGTGTAGACCGGCTGGTGGTCGTCCCGTCGCCGAGCTGTCCACGGTTGTTATTTCCCCATGCGTAGGCGTTCCCGTCGCTGCCCACGGCCAGCGAATGATTTGCTCCGGCGCTGACCTGCACATAGGTGAAATCCTTGGGCAGGTCCGGGTACGTGCTGCGGTCAGGCGTCCTCACCACGACCGGCGTAGTCCTTTGACTGGTCGTCCCGTCGCCGAGCTGTCCACGGTTGTTGCTTCCCCATGCGTAGGCGTTCCCGTCGCTGCCCACGGCCAGCGAATACTGGTCTCCGGCGCTGACCTGCACATAGGTGAAATCCTTGGGCAGGTCCGCAGGCTTTCCAATTCTGACAGGCGTATTCCGGCTGGTGGTGTTGCTGCCGAGCTGGCCATTGCCGTTGTCTCCCCAGGCGTAGGCGTTGCCGTCGCTGCCCAGGGCCAGCGAATGATTTGCTCCGGCGCTGACCTGCACATAGGTGAAATCCTTGGGCAGGTCCGGGTACGTGCTGCGGTCAGGCGTCCTCACCACGACCGGCGTAGTCCTTTGACTGGTCGTCCCGTCGCCGAGCTGTCCACGGTTGTTGCTTCCCCAGGCGTAGGCGTTCCCGTCGCTGCCCACAGCCAAGGAAAAATTGCCCATTTGTGATCCGCTGACCTGGCTGAACCTGATGCCCCGGCTGGCGCTGTCAGGCGGGGTGATGGTCGTGGATTCCCTGCCCAGCTGGCTGCCCTTATCAGGGCTGATGCTCCACGAGTTGTTCCGGCCTGCCGGCGACCACTTGGCGGTCAGGGTCAGGTCCCTGGTGACAAGCCTGCTGAAATCATAGGCGATGCTGCCGATGAACCACCCGTCGAACAGGAAACCGTCACGAGACGGGTCGGGGGAGGGCCGCTTCACCCTGCCGTATGGGGAGGAGACAGTCTGGTCTGCTGGTTTCGGGCTTCCTCTTCCCGTGTCGAAGTGAACTGTGAGCGTGGAACGTGGTTCGGTATCTCGTGTCAGCGGCTGGTCGACCGTGTACTTCAGGCTTCTGGTAAAGGGCTGGCCGTTCTGCCTGCCATTGATGGTGATGGCGGCTGGCCCGGGCTTGTGGGCGGGTATGTCCGCCTGCCATGAGTCGTTGCTCCTGGTGAGTTTGAGTGGATGGCTGTCCATGCTGGCTGATTCCAGGATGGAGGGTGATGTGGTGTCGAGCCGGGCTGGGTCGCCTTGATTGCCTTGGGTGTCCAAGCTCCACATGAACATGTCGCCTTGCCGGTTGATGGCGGTGATCCTGCTGCCGATGCTTGCGGCCTGCAAGTACGGCTGTTTCCCGTCGTCTGCGCGCATGGTTGCTTCTCCGGGCTTCCAGGCCCAGACCAGGCCTGTTGAGTCTATAAGAGTTGCTTGCATAACGTTACTGCTCATAGCTGTTACGGCAGAAAGTTGGGACGAATCCATCGGTGTTGGCTGGTTTTGTTTGTTATCTAGATAGCTGGTCTGGCCTGTCGAGTCCAGCAGCATAAAGCCGTGATCCATGGCTGATATCTGAACAATTCGGTTGGCAAGCTTAACAGGTTGGATCTGACCGGTATCAAAAGTATCTTGCCACCAAATCCAGACTTGGCCCTTGCTATCTAAGGCGAGCATGCGATCAGCATTGCCAGCCGCCTTGATTGCTAAGGCCTGCTTAGGCAGGCTTATGGCCTTTCCTGTTGGCTCGCCCTTACTGGTCCAAATATGGACTTGACCTTTTCGGTCCGCTGCTATGAGTCGGTCGGCAACCATGGTAATGCTGGTGTAGGTCGTGGAGCCTGTGTCGAGCAGGGCTGGTGTCTCCCCGACTTTGCTCCAGGTGTAGATGCGGTGGTCCCGGCTCAGGGCCGCGTATCTGTCATCGCCAACAACTCCAGTTATGAATCGCACCTCGCCAGACGTATCTCTAGGTGATGGCACCTGAATAGGCTTCTTATCGTTTGATGTCCACGTGAACAGGCGGCCATCGCCGGTCACGCCGATCAGCTTGTCGTCATGGGCTTCCAATGCGCTGAACGATGGTGAGTCCGCACTCGGGGGTGTGATGGTGATGCTGGTGCCGCCGGAAGCCGGACCATGGTCGGGGCTGAGCGCCCAATCAGTCACCGGGGTCCACTTGGCCTTCAAGGTGATGTCCCTGGTGATCGGGGTGCGGAAATCCATCATTGCGTCATGCTCGGACCAGCCGTCGAAACGGTAGCCGTCGCGCTTCGGATTATCGGCAGGAGGCGACGCCAAGGAGCCATCCGGCACAGTTACACGTTCCGCTTTGCTTCCATCGGCAGGGTCGAACACCACAATATGAGAATCAGCAGCAGACTGGGTCACAGTAGGTGAATAAGAGCTCGATGGCGAGATTCCAAGGGATTGGGAAGAACCTGTCGGGGTTTGAACAGGGGAAGAAGAAACAGATGACGCCTTCAGCGGCGACGGGGAAGGCAGATTAGATGGTTGTAGATCGCTCAGGGAACCATTATCTACCTGAGCGGTATAACGACCCCCCCCCCCCGTTGACATCTGAGCCGGAGGCGAAGACGGTGCCGGTGGCCATGCCGGTCAGCAGCAGGGGTATCAGCACCAATGCTGATATGAGCGGCCGCAGGCCAAACCCATGCGTACGAGAACCGGCAGACGTCGACGACGAAACCACAACAAACCTCCCCAAAGGATTCAAAACGCTTGGCTGACCCAGTCCCCCGCAACCATGGGCAGCGCATGAGCAAATCCTATCACGGGGCCATATGAGCGTCGAATCCCCCGGCAGTTCACTAAGGCTCAGCTGGCCGCCACGCCGCCTACTGCGGGCAGGGCGCCGACCATGAGCATGATGGCCACGAAGATGGCCAGGCCGATCCGGTAGATGACGAATCCCCGGTAGGAGAAGCGCGAGACGATCTTCAAAAAGGCGATGATGACGATGTATCCCAGCAGGAAGCTGACCACGGTGGCGCAGATGGTGGCCCCCCAGCCGGGGAAGGCGGCGTCCGCGTTGATGTTCTTCAAGGACTTGACCGTCTCGAGGATGCCGGCACCGAAGACGGCGGGAATGGCCATGAGGAAGCTGACCCGGGTGGCGGACTCGCGGGTGTAGCCCAGGGCGCGGCCGAAGGTCATGGTGCCGCCCGAACGGGATACGCCGGGGATCAGGGCCAGCATCTGCCCGATGCCGAAGAGCAGGGCGTCCCGGGCGCTCATCTGGCGAATCTCCTTATTCTGGCGGCCGTGGCGGTCGAAGTAGTCCAGCAGCAGGCCGAAGACGATCAGCACCACCACGGTGATCCAGAGGTTGCGCAGCTTGGTTTCGATGATCTTCTGGAAGAGCAGTCCCGCCACCACGATGGGCAGGGTTCCCAGAATGATGTACCAGCCCAGGGCCGCATCATGGTCCTTGGAGCCCATCCGCTCACGCCAGGAGGAGCCGTCCTTGCCGGCCAGGCAGCGGAACCAGTGGGTCAGTATGCGGGCAATGTCATGCCGGAAGTAGAGCAGGACCGCCAGCTCGGTACCGAATTGGATGATGGCTGTGAAGGCCGCGCCCGGGTCCTGGCCCAGCAGGCCGCCCACTATGCGGATATGGGCGCTGGATGAGACGGGGAAATACTCCGTCAGTGCCTGCACCAGGCCGAACAGAATGGCTTCGAAGAAATTCATGGACCCCTCTTGCTATGTCGGACAACAATGGCAAGCATAGCCACCGCGCAGGGCAGGCAGAGCCAAGGGCCGGGCATGTCTCGCAGAATGCCCACAATGGGTCTTGTCGGAATCGACGACTCGACGAATAGGGGTGTGGATCATCATGGCCAAGACCTACAGAAAATCCAGGGGCGGGGCCCCGGCGGGATTCTTCGAGTGCGAGGGGCGCGGGCTGCAATGGCTGGGCCAGGCCCAGGCGCAGGGCGGTCCCCGGGTGGTGGACGTCTACGGCTGGGGACCGGACTACCTGGACATCGAGGAGGTGACCTCCGCCTCCCCCACGCCTGGCGCGGCCTACCGCTTCGGCGCCCAGCTGGCCCACATGCATGATGCCGGGGCCGACCACTTCGGCTCCGCGCCCGAGGGCTACACGGGCACCTGCTACTTCGGACCCCTGCAGGATCCGCTCCCCATGGACGTGGGCGCCTGGGACGACCCGGCCACCTACTGGGCCAAGGGACGGCTGGAGCCCATGGTGGGCATGGCCTTGGATCGGCGGGCCCTGAACCGCGATGACATGAAGATGACCGAAGAGGTGATCCAGGCCCTGCCGGAGCTGCTGGGCGCGGCCGCCAATGACAAGCCCGCCCGGGTCCACGGGGACCTGTGGAGCGGGAACGTCATGTGGACCAGGAACGACGGGAACACCCAGGCCGTCCTGATCGACCCTGCGGCCCACGGCGGCCACCGCGAGGAGGACCTGGCCATGCTGCAGCTGTTCGGCATCCCCTACCTGGGGCAGATTCTGGACGGCTACCAGAGCGTGCACCCGCTGGCGGCCGGCTACCGGAACCGGACCACGCTCTGGCAGCTCTACGCCATCGCCGGGCACTGCGCCTTCTTCGGCGGCGGCTATGTGAGCGAGTACCGGTCCATGTGCCGGTCGCTGCTGGGCTGACTCAGCCGACTCAGCTGAAGATGTCCTTGAGCTTGCCGAAGATCCCCTTGCGGCCCCCGGCTCCGGCAGGCTTGGCACTCTGCGGGACCTGCCTGGCTTCGGAGTCGTGGCTGTTGGCGAAGTCCTCAATCAGGCGGCGCTGATCGTCGTCCAGCTTGGTAGGGATCTGAACCAGCACGTGGACGATGATGTCGCCGCGCTCCTCCCGGTTGCCGAGCCTGGTTACTCCCAGGCCCTTGATGGTGATCTCCTGGTCGGGCTGGCAGCCGGCGGGGATGTCCACCTGACGCTGGCCGTCGAAGGTCTCCAGGTCGACCTGGTGGCCCAGCACGGCCCAGGTCATGGGCACGGCGATCCAGCAGTGCAGGTCCTGGCCGCTGCGGGTGTAGTGCTTGTCGGGCTTGATGGTGATGTCCACATACAGGTCGCCGGCGGCACCGCCGCCCTCGCCCACCTCGCCCTGGGAGGCCAGCCGCAGGCGGGAGCCGTCAGCCACGCCTGCGGGCACGTTGACGCCCACCTCGCGCCGGGTGCGCACGCGGCCGTGGCCGTTGCAGACCGGGCAGGGGTGCTCGATGATGGTGCCGTGGCCCTCGCACCGCTCGCAGGGTGCCTGGCTCATCATCTGCCCCAGCAGGGTCCGCACCACCTTCTGGGCATAGCCCTTGCCGTTGCAGACCGGGCAGGTCACCGGCGAGGTTCCCTTCTGGGCCCCCGAGCCGCCGCACTCCTGGCAGAGGCCGTAGGTGCTGATGGGGGTGCGCACCACCCCGCCGAAGATGGCGGTCTTCATGTCCACGGAGACCTGGGCCAGGGCGTCCCGGCCGGGCTGTGTGCGCGGAATGGGCCCCTGGGCGGCGCCCCCGAAGCCGCCGCCGAAGAACTGGTTGAAGACGTCGCCCATGTCGAAGGGGCTGCCTCCCTGGGAGGCCTGCGGGTCGTTGGGGTCCACGCCCGCGTCGTACATGCGCCGCTTCTCGGGGTCGGAGAGCACCTCGTAGGCGCTGTTGACCTCCTTGAACTTGTCCTCGTATTCAGGCCCGGCGATGTCCGGGTGGTACTTGCGGCTCATCTTGCGATAGGCACGCTTGATGTCCTGATCGCTCGCGCCGCGCTCGACTCCCAAAACCTCGTAGTAATCTGCCACCGATCATCCTTTTCGTTTGATGCCCTCTCGACCCATAGTTGCATGGGCCCACGATACCTATGGCTTATGTCGCTGCCTTGACGCTCACGGCTCCCCGCCGCCGGCCAGGAAACCGGTCAGATAGGAGGCCACGGCACGAACCGCGCTCATGGTCGCCGGATAGTCCATGTGGGTCGGGCCGATGGAGCCCACGAAGGCCACGGGCTCGTCGGCTTCGGAGCCGTCGGTCTGCCTGGACCGGGCATGCCCGTATCCGCTGGTCACCACCGAGGCGTGGGCCAGTTCAGGGGTCCGGGTCTCGGTGCCGATGGCCACGCTGACGCCGTTGCTCTCGCGGGAAAGTTCGCTCTGGGCCCGCATGAGCCGCATGAGCACCACCTGCTCCTCCAGGGCGTCCAGCAGCGAGCCCAGGTCCCCCAGGGAGACGGCCTGGCTGTGGGTCAGCTGGGAGGTGCCGGCCATGTAGAGGCCGCTGGTCTGCTCCCGGGTGGCCATCTCGTCGAAGACCGTGGCCACCAGGCGCAGCATGGACTTGTCGCGACCCTCGGTCAGGGAGTCGGCCAGCATGCGGCAGCGGTCGGCGGCGCGGTCCAGGGGCAGGTCCTGGCACTGCCTGTTGATCTGGTCGGACAGGTCCGCCAGGGCGTTCGGATCCTCCTGCAGGGGCCCGTGCAGGGTGCGCTGGACCACCCGGCCGGTGTCGGTGATGACCACCATAAGCACGGTCCCCCGGCTCAGTCCTATGAGCTCGGCCCGGCGCAGGTTCGAGCTGGCCAGGGAGGGCGAGGCCACCACGGCGATCTGCCCGGTGATCTGGGCCAGAAGCCGGGCGGCGTGCTGCAGGGTGTCCTCAAGGTTGACCGACCCGGACAGGAAGGCGTTGATCCCCCGGCGCTGGGCGGCGGACAAGGGCACGATGGTGGCCAGCCTGTCGACGAAGTAACGGTAGCCCTTCTGGGTGGGGATGCGGCCGGCCGAGGTGTGGGGCTGGACCAGGTAGCCCTCGCTCTCCAGGGCCGCCATGTCGTTGCGCACGGTGGCGGAGCTGACTCCAAGCTGATGATTTCTGGTGAGCGAACCCGACCCTACCGGCTCGCGAGAACGGATATAGTCCTCGACGACCGCGCGCAGCACCAGCATGCGTCTGGTATTAGGCAATGTCGCTCCTTCCGTCATGGTTTCATTATTAGCACTCGGGCCATGAGAGTGCCAAAATGTCGCGCGAAGAGCCGAATTGTGTCGTCTCAAACCGATACGATGGAAGCGCAATGTGAAGGTAATCGAACATTTTCGACACAAGTCGAACATGAAGACCTCTAGATTGGAAGGAAAGCAGCACCATATGGCAGATTTCACATGGTCCGAACTCGATGAGCGGGCTGTCAAGATGGCCAAGGTCCTCTCGGCCGACGCGGTCGAGAAGGCCGGAAGCGGCCACCCCGGCTCCCCTATTTCGCTGGCGCCTATCGCTTACGCGCTCTACCAGCACTTCATCCGTCACGACCCCAACGACCCCGACTGGGTCGGGCGTGATCGGTTCATTCTTTCCGGCGGCCACGCCTCGCTGACCCAGTACGTGCAGCTTTACTTCTCCGGGTATGGACTGACCCTGGACGATCTGAAGCGCTTCCGCACCGCCGGCACCAGGACCCCCGGCCACCCCGAGTACGGCCTGACCCCCGGCATCGAGATGACCACCGGCCCGCTGGGCCAGGGTCTGGCCTCGGCCGTGGGCTTCGCCTATGGACAGCGTTACGAGCGCGGTCTGCTGGATCCGGATGCTCCCGAAGGGCAGTCCCCCTTCGACCATAAGGTCTGGGTCATCTGCGGCGAGGGCGACGTCGAGGAGGGCGTCTCCTCCGAGGCCAGCTCCCTGGCCGGCGACCAGCGCCTGGGCAACCTGACCGTCATCTTCGATGCCAACCACATCCAGATCGAGGGCGACACCCGCATCGCCCTGGGCGAGGACATCCTCAAGCGCTACCAGGCCTACGGCTGGTACACCGACGAGTTCAGCTTCATCCAGCCCGACGGCTCCTACAAGGAGGACGTCGAGGGCCTGGCTGCCGTCCTGGAGAAGGCCGAGCAGGTCACCGACCGGCCCAAGTTCATCAAGGTGGACACCCTGATGGCCTGGCCCACCCCCGGCAAGACCAACGATCCTTCAGCCCACGGCTCAGCCCTGGGCGCCGAGGCTGTCGCCGGCCTGAAGAAGACCCTGGGCTACGACCCTGAGCAGAGCTTCCAGATCGACGAGGAGGCCCTGGCCCACGCCCGCGAGGTCGCCCAGCGCGGCTTGGCCGCCCACAAGGACTGGGACGAGAAGTACCAGGCCTGGCGCAAGGCCAACCCCGACAAGGCCGACCTCTACGACCGCATCCATGCCGGCAAGCTGCCCGAGGGCTTCGACAAGGCCCTGGACGACCTGGAGGCTGGCTTCGAGCCCGGCTCCAAGGTGGCCACCCGCAAGGCCTCCGGCGCAGTCATCAACGCCCTGGCCCCCATCATGCCCGAGCTCTGGGGAGGATCCGCCGATCTGGGCGGCTCCAACAACACCAACATCAACGGTGCAGTCTCCTTCGCCCCCGAGGCCGACAAGACCGTCCAGTGGCCCAAGGCCAGCAAGTACGGCCGCCAGCTGCACTTCGGCGTGCGCGAGTTCGGCATGGGCGCCATCACCAACGGCATCCTGCTGGGTTCGGACACCAGGCCCTACAACGGGACCTTCTTCCAGTTCAGCGACTATGAGCGCCCCTCGGTGCGCCTGGCCGCCCTGATGGACATCCCCAACCTGTACGTCTGGACCCACGATTCCGTGGCCCTGGGCGAGGATGGCCCCACCCACCAGCCCATCGAGCACCTGACCGCCATGCGCGCCATCCCCCAGATGGAGGTTGTGCGCCCCGCCGATCAGTATGAGACCGCTGAGGCCTACCGCGCCTTCTTCGAGAAGGACAACACCCACCCCACGGCCATGATCCTGACCAGGCAGGGCGTGCCCACCCTGGAGGAGACCAAGGCCAAGGCCCGCGAAGGCGTGCGCAAGGGCGCCTACGTGCTGGTCGACACCGAGGGCCAGCCGGATGTGCTGATCATGGCCACCGGCTCCGAGGTGCAGCACGCTGTGGCCGCCTCCAAGACCCTGGCCGAGCAGGGCGTCAAGGCCCGCGTCATCTCCGTGCCCTCGCTGGAGTGGTTCGAGGAGCAGGACGACGAGTACAAGGAAGCCGTTCTGCCCGCCTCCGTCAAGGCCCGCGTCTCCGTTGAGGCCGGACTGGCCACGCCCTGGTACAAGTACCTGGGCAGCTATGGCAAGCCCGTCTCCATCGAGCAGTTCGGCCTGCAGGGCAGCGGCGACGAGAACATGCGCGACCTGGGCATCACCGCCGATCATGTGGTCGAAGCAGCACAGGCCTCCTTGGAGGAAGTCCGTCGGGCCCGCTGAACCCGGCATCGTGATCAATCGGGGGCCGTCCGCGACGCCGGCCCCCTCCCCTGCAGGCACGCCCGAAACGCGGGCCTGCGGGAATACAGCAACAGACTTCCCGGTAGTGCATAGTGAATGTGATTCCATCGGGAACCCAAATAAGGAGTGACAAGATGGCAGAAAATGCAAACACCCAGCGCACCAGCGATTCAGGTGTCTCGATCTGGTTGGACGATCTGAGCCGCACCCGCATCGAGTCGGGCAATCTGCAGCAACTGATCGCCGAGCGCAATGTGGTGGGCGTGACCACCAACCCCTCGATTTTCCAGAAGGCCCTGAGCCAGGTGGGTCCCTATGACGAACAGCTCAAGCAGCTGGGCCGCATCCCCGTCGATGAGGCCGTCCGCGAGCTGACCACCACCGACGTGCGCAACGCCACCGACATCTTCCGCGAGGTTGCAGAGAAGACCGACTACGTGGATGGACGCGTCTCCATCGAGGTCGATCCTCGTCTGGCCCACAACACCGAAGAGACCGAGAAGCAGGCCGAAGAGCTTTGGAACAAGGTCGATCGACCCAACGCCATGATCAAGATCCCCGCCACCTTGGAGGGTCTGCCTGCCATCACCGCCACCCTGGCCAAGGGCATCTCGGTCAACGTGACCCTGATCTTCTCCCTGGAGCGCTACAAGCAGGTCATCGACGCCTTCATCGAGGGCATGGTCCAGGCCGACAAGAACGGCCATGACCTGAAGCACATGGGCTCGGTCGCCTCCTTCTTCGTCTCCCGCGTGGACACTGCGGTTGACAAGCTACTGGAGGCCAATGGCTCCGACGAGGCCAAGTCCCTGGAGGGCAAGGCCGCTGTGGCCAACGCCCGCCTGGCCTACGAGCTCTTCGAGAAGGCCTTCGACAGCGATCCTCGCTGGGCCGACCTGGAAGCCAAGGGCGCCAAGCGTCAGCGTCCGCTCTGGGCCTCCACCGGCACCAAGAACGCCGCCTACTCCGACTGCAAGTACGTGGACGAGCTGGTGGCCCCTGACGTGGTCAACACCATGCCTGAGAAGACCCTGAACGCTCTGGCCGATCACGGCAACGGCGCTCCCTCTGTCAAGGGCACCTACGAGGAGAGCCACCAGGTGATGCAGAAGCTGGCAGACCTGGGCATCAACATCAAGGATGTGACCGACAAGCTGGAGGCCGATGGCGTCGCCGCTTTCATCGACTCCTGGGATTCGGTCCTCTCCGACGTGCAGAAGGGCATCGACCGCGTCAACGGCTGAGCGCCTGACTGACAGCTGCTGACTGACACTGGCTGCCAATAAAGATTGTGCCCCCGTCCGGCTCAAACCGGACGGGGGCACAATTATTATCTCAACTATATTTCAAGCAGACGTGTGACTACTCTGCCTTGGCCTCCTCGACCACCTGCCGCAGGGTGGCGATCAGAGCTGGGCTGTCGTTGGGCATGTTCAGCCTGGTCAGGGTGCCGCCGGCGGACTCGATGGCCTTGGCCAGCTCCATGTCCACGTCGTAGCAGATCTCCAGGTTGTCGGCGATGAAGCCGATGGAGGCGGAGACGATGGTCTTCATGCCGCTCTCAGTGATCAGATCCTTGGCCACCTTGACGAAATCAGGCCCGATCCAGGGCTCCTGGGTGCGGCCTGCCGACTGCCAGGCCAGCACGTACTGGTCCTCATTGAGGCCGGCGGCCTGGGCCACGGCATTGGACAGACCGATGACCTCATCCTTGTAGGGGTCCCCTCCCTGGATGATGCGCAGGGGCAGGGAGTGGGCGCTGAAGATCACCTTGGTGTCCGGCCGGTCGGTCAGATCCTTCTTGGCCACCAGCTGGTCGCTCCAGAAGTGGATCAGCTCTTGGTGGTTCCACCAGGACCGCACCGGCAGGTATTCCATGCCCGGATGGGCCTCGATGGCCTTGCGGGCGCGGTTGTGGTAGTCCTCGCTCGAATAGGAGGAGTACTGCGGGGCCAGGGGCAGGCCGATCACCCTGGTGATGCCATCGGCGGCAATCTGGTCGACGGCATCCTTGATGAAGGGAGCTATATACTTCAGTCCCTCGTAGACCTTGTAGGCGCCGGGGTGGGCCTTGTCCAGCGCAGCCTGGAGGCCGTCGCGCTGGGCCGTGGTGATCCTGGCCAGGGGCGAGGGCAGGCCGATGGCCTTGTAGCGGCCGACCAGCTGGTCCATGAGCGGCTTGGGGGGCTCCTGCCCATGGCGGATGTTGGTGTAGTACCCCCTGATGTCGGACTCCTGGTAGGGGGTGCCGTACGCCATGAGGAGGACTGCTGTAGGTTCAGTCATCAGCAACTTCTTTCTGTGAAAATGGAATGCAGTATGTCAGGCCGATATTGACCAGGGCTATGACGATGACCACCAGGAACATGTTCCTGTAGGAGGCCAGACCGGCCTGTCCGCCCGCCTTGCCCAATTCAATGGCCGAGGCGAAGAGCAGTGGGGCGATGGTGGTGCCGATCTTCTTGCAGGCCGACAGCCCGCCGATGGCCTGCATGCGGTTCTCGGGCCCGGCCAGCCTTCCGGCGATGACCTGGAGCGGCGAGGACATCATGGAGCCCATGCCGACCCCCATCAGGAAGGACAGGACCATGAAGAGCTGCAGGTTGTGCAGGGTCAGGGTGATCACCAAGGCCATCAGGCCTATCAGCGACGACGAAAAGACCAGCGTGGTCCGGTAGCCGAACTTGTCGACCAGGAGACCGCCCAGCCAGGACCCGACCACGGACCCGAGCCCGACGCCGACCATGACCATGCCGGCCGAGCGGACCGGGAGCCCGAAGACGGAGTGGACATAGGTCGGAATGTAGACGAAGAGGGAGAAGAACATGCCTCCCAGCGTTCCCAGCAGCAGGGTGAGCCCGTAGGAGGGCAGCTTCAGCAGGCGGATGGGCAGGAAGGGCATGGTCTCGCTTGAACCGCCAAGATTGCGCTCATGCACCAGGAAGACAGCGCCGGCCACCACGGCGACCAGGAGGCATCCGATGATCAGGCCCAGATAGGTCGTGCCGTACTGCAGGAAGGTGATCGCCACCATCAGCAGGGCCAGAGCGATGCTGAAGGAGCCCAGGCCCAGGTAGTCGGTCTTCCAGGCGCGGTCGGTCTGGGAGTCGCCCATCATGAACCAGGCCAGAATAAACAAAATGGCCAGGAAGGGCAGCATCATGAAGTAGTAGGCCCGCCATCCGTGGGTGATGCCCAGGAGCATGCCCGAAAGGACCGGGCTGACCATGGCGGAAAGGCCGGCGATGATGCCCACCGTGGAGACCTTCCTGCCCTGGTTGTTCCTGCGGGCGCGCTGCAGAAGGACGTTCATGGACAGGACCATGATGCCGCTGTCTCCCAGGGACTGGATGAACCGGCCCAGCAGCATGACCGCATAGTTGGGCGAGACCGCCGTCATCAGACATCCAAGGAACCAGAAGGCCAGCTCCCAGAGGAAGACCTTCCTGGTCCCGTGGGCGTCGGAGAGGTTGGAGGTGATGGGGGTGCCCACCACCAGTCCCAGGGTGTAGAGTCCGACCACCCAGGAGGAGCCCATGGTGGTCAGGCCGAAGGTCCGTGTGATGGACGGCAGCATGGTCGGCACCGCTCCCCCATCCAGCTGGGTGATGAAGACGATGACCATGAAGAACCATATGGGCGTGGAAAGGATCGATCTTCTCTCTCTTGCAGACATGGTGTTACTGTCCCATCTGGTCCGTGAGCAGCCTGTCAATGCGCTCGGGATCGGTATGGGTGCCTACCAGGAAGTAGGGGAATTCGCCGTAGATGGAGCTGGCTTCGATGTAGCGCATCTCGGTGACGATCTTCTTGAATTGGACAGGGTCGTCGGCGAAGAGCGTGACGCCCCACTCGTAGTCGTCCAGGCCGATGGAGCCCGTCAGGATGATGGAGACCTTGCCGGCGTATGAGCGGCCGATCTTGCCGTGGTCGTGCATGTAGGCCTTGCGCTGGTCGTAGGGCAGCGTGTACCAGTTGGCGCCGGGGACGCGGGTCTTCGACATGGGATAGAAGCAGATGTAGGGCTTGTCGGGCGTCTTGGGATGCAGGCTGGCGTTGACGTAGGACCAGCCACGGTCCGTGGTCGGTTCGCCCGAGTAGAGGCCCACCTCGGTGACCGACACATAGGAGATGGTCGGCTCCAGATAATCGGAGATGCGCAGCTTCTCCAGGGAGGTCTCGACCTCCTGCAGCTGGTCCAGGCTCTCCCTGAGGACCATCAGGCCCAGGTCGGCCTTTTGCCCGTTGACCTGGCACCAGTAGTGGCTACCCTTGCCCTGGGACTGGACCTCGTCCAGCTGTGCGGCCAGGGCCTTGAACCCATCCAGGCATTCCCGGCGTTCGCCCTGGGGCACTCGGCGCCACTTGGTCCAATCGATCTTCCAGAAGAGGTGGAGGCAGAACCAGCCCTCCAGGCTCGGTGCAGCTTGCTCAGCCATGAGCACTTCCTTTCGCTTGCTTAGCTTGCACGGCATTGTGTGATGCGCCGCTCGTCGGGCACACCGTTCTCCACTCTATCCGTCAGACGGCTGAATTGTTGGATTATCGATGCATTGTGAATGACATATTGTGGTAATAGTCAAGGACTATGGACCTTGCACTAAAGTCGCCTAGATATGGAAAAACCCCGGTCGATGCCGGGGTCAGGTATTTCAGATATTATCTGCGGGAATCAGGCCAGCTTGTACTTGGAAATGAGATCCAGAGCGATGATGATGGCCACCCAGATCAGGGCCACGATAATGGTCAGCCGGTTCAGGTTCTTCTCGGCTGCGCCCGAGGTGCCCGCGTTGGAACCGATTCCACCGCCGAACATATCGGACAGGCCGCCGCCCTTGCCCTTGTGCAACAGAATCAGCATGGTCAGCAGTATGCTGGCGAGGATCACAACGACTTCGAGCACAATCTTGACAATGGTCACGGCACATACCTCCATGTAAGGAACTGGGAACAAGTATACAGACACCCAGGGAAAAACGCATCAGCCCTTGGCGGCCAGTCGCACGATTCGAGAGAACTCCTCCACATCCAGGGAGGCGCCGCCCACCAGAAAACCGTCCACGTCCGGCTGGGTGATCATCTGGGAGGCGTTCTTGGAGGTGACCGAGCCGCCGTAGAGGATGCGCACGGCCTGGCCGGCCGGTTCCCCGAATTTGCTTGAGATGTGGTCGCGGATGGCCCGGGCGGCCTGCTGGGCGGTGTCCGGGGTGGCCACCATGCCCGTGCCGATGGCCCAGACCGGTTCGTAGGCCACGATCAGGTTTTCCATGTCCTCCTTGGCCAGGTCGCGGGTGACGTCATTGACCTGGCCAACGGCGAAGTCCAGCTGGATGCCCTGGCGGCGCTCCTCATAGCTCTCCCCCACGCAGAGGATGGGCTTCATGCCCGCAGCCAGGACGGCACGGACCTGGTCGACGATGTTGGCATCGTCCTCGGGATGGTACTTGCGCCGCTCGGAGTGGCCCACGATGACGTAGCTGCAGCCCAGCTGAGCCAGCATGTCGGCGGACACATCCCCGGTGAAGGCGCCCTGGGCGGTGACTGAGACTGCCTGCGCCCCGTATTCGATGGGCAGGTTGTCGGCCTCCACCAGCACCTGGACGGAACGCAGGGCGGTGAAGGCGGGCATCAGAGCCACCTGGCAGCGCCTGCGGTCGAAGTGGGCGTCGCGCAGGAGCCAGGCCAGCTTCTGCACGAAATAGGTGGCTTCCAGGTGGTCGAAGTTCATCTTCCAATTGCCGGCCACCAGGGGAATGCGTGCCATACCAGACCTTTCCATCCGCGCAACAACAACAATGCCGGGCCGCCGGATGCGAAACCCGGTGACCCGGCATTGCCCGTCTGTCTGCCGATCTTACTCCAGCACCTTAAGGCCCGGAAGCTCCTTGCCCTCAAGGAACTCCAGAGAGGCGCCGCCGCCGGTGGAGATGTGCGAGAAGCCATCCTCGGGGAAGCCCAGGTTGCGCACAGCCGAGGCGGAGTCGCCGCCGCCGACGATGGTGAAGGCTCCGGCTTTGGTGGCGTCGACCAGGCCCTGGGCCACAGCCCGGGTGCCGTCGGCGAATGCCGGGAACTCGAAGACGCCCATGGGGCCGTTCCAGACCACGGTCTTGGAGTCCACGATCTTGTCGTGGAAGAGCTTCTGGGAGTCCGGACCGATGTCCAGACCCATCTTGTCTGCGGGGATGCCGTCGGCAGGAACAACCTGGTGGGGCGAATCCGCCTTGAACTCGTCAGCCGCCACGATGTCGGTGGGCAGGACCAGCTCCACGCCCTTCTCGCGGGCGGTGGCCATGTAGCCCTTGACGGTGTCGACCTGATCCTCCTCCAGCAGGGAGGAGCCGACCTCATAGCCCTCGGCCTTGAGGAAGGTGAAGACCATGCCGCCGCCGATGACCAGGCGGTCGGCCTTGCTGAGCAGGTTCTCGATGACGCCCAGCTTGTCGGAGACCTTGGAGCCGCCCAGGACCACAGTGAAGGGCCGCTCGGGGTTCTCGGTCGCCTTGGACAGGGCCTTGACTTCCTTCTCGACCAGCAGGCCTGCGGCAGAGGGCAGGAACTTGGCCACGGAGTAGTTGGAGCCCTGGGCGCGGTGAACCACGCCGAAGCCGTCGGAGACGAAGACATCGCCCAGGTCGGCGATCTTGCGGGCGTAGGCGTCGCGCTCGGCCTCGTCCTTGCTGGTCTCCTCGGGGTTGTAGCGCACGTTCTGCAGCAGGACCACGTCGCCGTCGTTCATGGCGGCCACCTTGGCATGGGCATCGGGACCATAGGTGTCCTCGGCCAGAGGAACCTGCACGCCCAGCAGCTCGCCCAGGCGGGCGGCCACGGGAGCCAGGCTCAACTCGGGAACGACCTTGCCCTTGGGGCGACCCAGGTGGGCCATGAGGATGACCTTGGCGCCCTGGCCACGAAGCTGCTCGATGGTTGGCAAGGCGGCGCGGATGCGGCCGTCGTCCGTAATGGCGGTGCCGTCCAGCGGCACGTTGAAGTCCGCGCGGACGAGCACGCGCTTGCCCTTGAGATCACCGAGGCTCTTCAGTGTTTTCATGCGTATCCTTTCTGACTGCGGGTCCATGCGCCCGCTCCCCTGCCATGGTACTCAGGCAGACCGACCTGTGTGAGCTATCTCACTCTTGTTTGGCCTGTTCCTCGGCCCTCTTCTTTTCGACCTTGGTGGCCAGCTGCAGCAGACGGCGGATGCGTCCGGCGATGGCATCCTTGGTGACCGGCGGGTCGGCCAGGCGACCCAGCTCTTCGAGGGAGGCCTCGCGGTGGTCCAGACGAAGCTGGCCGGCCGCACGCAGGTTCTCGGGGATGTCGTCGCCCAGAATTTCAAAGGCCTTGGTGACCTTGGCGCTGGCCTCAACGGCGGCCTTGGCGGAGCGGCGCATATTGGCATCGTCGAAGTTGGCCAGGCGGTTGGCCTTGCCGCGGGATTCACCGTCGCTGCGCTTGCCGGTCCACTCACGGGAGGACTTGGGGGCGCCCATCAGGTTGAGCATGCGTTCGATGACGTCCGGATCACGCAGGGTGACGCGCTCGGAGCTGCGCACCTGGCGGGCCTTGGCGTTGATGCCCAGGCGGCGGGCGGCGCCCACCAGGGCCAGGGCGGCTTCGGATCCTGGGCAGACGATCTCCAGGTAGGAGGCCTTGCCCGGGTCGGACAGCTCGCCATGGGCCAGGAAGGCCCCTCGCCAGGCGGCCTTGACCTGGGCGATGTTGCCGGAGACGATGTCGGCGGGAAGACCGCGAACCGGATGCTTGCGGCGGTCCAGCAGACCGGTCTGCAGGGCCAGGGCGCCGCCCGCCCGCAGCACGCGGACCGAGTAGCGGGTCAGGTTGCCGGTGGGGGCCTGCCGCTTGACCTGGATCAGATCGGAATCATGACCGTAGACGTCCCTGATGGTGTTCTGCAACCACTGCGCTGCCGGCAGGGAGTCGAATTGCGCTTCCACCACAATGTGACGCTGAATGATGTGCAGTCCGCCGCCGAAGCGGATCATGGCCGCCGATTGTGCTTTCTTGGCAGAGGGGGGTTCGTTGTCAATCGCGGCCAGCTCGCTTTTGACATCATCAAGTAGGGCCAAGAGCCGTCCTCCTACGAAAAAATACTGAAAAATGAATACTTCTCGGCCGCACGACACACCTGCCGTGGCGACCACCGGATTACTGTGATACCGAATATCTTGGACAAATTGCGCCTTTGGCTATCCGCGGGAACGGTGCGGCAGCTCGCGGGCCGAGACCGTCACCTCCATTCCCCGGGACCGCAGACGGGCGGCCAGAGCGTCGGCCATGGCCACTGAGCGGTGCTGTCCGCCAGTGCAGCCAAAGGCGATGGTCACATAGTGCTTGTCCTCGCGCGCATAGCCGCTGAGCGCGGTCAAGATGGCGGTGGTGTAGGCATCCAGGAACTCCTTGGCGCCCTTGCTGGCCATCACATAGTCGCGGACCGGGCCGTCATGGCCGTTCAGGTCCCGCAGCTCGGGGACCCAGTAGGGGTTGGGCAGGAAGCGCACGTCGGCTACGAAGTCGGCATCGATGGGCAGGCCGTACTTGAATCCGAAGCTCATGATGTGCACGCCCACGGTGGTCGGGCCGGAGCCCAGGACCATTTCGTAGAGGCGGGTAGAAAGCTGATGGATGCTCAGAGTGGAGGTGTCGATGACCATGTCCGCACGCTCCTTGAGACCGCCCAGCAGGCGGCGCTCCTCGTGAATGCCGTCGATCAGGCGGCCCGAGCCCTGCAGGGGGTGGGGACGGCGGACGGACTCATAGCGTTTGACCAGCACCTGGTCAGAGGCGTCCAGAAAGAGGATGCGGCAACGCACGCCCAGGTCGTCCAGATGGCTGAGCACGGCCGACAGGTCGTCGAAGTAGGAGCGGGACCGGACGTCGATGACGGCCGCCAGGCGGTGCAGGGAGCTTCCGGCGGAGGTCATCATGTCGACCAGGGGGACCAGCAGGCGCGGGGGCATGTTGTCGACCACATACCAGCCCATGTCCTCCATGGAGTCGGCGGCGCGGGAGCGGCCTGCGCCGGACATGCCTGTGATCAGCAGTACCTCGAAGCCTGCGAAGGGCGGTTTTTCCGTCGTCATCGTCATGCCTCCCTCAAGGCTTGGTCCATAGCGGCCACCGGAACAGCGGCCAAGGGTCGGTCGGTCATCAGCGCCACCTGACGCACGGCTTGATAAAGCAGCATGCGTTCACCGCTGATGGCCCGTGCGCCCGGCCGTCGGCAGAAGGCCTTCATGAGCGGGGTGGGCCGGGGGTCATAGACCACATCCAGCAGGACCGGGCTCATGCGACTGCCGCCATCAGCCGTATTGAACAAATCGGCCAGGGGGTCGGCTGCACCCGAAGGCAGGGTGGAGACGACAATATCAGCCTTGGTCAATGCCCTTTCAGCTGCCTCAGCCCGGTCCATGGCGGTCACGTTTGGTTCAGGCAGGCCCAATCGGGAGGAAAGGTCCAGCATGTGGTCACAGTGCTCCGGGTTGCGGGCCAGCAGGTCCGCACGCTCGACCCCCAGCACCTTCAAGGCACAGAAGGCGGACTCGGCGGTGTTCCCGTTGCCGATGACCAGGGCCTGCGCTCCCCCATACGGTTGGTCAGGAAGCCGGTCCTGCCGACCCTGACCGGCTGCCTTAAGCAGGGCGGCCAGATCGTCAGGGTCGTCGTCGGCCCGGCAGCGGTCGGCAGCCTCCAGCAGGGCGGCCACGATCCCCTCCACGTCGGTGTTGTACAGGGACAGCCCATTGGCTGGGCCGCCCTGTGCAAAGACTGCTGTGTTGGACACTTTCAGGGTCTGGGACCAGCAGTCACGAAAATCGCCCAAGGATCCGACGGCACTCTTCAAGGGCATGGTCAGGCTGAGACCGGCCCAGGACGGGTCAAGGCCGTGGATAAAGTCCGCCAGGCCGTCAGCGTCCATGCGCACACGGTCGTAACGCCAGCCGTCCAGGCCAAGCGCGGCATAGGCTGATCTATGCAAAAGTGGCGAAAGGGAATGGCTGATGGGGTCGCCCAGGACGGCACAACGACGATCAGGTCCATTCATATCTGCAATCACGCACCAATCAAGATCAGGGCATGGCCTTCTGCCAGCCTTCTGAGCCATTTTATCGCTGGCTGTCCCCGGCCTGATCCTGGTCGCTGTGCAGGGCCTGGTAGATGGCCTCGGCCTTGGCGGAGCCGATGCCCTTGACGGCCTCCAGCTCCTCCTGGGATGCCTGGCGCATGCGCTTGACCGACCCGAAGTGATTGAGCAGCTTCTTCTGGTAGGCGGGGCCGATGCCCGGAATCTCGTCCAGGGCCGACCGGAGGGCACCCTTGCGCCGGGTCTGCCGGTGGTAGGTGATGGCGAAGCGGTGGGACTCGTCGCGCACCCGCTGCAGCAGGTACATGCCCTCGGACTGGCGCTTGAGGATGATGGGATAGTCGTCGTCGGGCACCCAGACCTCCTCCAGGCGCTTGGCCAGCCCGCACAGGGCCACGTCGTCCACCCCGCAGTCGTGCAGGGCCCGGGCGGCGGCGGTCACCTGGGGCTTGCCGCCATCGACCACGATCAGGTTGGGCTTGTAGGCGAAGTGGCGGGCGGCGGTGTTCTGCTGGACGATGGCCCCCTCCTCCTGCTCCACCAGTTCGGGTGCCTTGTCGTTGGCCTTTCGCTCGGCCTCCATGCTGTCGCCGCTGTCGCCTGCGATGTTGCCGTGGCGGAAGCGCCTGGTCAGGGTCTCGTAGATGGCGCTCATGTCGTCCACAGCGCCCTTGCCGTCCTCGCCTCGGATGGCGAATCGGCGGTACTCGGACTTCTTGGGGACCGCGTCCTCGAAGACCACCATGGAGGCCACCTGGAACTGGCCGCCCACGGTGTTGGAGATGTCGTAGCACTCGATGCGCAGCGGGGCGCGGTCAAGACCCAAAGCCTTGGCCACGTCGTTCATGGCCTGGGTGCGGGTGCCCATGTCGCTCATGCGGCTGAGCTTGCTGCGCTGCAGGGCCTGGCGGGCGTTGGCGTTGGCCCGGTCCATCAGGGACTTCTTCTCACCCCGGCTGGCCACCCGGATGGTCACTGAGGACCCCCGCAGCCCCCGCAGCCACTCCTGCATGTCGCCGGTCCGGTCAGGTTGGATGGGGACGATCACCTCGGGAGGCACCGGGGAGATGGGGGCCAGCAGGTCGGCGCGTCCGGTCTGATCCTGATGCTGGTGTCGGCTCCTGGTGGCCTTGGCCCGGGCCTCGGCATCCAGGGCCGTGACCCTCTGGGTGGAGCCCATGGCATCCCTGTCCTGGCTGATGGAGACCTGGGTCTCGGAATCCCCAGGCAGCTTGTGCAGCTCGCTGTCGTTCTCATTCATCAGATCCGAGTAGACCTGCACCAAGAGGTCGCTGATCAGCTCGCTGTCGGAGACGTCCTCGACCCGCTCCACGCTCCAGTTGCGTTCGCCGCGAATGGCGCCCGAGCGCACGAAGAAGGCATGGACCGAGGCCTCCAGTTCGTCAGAGGCCACGCCGAAGACGTCCACATCCACGTTGGAGGCGAAGGCCACGGCATTCTGCTCGATGACCGTGTCCAGCATGGCGATCTGGTCGCGCAGGCGGGCGGCCTTCTCGAAGTCCAGCTCCTTGCTGGCCTTCTGCATGCTCCTGGTCAGCCCGGCCCGGTAGCTCTTGCCCAGCCTGCCGGTGATGACCCCGGTCAGCTCCGTGCACAGACGCCGGTGGTCGCTGGCGCTGATCCGGCCCACACAGGGGGCTGAGCACTTGCCGATGGAGGCCAGCAGGCAGGGGCGGCCGCTGAGCTTGGCCTTGCGGAAGACGCCGGGGGTGCAGGTGCGCACCGGATAGGTCTTGAGCAGGGCGTCCAGGGTGTGCTTCATATCCCAGACCTTGGCATAGGGGCCGAAGTAGCGGGTGTCGTGCCGCTTGCGAACGCGGGTCATCCATACCCGGGGGAACTCCTCGCCCACGGAGACGGCCAGGTAGGGGTAGGTCTTGTCGTCGCGCAGCTTGACGTTGAAGTGCGGATCGAACTCCTTGATCCAGGTGTATTCAAGGGTCAGGGACTCCAGGTCGGTGCCCACCACGGTCCACTCCAGGCTCCGGGCCGTCAGCACCATGGTCTGGGTGCGCGGGTGCAGGTTCTCCAAGGGCTGGAAGTAGTTGGTCAGACGGTTGCGCAGGTTCTTGGCCTTGCCCACGTAGATGACCCGGCCGTCGCCGTCCCGCCACTTGTAGACCCCCGGCTGGGCGGGGATGTCGGAGGTCTTGGGGCGGAAGAGGTCCCGGCTGTCTCCCAGCAGGGGCGCGCCGTTCTTGTTGACGCCGGTCGTGGCGCCGGTGGCGGACTCCTCCTCCAGGGCTTGGGCGGTGCGTCGCCATACCTGCGGCGTGTGCCGCTCGAAGCAGCTGCGGGTCATGATCGTGTGGCCTTGGCTACCTTGGCGGGATCGAGCATGGGCTTCAAGTACTTGCCGGTCCAGCTGTCTGGGTTGGCGGCCACCTGCTCCGGGGTGCCCTGGGCCACCACGGTGCCGCCGCCGTCGCCGCCCTCCGGTCCCAGGTCGATGATCCAGTCGGCGGTCTTGATCACATCCAGGTTGTGCTCGATGACGATGACCGTGTTGCCCTTGTCGACCAGGCCGTGCAGGACCTTGAGCAGCTTGCGCACGTCCTCGAAGTGCAGGCCCGTGGTGGGCTCGTCCAGGATGTAGACGGTCTTGCCGTCGGAGCGCCGCTGCAGCTCGGTGGCCAGCTTGACCCGCTGGGACTCCCCTCCGGACAGGGTGGGCGCCGGCTGGCCCAGGCGGATGTAGCCCAGGCCCACGTCCACCAGGGTGTCCAGGTAGCGTGCGATGGAGGGATAGGCCTTGAAGAAGCGGGCGGCCTCCTCGATGGGCATGTCCAGCACATCCGAGACGGTCTTGCCGTTGTAGGTGACCTCCAGGGTCTCCCTGTTGTAGCGCTTGCCGTGGCAGGTCTCGCACTGCACGTAGACGTCGGGCAGGAAGTTCATCTCGATCTTGATGGTTCCGTCACCGTGGCAGGTCTCGCAGCGGCCGCCCTTGACGTTGAAGGAGAAACGGCCTGGACCGTAGCCGCGCACCTGGGCCTCGGGGGTCTTGGCGAAGAGCTGGCGGATCTTGTCCCAGACGCCGGTGTAGGTGGCCGGGTTGGAGCGCGGGGTGCGGCCGATGGGGTTCTGGTCCACGTGGATGACCTTGCGCACCTGGTCCACGCCCTCCACCCGGGTGTGCTTGCCGGGCACGATGCGGGCGTTGTTGAGCTGGTCGGCCAGCACCGGATAGAGGATGGAGTTGACCAGGGTGGACTTGCCGGAGCCGGAGACGCCGGTGACCAGGGTCATGACCCCCAGCGGGAAGGAGACCTTGAGATTCTTCAGGTTGTTCTCGCGAGCCCCCACCACGGTCAGCTGACGGGTCTTGCTGGTCTTTCGACGGCGCTTGGGCACCTCGATGGAACGGCGTCCGGCGATGTAGTCTGCTGTGATTGAACGCGAGGCCTTGACCAGGTCCTGCGAGCGCCCGGAGAAGATGACCTCCCCGCCGTGCTCCCCGGCTCCCGGGCCGATGTCGACCAGCCAGTCGGCCTGGCGGATGGTGTCCTCGTCGTGCTCGACCACAATCAGGGTGTTGCCCAGGTCGCGCAGCCGCTGCAGGGTCTTGATCAGCCGGTCGTTGTCCCGCTGGTGCAGGCCGATGGAGGGCTCGTCCAGCACGTACATGACGCCCACCAGGCCCGAGCCGATCTGGGTGGCCAGGCGGATGCGCTGGGCCTCGCCGCCGGAGAGGGTGGCTGCCGCCCGGGACAGAGTCAGGTAGTTCAGTCCCACGTCGTTGAGGAAGCGCAGGCGGGCGCGGATCTCCTTGAGGACCTCCCCGGCGATCTTGGCCTGGGCGCCCTCCATGTGCAGGCCCTCAACCCACTTCAGGCTGGCGGAAATGGCCATGTCGCAGACCTGGGCGATGGACAGGCCGTCCACGGTCACGGCCAGGACCTCGGGCTTCAGGCGCTTGCCCTGGCAGACCTGGCAGGGCACCTCGCGCATATAGGACTCGTAGTACTGCTTCATGGGCTGCGAGTCGGTCTCGTCGTGGCGGCGCATCAGGGTGCGGACCACGCCCTCGAACCCGGTGGTGTACTCGCGCAGGCGGCCCCAGCGATTCCGGTAGGAGACGTCCACCTTGAAGTCGTGCCCGTACATGACGGCATGGCGGACCTCATCAGGCAGGTCCTTCCAGGGGGTCGAGGTGGAGAAGCCCATCTCCTTGGCCAGGCCGTCCAGCAGGTGGCCGTAGAAGCGCTGCTGGCTCTTGGTGCCGCTCCAGGGCTCTACAGCCCCGTCCTTGAGGCTCTTCTCCGGGTCGGGCACCACCAGCTCGGGGTCGATCTCCAGGTTGAATCCCAGGCCGGTGCAGGCCGGGCAGGCTCCGTAGGGGGCGTTGAAGGAGAAGGTCCGGGGCTCGATCTCGTCCAGCTCCAGCTCATGGCCGTTGGGGCAGGAACGCTTTTCGGAGAAGGGCTGGCGGCGCTCGGGATCCTTGGCACCCAGATCCACGAAGTCGGCCACCACCGTGCCCTTGGCCAGCCTCAGTGCGGTCTCCACAGAGTCGGTCAAGCGCTGGCGCATGCCCTCGCGGATGACCAGCCGGTCCACCACCACCTCGATGGTGTGCTTCTTCTGCTTGGTCAGCTTGATGGAGTCGGACAGCTGGTGCATGTCCCCGTCGATGATGGCCCGGGAGTAGCCGTCGGAGCGCAGAAGCTCCAGGGTCTCGACGAACTCGCCCTTGCGGCCCTTGACGATGGGGGCAAGCAGCTGGAAACGGGTCCCCTCCGGCCTGGACATGAGGGTGTCGACGATCTGCTGCGGCGACTGGGCCCGCACCTCGGCCCCGCAGACCGGGCAGTGGGGAATGCCTGTCCTTGCGAAGAGCAGGCGCAGGTAGTCGTAGACCTCGGTGATGGTGCCCACGGTGGACCGGGGGTTGCGGTTGGTGGTCTTCTGGTCGATGGAGACGGCCGGGCTCAGGCCCTCGATGAAGTCCACGTCGGGCTTGTCCATCTGGCCCAGGAACTGGCGGGCATAGGCGGAGAGGGACTCCACGTAGCGGCGCTGGCCCTCGGCGAAGAGGGTGTCGAAGGCCAGGGAGGACTTGCCGGAGCCCGACAGGCCGGTGAAGACCACCATCCGGTTGCGGGGTATGGACAGGTTGACGTTCTTGAGGTTGTGGGCCCGGGCGCCCTGGATGACGATTTTGCGGTCGTTGGGCACCGTGGACAGGTCCGCCACCAGGGACCCCTTGGATTCGATCATGCGCGGGTTCTCGATGGCCGCGTCCACTGTCGACTTAGGCTTGTTCTGCTGCTTCACGTGCTTCCCATCCGCTTCCCTGAAGACCCATGGCCAAGGCTGAGGCCAAAGCCTGACCATACTATCGCCGGGGCCGAATAATTCGAACAGGTGTTCGATGACGGCTTAGATGGACGGGGCCGGCGTATCCAGGGGCGGACGGCCGCAGCCGTTGAGGAAGCAGTCGTGCTGGTGGTCGTTGATCATGCCGGCCGCCTGGAGGAAGGAATGGACGGTCACCGGACCCAGAAAGCGCAGGCCCAGGTCGCGCATGTCCTTGCAGACGATGGCCGACAGGTGGTCGTAGCGCGGTATGGAGGGATCGTCCGGATAGTCGTGGTTGATGGTCTGGCCGCCGGTGAAGGACCAGCAGTAGCGGTCGAATGCCTCGCCGGGGAATTGGCTGGCGATCAGGGCTGCGTTGGTCACAGTGGCTTCGATCTTTCGGCGATTGCGGATGATGGCCGGGTCGTCCATGAGACGGTTGATGTGGTCGGCATCGAAGGCGGCGACTGCTTGAATATCGAAGTTGTCGAAATCCTTGAAGAGGGCCTGGCGGCGGTGCAGGACCAGCTGCCAGCTGAGACCGCACTGGAAGATCTCCAGGGAGAGCATGGCGAAAAGCCTCTGGGAGCCGTGCAGGGGGCGGCCCCACTCATGGTCGTGGTAGCTGCGCATGAGCGGATCGTCCACCTGAGCCCAGTCGCATCGATATACAGGTTCGGCCATTTGGCACTCCCCTCTCCAGTTTTCGGCTTCAGGCTAGCACCGACGGGCGCCCGGACCGGGTGGTCAATACCGCTGAGTCTGGCAGGTCGTTTTAGAGTTGAAGCAGAGGCCGGTCGGCCCATGCCCGGGGCCATCCCCATGGCGGCAGTACGGTTGCGGCCGGCAAGGAGAGGAAGCATGTGCCATGACTGACAAGGACAATCCGCGCAGACTCTGGACCGACGACGAGGACCCGGTCGAGAGGGCCAAGCGCACCTCCCCTGCCATGCAGGGCAACCAATCAACCTCGGGCTCGTCATCGGCAGCCCGGAGTTCGAGGAATGAGAGTTCAGCATCTTCCGGTGCGTCGGCTTCAAATTCTTCGGCTTCAAATTCGTCTAGTTCAGGTTCATCGTCTTCAAGTGCCTCAGCCAAGCAGTCTGTTGATTCGTCGCAGAAGGCCTCGACTGAAAAAACCAGCACAGATGAGACCGCCAGTAGAGGCGAGAAACGCTCTGATAACAGCAGCACTAAGGCAGCACAGGAATCAAATCAAGCACAGCACCAAGCAAAGGAACAGCAGAACAAGAAGGGTCAGCCCGAGAAGGAGCAGGAACCCTCCAAGGGTCACGGCTGGAAGCTGTTCGAGGACATCCTGCTCTGGGTGGCCTGGGTGGCCATGGTGGGCTTCAACGGCTACGCGGAGGTCTACCACTTCAATGGCACGACCGTGGGTGGCCTGGCTCGCAAGGTCGATCTGTGGATCATGCCCGCCGGCTACGTCTTCGCCATCTGGGGGGTCATCTACATCGCCCTGGCCATCTGGCTCTTCCGCTTTTGCCTGGCCGGGCCAAGCCGCAAACGCCTGGGCTTCCTGCCCTTTACGCTGAGCGGGCTGCTCTTCGTGGCCACCTGCTGCCTGAACATCGCCTGGCTGGCCCTGTGGCACATGGAACGCAACTTCTGGGCCCTGGTCATCATCCTCATTCTGACCGTACTGACCTGGATGCTCTACGCCCTGGTGCGCCGGGACGCCACCAAGGCCGGAACCCCCACCGCCGCCAAGGCCCTGGACTGGATTCCCTTGTCCATCTACGCCAGCTGGCTGAGCGTGGCCACCCTGGTCAACGCCGGATACATGGTGGTCGCCGGGCACAAGGTCGGCGACGCCGTCCAGGGATTCGCCACCATCATCGTGGTCGGCGCCCTCCTGGCCGTCGCCTACCTGATGAACAGGCACGGCAAGGACTGGGTCTTCGGCCTGGTGGTCATCTGGGCCTGCCTGGGCATCGGCATCAGGATCTTCTCCTTCGCGGCCGCCATGGGCGTGCTGGTCATCGCCCTGACCGCCGTGGGCGCCTTCCTGGTCTACTTCCCCTGGGACAAGTTCAGGCTGGTCCGTCGCTGATCCATCCATTGCCCCGTCAGCCGAGACGCACTGGCGGGGCTTGCTTCTTGCTACCATGATTCCTTGCAAGATTTGAATCCATAAGGAAAGCGGGGTCGGAGGCGGCATGGCTATTGAGGCGCAGGGACTTGAGATCCGGATAGGTGCCCGACTACTCCTGCAAGCCACCGACTTCCACGTGACCAAGGGCGACCGGATCGGTCTGGTGGGCCGCAACGGCGCCGGCAAGACCACGCTGACCCGGGTCATCACCGGCGACATGCTCCCCTCGGCCGGCAAGGTGCGGGTGACCGGACAGCTGGGGTACCTGCCCCAGTCCACCCATGCGGGCGACTCCGAGCAGAGTGCCCTGGACAGGGTCATGAGCGCCAGGGACATCGCATCCATCATCCAACGGATGCGCAAGGCCGAGACCGATATGACCAGTCCCGACCCCAAGGTCATGGAAAAGGCCATGAAGCGCTACGACAAGGCCCAGCAGGACTTCGAGAACGCCGGCGGCTATGCGGCCCAGTCGCAGGCCATCGTCATGGGCGAGAGCCTGGGGCTGAGCCAGGAGACTCTGCAGCAGGCACTGGGCACCCTCTCCGGCGGTCAGCGCCGACGGGTCGAGCTGGCCAGGATCCTCTTCTCCGACGCCGATACCCTGATTCTGGACGAGCCCACCAACCACCTGGATGCCGACTCCATCGAATGGCTCAAGGGCTACCTGCGCCGGTTCGAGGGCGGCTTCCTGATCATCTCCCACTCCACCGAGCTGCTGGACGAGACCGTCAACCGCATCTGGCACCTGGATGCCCAGCGTTCCTGCATCGACATGTACACCATGGGATGGAAGGCCTACCTGCGCCAGCGGGTGGTGGATGAGGAGCGCCGCCGCCGCGAACGCGAGGTGGCCGAGAAGAAGGCCGATCGCCTGATGCGGCAGGGCATCCGCCTGCATGCCAAGGCCACCAAGGCCGTGGCCGCCCAGAACATGATGCGCCGCGCCCAGCGCCTGCTGGCCGACACCCAGGAGGCGGAAAAGGCCGAGAAGGTGGCGGACCTGCGCTTCCCGGATCCTGCTCCCTGCGGCCGCACGCCCATCATGGCCGAGGACCTGTCCAAGGCCTACGGCTCCAACATCGTCTTCGCCGGCATCAACCTGGCCATCGACAAGGGCTCCCGGGTGGTCATCCTGGGCTACAACGGCGCTGGCAAGACCACCACCCTGCGCCTGCTGGCCGGCATCGAACAGCCCGACACGGGCAAGGTGACCCTGGGGCATGGGGCCAAGATCGGCTACTTCGCCCAGGAGCACGACACCCTGGATAACGACGTCACCGTTCTGGAGAACCTGCAGCATGTGGCCCCTGACCTGGACAACACCCAGGCGCGGACCATCCTGGGCTCCTTCCTCTTCTCAGGGGACGACGCCATGAAGCCCACCAAGGTGCTTTCGGGCGGCGAGAAGACCCGCCTGGCCTTGGCCACCCTGGTGACCAGCCGGGCCAACGTCCTTCTGCTGGACGAGCCCACCAACAACCTGGACCCCGCTTCACGCGAGGAGATACTCAAGGCCATCGCCAAGTACGAGGGGGCCATCGTGCTGGTCACCCACGACGAGGGGGCCGTCAAGGCGCTCAACCCCGAGCGGGTGCTGCTCATGCCCGACGGTGATGAGGACCTCTGGAGCGACGACTACCTGGATCTGGTGGCCGAAGAGTAGGCAGCCACAATAGCGAGCGGGTCAGTCGTCCTCCCCCAGGACCTCCACGCCCTTGACCCCTGGGGTCTGACCAATGGATTCCACCAGCTCGGTCACATCCCCCTTGCCCAGCAGGTTGACGGTGACATCGGCGCCCTTCCAGGCATCCCGGTGCAGCTCGTGGATGGTCAGCACCCGGGATTCGAATCCCATGCGGGTGGCCAGGAGCAGGGATTCGCGCAGACAGCCGTGGCCATCCTGATATACGATGCGCAGGACCGTGTTCTGACGGTTGCGCAGGAACCACTTGAGGATGGGCGCGATGACCAGGACGGCCAGAAAGTAGAAGACGACCGCCAGGATGGCGATGGCGAAGAGCTGGACCCCGCAGGCCATGCCCACTGCGGCAGCCACCCAGATGGCGCTGGCCGTGGTCAAGCCCTTGACCGAGTCGTGGTTGAAGAAGATGACCCCGGCACCGATGAAGCCGATGCCTGAGGCCACGCCGGCCGCAATTCGCGAGGCGTCCCAGGAGTAGTTGCCCACAGCGGCCTGGATGCCGTAAAGGGAGACCATGGTGAACAGGCAGCTGCCCAGGCCCACCAGAATGTGGGTGCGGATGCCAGCGTCGTGTTTGAGGAACTCGCGCTCGAAGCCGATCAGGCCACAGAGCACCACCGTCAGGACCACCGCCATAATCTGCCCTTGATTCGGCATTGCGAATCCCTGCATGGATTTCCTTCCTACCCTCGCAAATAGGCAGACCTTATAACGCTTGCAGGACAAGGCCATCGGATAGAGTGGAGCCAGCACGTGGCCGGCCGTGCCGCCGCCGCACGTGGACCTTTTGAATGAGGGGTGTGATGCCATGAAGCCGTCACCAGATGAACGCCGCGAAGCCCGCCGGACTCTGGCCACCAGCGCCTATACCGCCGACATGATCCGATCCTTGGAGCAGCCGTTTTTGGATGACGGGGTGCCCCTGATGCGTATCGCCGCCGGATCCCTGGCCTCCGTGGCCGACGTCATGCTGACCCAGGCCGGGCTGGAGCCGGCAGGAGCCCGGATCGTCCTGCTGGCAGGAGCCGGCAACAATGGCGGCGACGGGCTCTACGCCTCGGCTGACCTGGCCGGGCACGGGGCCGACGTGACGGTGGTGGCGACCGGGCGCAGCCTGCACCAGGGCGGATTGGATGCCCTCCTGCGTGCCGGCGGAGTGGTCACGGCCCTGGATCCCCAGGCAGCCATTCCTGGCTGCGAGGCACCGGCCGGCCCGGACCAGGCCTCCGAAGAGCTGGACCAGGCCCTGGAGCTGTGCCGACAGGCGGATCTGATCATCGATGCCATGACGGGCATCGGCCTCAAGGGGGCGCTGCGCGGCATCCCCGCCGCTCTGGCCGCGGAACTGGGCATGGAGGGCGGCCTGCCCGACAGGCCAGCCTGGCACGACCCCGCCGGTCAAGACGGGCCCCTGGTGCTGGCCGTGGATACTCCCTCCGGCGTGGACATTGATGAAGGCACCCTGCCCGGGGCCTACATACCGGCGGATGTGACCGTGACCATGGGAGCCATGAAGCCCTGCCTGATGCTGCCTCCGGCCGCCTACGTCTGCGGAAGAGTCGTCCTGGTGGACTTCGGCTTCGACACCTCGGCCCTGGTCCCCAGCGTCTCCTGCATGAACGCCGAGGACTGCGCCGGACTTCTGCGGGCGCCCCGGGTGGATGACACCAAGTACACCAGAGGCGTGGTCGGCCTGGTCACGGGATCCGCCCTTTACCATGGCGCGGGGCTGCTCTCCAGCAGGGCGGCGGCCAGCGGCAACGTGGGCATGATCCGCTACTGCGGCCCCGAGCAGGTGGGCGATCTGATCCTGCAGGAGCTGCCCGAGACTGTCCTGGGCCGCGGAAGGGTCGAGTCCTGGGTGCTGGGTTCGGGTGTGCCCACCCGGCAGGCCCAGGAGGCCGCTGGACCTGAAGGCCAGGACGATCAGCGGGATCTGATTGCCGACATACTCAGCCGGCAGGCCGCCGATCTGGACGAGGACGAGGCAGCAGCCGATCCGCCGGTGGTCGCCGATGCCGGAGCCCTGGACCTGCTGCCGGACCGGCTGGGGCCACGCACCGTCCTGACCCCGCATGCGGGCGAAATGGCCGCCCTGCTCAACTCGCATGGCGAGAACGTGGACGGCGACCAGGTCATGGCGGAACCCCTGCACTGGGCTGTCCGCGCCTGCCAGTTGACCGGGGCCACCATTCTGCTCAAGGGGGCCATCACACTGGTTGTCGGCGAGGACGGCACCGACCGCCCCCGGGTCATGACCACCGGCTTCGGGCCGGCCTGGCTGTCCACGGCCGGATCAGGGGACGTGCTCTCCGGCACCATCGGAGCGCTGCTGGCCCAGAACGCCGGACCGATCCAGGATGATGCCACCCTGATGGCGGATCTGACGGCAGCTGCGGCCTTCCTGCACGGACTGGCCGGTTCTTTGGCCAGCGGCGGCAGACAGACCGGCTGGGAGCAGCCGCTGATCTTCGATCCCCGCAAGCCCCAGGATTTCGCCGATCTGGTAGCCCAGGACAGCCAGCGGGATGGCCAGGGGACTGTTGCAGGACCCATGGGACAACCGATTCGCGCCGGGCAGGTGGCCGATGCCCTGCCCAGGGCCATAGGGCTGGTCATGTCAAGAGCCGAGGGAACTGCCGACCAGAACGACCGATCCGCCCAGGATGGGGACGATGCCTCTCAGTTCTTCGAGAACAGCTCGCTTTGGTTCTAAACATGTCATCAGCAAAGGAGTCTATTCGATGACCGCGCAGCTCATCGTCATGCGTCATGGGGAAAGCGTCTGGACTCAGAAGTCGGTCAACCGTTTCGCCGGTTGGATGGACGTGCCCCTGACGGAACGCGGACTGGATCAGGCCCGCCATGCCGGACGGCTGCTCAAGGAGTCAGGCCTGCTGCCCGACCTGGTCTTCACCTCCCTGCTGACCCGCAGCATCGTCACCGCCAATACGGTGCTGGATCTGGTTGATCGGGCCTGGATTCCGGTGGAGCGCACCTGGAGGCTGAACGAGCGCCACTATGGCGCCTTCCAGGGGCAGACGCGACCGGCCATGCTGGAACGCTACGGCCAGCAGCAATTCGACATCTACCGGCGTTCCTACGATGTTCGGCCGCCTGCCATCGCAACCGATTCGCCATACTTTCAGGGAGGGGATCCGCGCTATGCCCCGGCCATGCGCGACGGGCTGGACAGCCGGAATCCGGCCGAGATCCGTGCCGAGTGCCTCAGGGACCTGCTGCTCCGCCTGCAACCCTATTGGCGCAGCCGGATAGCCCCGAACCTGGCCCAGGGCCGGACTGTGCTCGTCGTCACCCACGGGTCCGTGGTCCGCAGCCTGATCAAGGTCCTTGAAGAGGTTGACGACAAGGACATCAGATCCATCAATGTGCCCACCGGCGTGCCCATGGTCTACAGCTTCGTGAACGGCGGAGACGGCAACCCCCAGGTCCAGGGTCCGGGTCGCTATCTGGATCAGGAGGCCGCCGACCAGGGTATGGCTGAAACCGCGGCCCTGGGCCGATAGGGCCTTAGGTATAGATTGGCTTATATGACACTGCTCCAACTGCGCTACATCGTCAAGATCGTCGAATGCGGCTCGATGAACGAGGCCTCGCACGAGCTCTACATCTCCCAGCCGGCACTGAGCTCATCGGTCAAGGAGCTGGAGAACGAGCTGGGCATCGAAATCTTCACCCGCCACTCCCAGGGGATCGCTCTAACCGTGGACGGGGCGGAATTCCTGACCTACGCCCGACAGATTCTGGACCAGACCGACCTGCTGGAGGCCCGCTATAAGCAGGTCAGGCCCCGCAAGCAGCTCTGCCGGGTCTCCACCCAGCACTACATGTTCGCAGTGGAAGCCTTCGTGGAGATGATCAATTCCATCGATTCCGACGAGTACGAATTCACCATACGGGAGACGCGCACCAGGGACATCATCGACCAGGTGGCCACCCTCCAGTCCGAAATCGGCATCATCTACGAGTCCGACTTCAACAAGCGGGTGCTGTCCAAGATGCTCCGGGAGAAGCACCTGGACTTCCACCCCCTCTTCCGGGCGAACCTGCATGTCTTCATCGCACGAACCAACCCCCTGGCCGATCGGGCCATGGTGACCATGAAGGACCTGGAGCCCTACCCCTTCCTGCAGTACGAGCAGGGCGAAGAGGGCTCCTTCTACTTCGCCGAGGAGGCGGTCTGGCCCGACTACTCCCCCAAGCAGATCACCGTGAGTGACCGGGCCACCATGCTCAACTTCATCGTCGGGCTCAACGCCTACACGGTCTGCACCGGCATCGACAACGAGGACCTCAACAACGAGAAGATCGTCAGCGTCCCCCTGGAGTCGGACGAATCCATGCTGGTGGGCTGGATCGTCAACAGCCGGACCAAGCTGTCCCATGCCGCCGAACTCTACCTGGACAAGCTGCGCCAGGTGGTGTCCAGCCACGGATACTCGCTGATCGAGCAGGAGCCAGGCGAGTAGCAGCAAAGCAGGCATCAGCCAAAAACGGCAACAGCCGATTCTCAACGATAATTATTGAATTTCGTTGCTGGTTGCCAGTTGCTTGTGACAGCTATCTCAGTGGTCGTGGCTTACTCTATTTTCAGCGCTTTTCCTTGGGCTCCGATGGAGGGCATCTTCCCCTGGTGGCCTACATCCTGCGATTTGAGTCCCAGGGCCTTGAGCAAGGCCCGGTCCAGATGTTCCAGTCCGCCCTGGCTCTTTGCGGCTGCGGTCAGATCCCAGACCTTGCCGTTGATCATGATGGTGGGGGTCGAGAACTCCCCCTTGGCATCCTTGGCATCCTTGCGGGTGATGGCGTAGGCGTTGACCTTGTCCACCCACGGCCTGTAGGTTCCCTGGGCGAAACGGTCTGCCAGAGACCTAGGGACCCCTACCCCCAAGGCCTTGTCGGCCAGTCGAGCGTCAGAGACCGCCTGATAGGAGCTTTCATCGGGCTGGAAGTCGGATGCAAAGACGGCGGCAGCAAAGGCCGGCAGATGGTCCGGATCCTCCTGGGCCACCATGGCCAGGGCGTTGTCCACGCGGATGGAGTACTGGTCGCTGGAGGCCGAATCCAGGAAGTTCAAAAAGTTGTAAGTGACGTTGATCTGACCAGCGCTGATCATGCGCTGCAGCTGGGGATCAATGACCCGGCCCACCTTGCCGCACCAGGGGCACATGGGGTCCATAAAGATCTCAAGGGTCGGTGCGTCGGCAACCTTCTTCTTGCTGCCGACACCCTTGGCTGAAACGGTCAGCCCTCCCTGGTCGTCGGCCACCGATGGCTTGACGGTGACCTCCTGCAGGGCCTTGTAGGCCTTGGCATCCCCGCTGGGGCCCTGGCTGATTTGCGCGGCCGAGGCTCCTGATGAAGGCTTTTGGGCTGGCTGGTTGCCTGCTGAATGATCAGCCCACAGCATGTAGATGCCTGCCGCAAGTACCAGCACAAGAGCTACAGCCACCAGTATCAACGGAACCCTCCGCGAGCTCTGTGCAGGTGCGCTTTCTTCAGGCTCGCTCTCTTGAGGCTGGCCTGCAGGTTCTGCAGCCTGCGAAGAGTCCGCTGTGCCAGTTGCTGTGGCCGAAACGGTAGGCTTGGTCGCATTCACCGCGTCGTCCCCAGTCTGGTCCGGTTCCTCATGACTGTTCTGCTCCAGCGGTTTTGTCATGATCCATGGCCTTCCTTGCGATGATGATCCGTCGGCCTGCCCGTCGGACCTTTACCAATCTACACGAGGGTCGGCCGACGGGATGACCGTCCGGAGAATGTGCGCCGATATGAGCTGGTCACTTGCTCAGGCCCCGTAGCGCTCCAGATAGTCCCTGGCGGCATCGGCCGTGCGCTGATCCAGAATGGGCGACCCGTCCGGGCCTTTCATGGAGGCGGCCGCGTCGAAGATCTGGCGGACGTTGACGATGCTGATGACCGGGAAGTGGAATTCGTCCATGATGGATTCGACAGCCGAGCCTTGGCCCTTTCCGGTGCGCTCCATCCGGTCCACGGAGAGCACCAGGCCGACGATGGTCACCTTGGCCTGGGACATGATCTTGGGCACCACCTGGCGGACCGCGGTCCCGGCGGTCATGACGTCATCCACCAGCAGCACCCTCATGCCATCCCTTAACTGGGTGCCGACCATGAGCCCTCCGTCGCCGTGGTCCTTGACCTCCTTGCGGTCAAAGGTATAGCCGACCGGCATGCCGTGCGCCCCGCTCAGTGCGATGGCGGTGGAGACGGCCAGAGGGATCCCCTTGTAGGCCGGACCGAATACCGTATCGATGTCGGCGGGCAGGGTCCCCTGCTGCACGGCCTGCACGATGGTCCGGGCGTAGAACTCTCCCAGCAGGGCGATCAGCCGTCCGTCGTTGAAGGCCCCGGCGTTGATGAAGTAGGGCGAGCGCCGCCCCGACTTCAGGGTGAAGTCACCGAACTTGAGCGCTCCGCTTTGCAGCAGGAAGCTGGTGAAGCCCTCCTGGATGCGGCGGGTCTGCTCCTGGTCATCCCCGTCATGTTCGGCCCTGTTTTCCGCTGCGGATGCGTTCATCGCCAGCACTCCCCTTTCTTGAGCAAATCGGCCAGCTTGGGCCGCTCGTCCAACAGATCGTCCAGCTCCCGGGCCACCCTCATGGGCGCCACAGGATCCACCAGGGCCGCAGCCCCCACTTCCACGGCGTTGGCTCCGGCATAGAGGAATTCCAAGGCCGTGCGTCCCGAGTCGATGCCCCCGATGCCGATGATGGGAACCTCGGGCAGTGCCTGGCGCACCCGCCAGACGAAGGACAGAGCTATGGGCAGGATGCAGGGGCCGGAGACGCCGCCGGTGCCCTGGGCCAGGATGGGCCTGCCTGTGTTGATGTCGATGCGCATGCCCACCAGGGTGTTGATCAGGCTGAGGGCATCCGCTCCCCCATCGACGGCCGCCTTGGCCACTTCCACGATATCGGTGACGTTGGGGGTCAGCTTGACCACCATGGGCTTGTCGGTCAGACCCCGCAGCCTGGTGATCAGCCGGTTCAGCGCCTTGGCGTCGGTGCCTACGGACATTCCACCATGTGAGACGTTGGGGCAGGAGACGTTGATCTCCAGCATGTCAGCAGGGGAGTCGGCCAGCCGTTCCACGACTGTGGCATAGTCCTCGTCGCTGTGGCCGGCCACATTGGTGACCACGTTGGCTCCCAGGGCCTTGAGCCTGGGCAGCTCGTCCACCAGGTAATGGTCCACGCCCGGGTTCTGCAGGCCCACGGAGTTGACCATGCCGGCGGGGCTCTCGGCTGTCCTGGGCGTGGGGTTGCCTTCCCAGGGCACCGGCGAAACCCCCTTGGTGGAGATGGCGCCCATTTGGGAGACGTCGTAATAGTCGCCGCATGCATCCAGGTTGAAGGTGCCCGAGGCCGTGCCCACCGGATTCTTCCAGGGCGTGCCGGCCACAACAGTGCCATGCCGCCAGGCGTGCGGCTCCAGAGGGTCCATGATCGTCAGCCCGCTCATCGTGCCTCCTTCTTGTCCTCGCCTGCATCCCAGATCAGACGGTCGGCGGCAAAGACCGGGCCGTCCTTGCAGACCTTGAGCCTGCCGTCCACGGTGTCGACCACGCAGGCCACGCAGGTGCCATAGCCGCAACCCATCCGGGACTCCATGCAGCACTGGGCGGGCAGGCCGGCCTTATGGGCCCAGGCAGCCACGGCCCGCATCATGGGCAGGGGTCCGCAGGTCAGAATGATGGTCCGCTCGGGATCGATGTCGCCGCGCACCCGGTTCAAGAGGGTTATGACATCCCCGGAGGCATTGTCGATGGATTCCAATCGATCGGTCAGCGGGCCCATGATGGCATCGGCGAACCGATGGTCACGGTAGCCCAGCAGGGCGGTGGTGCGCACACCGGACCGGCCTTGCAGGCACTGGGCTGCGCGGATCAGCGGGGGGACGCCCAGGCCGCCGCCCACCAGCAGATAGTCAGCCGGCTTCCCCAGGTCGAAGCCATGGCCCAGGGGCCCCAGCAGGTCCACAGCCATGCCTGGCTGCAACCGGGAGAACTCATAGGTCCCCTGGCCCACGACGGCGAAGATGATCTCGATCTGCTCGCCCTCCAGGACCCGGCTGATGCCGAAGGGCCTGGGCATCATGGTCATGCGGTCGGCCGAGTAGAGGTTGATGAAGGCTCCTGCAGGAGCATGGGCTGCCAGGTAGGGGTCGCAGATGGTCATCCGCCAGACCTGCCGGTCCAACGGCTCCATGCCGGTGACCTGGGCCGTGCGGCGTCCGGGCATCCGGCCTGCCTGTTGGGCCTGCTCCTCCACCCGGCTGGTGGATATGAAGAGGTTGGGTTTCATCGGGCCTCCTTGATCGCCTGATTGAGATCGTCCTTCATAGCCTGCGCGGCTTGGCGGGCATCGCGTGTGACCATGCCCAGGGCCGCCTGAACGCTGAGCTGCGGGCTGTAGTCCGGATCCTTTCGCCAAGCGGCGATGATTCCCCGAGAGGAATTGACCACAGCACCGCCGCCGGACCGGTCGAACATGGGCGCCACGTCGGCCGCCGAACCGCCCTGGGCTCCGTAGCCGGGGACCAGGAAGAAGGTGTGGGGCATGGCCTGACGCAGAAGGGCCCCGTCCTCGGGGTGGGTAGCGCCGACCACGGCTCCAAGCCGGGAATAGCCCGATTCGCCTATGGAGGGCCGCCCCCAGGATTCGACCAATTCGCCCAGGCGCTGATAGATGGTGCCGCCGCCTGAGTCCGTATCCAGGCCCAGCTCCTGGATCTGGCTGCCCGAGGGGTTGGAGGTGCGGACCAGGGCGAAGAGGTCGCCCTGGATGTGCTCGGCCGCTTGCAGGAAGGGTTCCACCCCGTCGGAGCCCAGGTAGACGTTGATGGTCAGGGCATCCTCATACCAGGGGAACCTCCCGCCTGTTCGGTCCGGGCCATCCACAGCCTGCTCCGGGGCGAAGGGCAGGGGAAGCCCGTCCAGGTGGGCGGCGTAGGCCTCGGCCGTGGAGCCGATGTCCCCGCGCTTGACGTCCCCGATGACGTAGAGGCCTCGATCGGCTGCGGCCCGGCAGGTGCCGGTGTAGGCCCTGATGCCCCAGGCTCCCAGGGCCTCGTACATGGCGATCTGGGGTTTGACTGCAGGCACCAGGTCGGCCACGCCTTCCAGGATGGCCAGGTTGAAGCGCAGATAGGCCCGGGCCAGGTGGTCCGCCCAGACCGCCTGAGCCTGCTCGCCCTGGGCCTGCTGCGGGTCCTTGGGGTCCAGGCCCATCCGGGCCATGCTCCCGGCAGCGCGCTGCCTGGCCTGCTCGATCAGCTGGCTGGGCAGCAGTTCCGGTCGCGGATCCAGGCCGACCACGGTCGGATTCTGCTTGTCCTGGATGAGCGCGGTCAGTCGGTCCATGCTCAGTTCCTTTCCCTGGTGATGACACGGCTTTCAGGCAGGCGGGAGAAGACCAGACGCCCCTCCTTGATGGTGGCCATGACCCGTCCGGTCAGCTCTGCCCCGGCAAAGGGGGTGTTCCTCGCCTTGGAGTGGAAGCGGCTGGGATCAACCTTCCACTTGGCCTCGGGGTCCAAGATGACCAGGTCGACGGGTGGCTGGTCGGCCTCGCTGTGCTGATCGACTTCCAACAGAAGGTGACCGGTGTCGACTTGATTGACCTTGTGGGCCTTGCGCGAGGACAGGTCTTCGGGCAGGAGTCGCCGCATGCCCATGAGCTCGGCCGGCGCCAGGGACATGAGCTCGATCAGGCGGTCATGGCCGATGAGCCCGCTTGTGACCAGGACCTGGTTGCAGACCGCGTAGGCAGTCTCCAGGCCGATGATGCCGTTGGGGGCGTCCTTGAGCCCCAGCGCCTTCTCGGCAGCGGTGTGGGGGGCGTGGTCGGTGGCAATCATGTCGACAGTGCCGTCGGCCACGGCCTCAAGCGCAGCCTGCTGGTCAGCGCGGGAGCGCAGCGGAGGGTTCATCTTGGCCATGCTGCCGCAACGCAGCAGATCCTCGTCGCAGAGGGCCAGATAGTGGGGCGCGGTCTCACAGGTAATCGGCAGCCCATGGGCCTTGGCGCTTCGGACGGCTTCGAATCCCCCGGCAGTGCTGACATGCTGCAGATGCACCCTGGTGCCGGTGCGCTCCGCCAGGGCGATGTCGCGATGGATGATGGCGGTCTCGGTTGAGGCGGGAATCCCCTCCAGCCCCAGTTGACGGCTGACAGCGCCAAGATTGACCTGACCGTGCTCGTGATGTTCGCAGTGGTCCAGAATGGGCAGGTCGAATTCCCGGGCGTTGGCGGCCACAGCCTCCAGGGTCTGATCGGTGACGGCCGAGCCGTCGTCACTGATGGCGACTACGGGATGGTCCCAGCCGTGGCCGGGCAGGTGCCCCGACCAGTCGTCTGGGTTTGAGGCCTGACGGCCTGCCCGGTCCATGGTGGCCGCCACGCACAGGGCGTAGTCCGCCGGCAGGCGCAGCCCATGGTCCCGCTCATAGGATTCCAGATAGTCGATGACCGTGCGCCCGTCGGCCATCCGCGCTCGGCCGTCCATGGCAGGCTGGGTGTTGGGCATGAGCAGTATCAGCCCATAGCCTCCAGCCGCTGCGGCAGCGGTGCCGGTGACCATGTCCTCCTTGTCGGTCTGGCCAGGGTCACGCAGGTGGACGTGGGGGTCGATTAGGGCCGGAGCCAGCACCAGCCCCGAGGCATCTATCCGATCCGCCCCTGCTGACATGGCACCGGTCTCGTCGATCAGAGCACTGTCGACGGCCTGGGGAAGCACCAGATCGACCGCCCTGCCGCTGCGCCAATCGGTCAACCCCAGCAGCCGCATGTCAGTCTTCAGCCTTCTCGTCGCAGTAATCGCAGCGGTAGACCCCGGCAGCGTCCAGGTGGAAGCGCTGGTCCACGCCGGTCTCCACCGTGGTGACGCAACGGGGGTTGACGCAGGTGATGACGTTGACCAGATGGTTGGGGCGGTCAGGCTGATGCTTGCTGACGATCCTGCCCTGCCGGACCACGTCGACGGTGGCCTCAGGGGCGATGAACCCCAGGGCGGTCAGGTCCAGATCCCCGGTCTGCTCGATCTTGATGATGTCCTTGGACCCGTACTTGCGGCTGTCCGTGTTCATGATCAGGGCCAGCCGGGTCTTCGCCGGGTCCACGCGCAGGTAGTGCAAGACTTTCAGGGCTGTGCCCGCACGAACGTGATCAATGATGATGCCGTCGACAATGCTGGTGACCTTCATGCGGCCACCTCCTTCTGCTTGCGGTAACCGGGCAGCTCGTCGCCCAGCAGGGCGCTCTCCAGGGCCATTCTGACCAGCATGCCGTTGCGGACCTGCTGGAAGTAGGCCGCCCGCGGATCGTCGTCCACCTCCACGGCGATCTCATTGACCCTGGGCAGCGGGTGGAGGATGGCCATGTCGGGGCGCGCGGACCGAAGCTTGTCGGCATTGAGAATGTAAGTGTCGCGCAGACGCAGGTAGTCGTCCTCGTTGAAGAAGCGCTCCTGCTGGACACGGGTCATGTAGAGCACGTCCAGGTCGCCGATGACCCCATTCAGGTCCCCGGTCTCCCGGTAGGTGCAGTCGGCCGAGGAACGGATTCGTTCCAGAACGTATTCGGGGGTGCGCAGCTCGTCGGGGCTGATCAGGACGAAGTCCACATGGCCCAGGCGGCAGAGGGTGGTGATCAGGGAGTGGACGGTGCGGCCGAAGGTCAGGTCCCCGCACAGGCCGATGGTCAGGTGGTTCAGCCGGCCCTTGCGGGCGCGGATGGTAGCCAGGTCGGTCAGGGTCTGGGTCGGGTGCATGTGTCCGCCGTCTCCGGCGTTGATGACCGGGACCGTGGCTGCCTGGGAGGCCACCAGGGCGGCACCCTCCTTGGGGTGGCGGATGGCCACGATGTCGGCGTAGTTGGAGACCGTCTTCAGGGTGTCGCTGATGGACTCCCCCTTGGAGACGCTGGCCAGCTGGGCGCCCGCGAATCCGATGACCTGGCCGCCCAGACGGAGCATGGCCGTCTCGAAACTGAGCCGGGTGCGGGTGCTGGGTTCATAGAAGAGCGTGGCCAGGACACGGCCGTCGCAGGTATGGGCCACCTGACGGCGATGGGTGTCGATGTAGGCCGCCCGATCCAGCAGGTCCAGGATCTGGGTCATGGGAATGTCGTCGAGGGTTACCACACTTCGCCCACGAAGGGGAACGACGGCGGAAGAGGTGTTGGATGCGTGATCAACTTGTTGGGACAACGGCTCACCTTCCTCAAGGTGGCCACCTTATGTGACCTGAACAAGCATACGACCCCGGATGGACCCAGGTCAGCCGCCGTAGAAGAGCCGTTCCATGACCTGCCTGCAGCGGCGCATGGCCGCCAGCAGCTCGTTGACGAAGTGCTGGCCTCGGTGGGCCGGGTAGCCCAGGCAGACTGCAATGCCTCCCAGCACCTGTCCGTCGTCAGGCAGGATGTCCGCCTGGGATACCCTTCCGGACCAGAGGAAGTTGGCGTTCCGGGCTGCGGTGCAGAGCACCCAGCTGCGGCGCAGGGCCTTGGCATCCTTGGCCTTGATAAGTCCCGCGGCCTCCAGGGCATCCAGGGCGGTCAGCGTGCCGGTGACCTGCAGCTCAGGCAGATCGTGGGCATGACGCAGCTGGAGGAGCTGGACCGTCCATTCCACGTCAGACAGCCCTCCCCGGCCCAGCTTCAGATGCCGGTCCCGACGCACGCCGCGCGGCAGCCGCTCTGCCTCCATCCGGGCCTTGAGACGGCGGATCTGCCCCAGCTCCTCCTCGTCGGGCTGCTGCTCGGGGTAGCGGAGCGGATTGGCTATGCCCTCCAGAAAGTCCTTGGCCAAGCCGGCGTCCCCAGCTGCGAACCTGGCCCGGATCAGGGCCTGATGTTCCCAGGTCTCCGACCAGTCGCGGTAGTAGCGCTGGTAGGAGTCCAGGGAACGCACCAGAGGCCCCTGACGTCCTTCGGGGCGCAGGTCGAAGTCCAGGTCGATGCCGGGCTCCAGGCTGGCTGGTCCAGCCAGGACGGCCCGCAGGTCGGCTGTCACTCCACGTGCGAATTCGGCCGCCTGGTCCTGGTCGGCGCCTGATGCCGGACGGTAGACCAGCATGATGTCGGCATCCGAGTTGAAGTTGACCTCCCTGCCCCCGTATCGACCCATGCCGATCACGGCCAGATCGGCTGGTGCGCCAGCCTGTTCCGAACGGTGGTCCACGGCCCAGTCCAGGGCTGCATTGATGGCTGCATCGTAGACATCGGACATGCCCGCCAGGCAGGCCTGCTGATCGTCCACCCCGCTCATCCAGCCCAGCCCGATCCGTTCGATCTCCTGTCGGCGCATGGCCCGGACGGCTGTGGCGAACTCCTCCAGCGAGTCTGCATGCCTGGTTCGATAGGCTGCGGCGCGCTTGTCCAGAGTGGCCCGATCACGCGGGATCATGTCCTGGTCATGGCCCAGCCAGGTCACCGACTGGACGGACCGGGCCAGGGCGCCGGACAGATAGCGGGAGTTGGACAGAACATGGCAGAGGCGGCGGGCGGCCGAGGTGGAGTCCCGCAGGAATCCCAGGTAGGTGCTCTTGCCGCCGAAGTGCTCCTCAAGGGTTCGCCAGCCCAGGAGTCCCATGTCCGGATCCTGCCCCTCCCCCAGCCACTGGAGGACGGCGGGCATGAGAATGCGGTTGATGCGCGCCGATCGGGTGACCCCTGTGGTCAGGGCTGTGACGTGGCGAATGGCTGCATCGGGGTCGGCGAAGCCGGTGGAGGCGAACCTGGCGCGGGCCGCCTGGGGGCGCAGGCTGACCTCGTCCTCGTCCACCTGGGCGTTGATGGGCAGCATGGGACGGAAATAGATGGCCTGGTGAAGGTTGCGGACCTCGATTCTGGTGGCCTGGTATTGGGCCAGCATCTGGTCGGCGTGCAGACCGAAGGCCCGGGCCAGCCGCCTCAGATCGCGGTTGCTCTCCAGCTCCTCCAGGCTGGGCGGCCGCTGGCCGAGTTTGCCTGAACGGGTGATTTTCGGGAAGAGGTGAGTGCGGCGCAGCTGCCACATCTGCAGGCGATGCTCCATGACCCGCTCGAAGCGATAGTCATGGTCCAGCTGGTCGCCGTGCTTGCGTGAAATGTAGCCGCCGCGGGACAGGGCCTGCAGGGCATCCAGAGTGGCCGGACAACGCAGATCCGGGTCGCTGGAGCCATGGACCAGCTGGAGCATCTGGACGGTGAATTCCACATCCCGCAGTCCGCCCTGGCCCAGCTTGATTTCGCGCTCCTTGCGGTCCTCGGGTATCAGCCGCTCCACACGCTGGCGCATCCGCTGGCAGTCGTAGACGAAGTTGGGACGCTGGCAAGCCTCCCAGACCAGGGGCTCGACCATGGCCGAATAGTCCTGTCCCAGGGCCTTGTCGCCAGCGACAGGACGGGCCTTGAGCAGGGCCTGGAATTCCCAGTTCTCAGCCCACTGGGCATAGTAGTCGGCGTAAGAGGCCAGACGGCGCACCAGGGGGCCGTCACGTCCCTCGGGCCGCAGGGCGGTATCGACCTTCCATAGCGGCGGCTCGGTCGATCCGGGAATGACCGCCTGGCAGACCCGCTGCAGGAGGACGGCCATGGCAGTGCCGACGGCAATAAGATCAGTCCCATTCGGGTCCGCCCCCGAAGCCGGCTCCACCAAGTACATGAGATCCGCATCGGACACGTAGTTGAGCTCCTGGGCGCCCAGCTTGCCCATGCCAATGACGGTCAGACGGCATGAATCCGCATTGGGGACCTGACGGCAGGCAATGCTCAGGGCCCCTTGGAGTGCGGCATCGGCCATGTCTGACAGGGCCCTGCTGATTGATGGCTCCAGCTCCAGAGGGTCCTCAGCTGCCAGGTCTCGGGCCATGACTGCAGCCAGCTGCAGCCGGTATTCGAACCGCAGTGCATCGGCATACGCGGCCAGTGAAGGCGAGGATTCTGAATTCTTCTCCACCTTGTCCAAGGCGTCAAGGACCCGCCTCTGCCTGGTTTCCGCCGGGCAGTCAGCCAGGTGGTCGGGGTCGAGGGCGGCCGCCTCTGCCAGTTCCGGCCGCGAGCGCATCAGTCGGCCCATGGCCTCCGAGGCCCCCAACACCCTGATCAGCGACTGGGCGGCCTCTTGGTTTTCCTGCGGGGATCCGGCCAGAAAGCCCGGTCGGGCTCCTTGCGGATACTGCTCCAGAATTCGTATCAGCCCCGCAAGGGCTTCGTCCGGATCACAGGCCTGGTCGAGGCTCTGGACCAGGGTTTGCGCCAGAGCCTCGTCGTCCACCAGGCGGGCAAGCCGATCCAGCCGGACCCGGGCCTTGTCCAGGTCGTGCAGCCCAAGGTGGATCAGGGTCGAAGTGGTCGGTTGCGCCGGATCTTCCATGCCTCATCCCCTGCCTTTGCTTAAGGCTCCGCGACGACTCTGATGTCTGCGGAGCCGGTACAGGCATTATAGGGGTGACGGGTCGTCAGCCCTTGCGGCCCTCCCGGAAGGCGCAGACAGCGCAGTATACAGTGACGACGGCTAAGCACACGGAGAAGATCAGTGTGGGCCATGTCAGCAGGCTTCCGTCCCGCACAGCCTCAGCCAGGGATTGGACCAGCCAGATGGCGCAGGCTGCAGCAGTCAGGCCATACATCCGAGAACGAGCCTTGCCGGTGATACGCACGATTGTGCTCCTTTTTACCGATGTTCCAAAGATGGTTGATCGGCATGAGGGACGGCAAGTGCCCATCCCTCATGCCGATGATTGGTTAGCTCTTGCGGCGCTTGGACATGACGTCGATAGCCACGGCCAGCAGGAGCACCAGCCCCTTGATGGTCTTGACGATGGCCGTGTCCACGCCCATGATGGACAGTCCCTGGTTGATCACACCCATGACGAAGGCTCCGACGACCGCCCCGGGAATGGTGCCGATGCCGCCGGTGACAGCTGTGCCGCCGATGAAGCAGGATGCGATAGCGTCCATTTCGAACTCCATACCAGCCTGGGCGGTGGCCGAGGCCAGTCGTGAAAGCATGCAGATGGCTGCCACAGCGGACAGGAAGCCCATGTGGACGAATAGCGTGAAGTCCACCCGTTTGGCGTTGATGCCCGAGAGCACGGCAGCCTTGCGGTTGCCGCCCACTGCGTATACATGCCGGCCGAAGACGGTCCTGGTGAGGATGAAGTTGTAAATCAGGACCAATACGGCCACGATGACCAGCATTATGGGCGTCCCGCCCTGGTTCTCATTGCCGGAGGAGGCCAGCAGGTAGGTCACGAAGAGGATGACGACTGCGGCCACGATGATCTTGCCGGTCATCAAGGCCTTGGGCTCGGGAACCAGACCTACAGCCAGGGTCTTGCGGCGGCGGGCAATCTGCGACCAGGCGTATGCCAGGATGCAGATCAGGCCCAGCACCACTGTCAGGCCGTCGAAGGGGCCCCACCATCCCAGGATGTTGGGCAGGTAGTCACGGGCGATCCCCCTGAACTGTGCGGAGGTGATAGGCACGGACTCGCCGACGATGACTGTGGCCAGACCACGGAAGATCAGCATGCCGGCCAGGGTGGTGATAAATCCTGGAATGCCGATGACGGCGACCCAGAAGCCCTGCCAGATGCCGATCAGCAGACCTACGATCAGGGACAGGCCGATGGCCACGATCCAATTGACCCCCATATGTTCCATGAGGATGGCGCACACGCCTCCGATGAAGGCCACCAGCGAGCCCACCGACAAATCAATGTGGGTTGCGATGATGACCATGACCATGCCGATGGCCAGGATGATCACGTAGGCGTTCTGCTGGATCAGCGAGACGAAGCTGTTGGGTTTGAGCAGCACCCCCTTGGTCAGTATTTCGAAGACGACCACGATGACCACCAGAGCGCCGACGATGCCATACTGCCGGGCGTTGCTGGCCAGGGAGGCCAGAATGCCAGGTCCTGCCTGTTCTTGTTCCACCGCCTGGGCGGTGCTCTTGTTGCTGTTGGGCGAGCTCATCTGGCTGCCACTCCCTTCTTTTCCTGGGTCATGCCCTTCATCAGATATTCCTGCGAGAAGTCCCGGCGCTCCACGTCGTTGGTGATGACCCCCTGGCTGACCGTATAAATCCGGTCACAGATGCCGATCAGCTCGGGCAACTCCGAGGAGATGACCACCACAGCCTTGCCCTGGTCGACCAGCCGGTCGATGATCTCGTAGATCTCGTATTTGGCTCCCACATCAATGCCTCGGGTGGGCTCGTCCAGGATGAGCACATCAGGATCCGAGATCACCCACTTGGCCAGCACGACCTTTTGCTGGTTGCCGCCGGAAAGGGTGGAGACGGGCACATCGATATTGCTGCACTTGATGTTGAAGTCCTTGCGGTACTCCTCCACCCGTGCCCTCTCCAGGTTCTCGTTCATGACCCCATGGCGGCTCATTTTCTTGAGCGAGGCCAAGGAGGCGTTTTCCCTGATGTTCTGCAGCAGGTTGAGTCCGAAGACCTTGCGGTCCTCAGTGGCATAGGCCAGGCCAGAATCGATGGCCGACTGGACGTTCGGCAGCTCGACCCGACGGCCATGCATCTCGATTCTGCCGCTGATGTGGCTGCCATAGGATCGCCCGAAGATGCTCATGGCCATCTCGGTGCGGCCCGCACCCATGAGTCCCGCCAGTCCGACGATCTCACCCTGGTGAACCACCAGATTGGCATGATCGACCACGGTGCGGGAGGGATCCTGCGGATGGTGGACGGTCCAGTCGCTGACCTTGAGCACCTCCTTGCCGATGTGCGGCACGTGCTCGGGATAGAGGTTGGTCAGCTCGCGGCCGACCATCTTCTGGATGAGCAGATCCTGATCCAGCGGGTGGTCTTGGTCGATTCGCATGCCGCCCACCGTGGAGCCATCGCGCAGAATGGTCACACCATCCGCAATCTGCCCCACCTCGCCCAGCTTGTGGGTGATGAGGATGCTGGTCACTCCCTGCTGGTCACGCAGCTGTCTGACCAGATCCAGCAGATGATCGGAATCATCGTCGTTCAAGGCGGCTGTGGGCTCATCCAGAATCAGCAGCCTGACGTGCTTGGACAGCGCCTTGGCGATCTCCACCAGCTGCTGCTTGCCCACTCCAAGGTCCATGACCCTGGTGTCGGGTTTCTCGTCCAGCCCCACACGCTCCAACAGACGCGAGGCCTTGGCCCTGGTCGTGTCCCAGTCCATTACGCCATTGTGGGCCTGCTCATTGCCCAGGAAGATGTTCTCGGCAATGGATAGGAAAGGGCTCAGCGCCAGCTCCTGGTGGATGATGACGATGCCGTCGTCCTCCGAATCATTGATGGTCCGGTAGCGGCAGGGCTTGCCGTCGAACAGGATTTCGCCGGTATAGCTGCCATGAGGGTAGACCCCGGACAGCACATTCATCAGGGTTGACTTGCCGGCCCCGTTTTCCCCGCAGATGGCATGGATTTCGCCCTTGCGCACATCCATGTCGACATTGGACAGGGCCTTTACCGGACCGAAGGTCTTGGTGATTCCCTGCATTCGCAACAAGATGTCCTCGTCGGACATGCTTTCACCTCCTGTGCGCCGACCGTCCCTCCCCTTGACCGGAAGCGGGACGGTCCGGCGCGACTGTGATGCCAACCTCACTTGGTCAGCTGATCGAATCGTGCCTGGGTCAGGTAGTTCGCCTTGACCAGATCGGTCAGGTTGTCCTTGGTGATGGCCTTGGGATCCAGCAGCTTCGAGGGCACCTTGATGCTGTTGTTGTCAAAGGTGCCATTGATGCCAGTGACCTTCTTGCCTTCGGCGATTTCGATGATCATGTCGTAGACGGCCTGGGCCAGCTTGTTGACGTCCTTGAAGACGGTCTGACCCTGCAGTCCCTTGGAGATGTTGGCCACGGAGATCTCCATGGCGTCCTGCCCGGTGATCTTGGGCCAGTTGTCGGTATTGGGCTGGATGTCGGGCCTCTTGGACTGGATGGCGTTGATGACTCCCTGGCTGATGCCGTCATAAGGGCTCAGCACTGCATCCAACCGCTCGCCATGGGCGTAGGTCGAATCAAGAATGGACTCCATGTCCTTCTGGGCCTGCTCGGTCTTCCAGGACTGGACGGAGATCTTCTGCCAGTCTGAAAGCTTGAAGTCCTTGGTCACACCGCCGCCATGCTGGGAGGGACTGACCAGAACGCCCGACTTGAAGTAGGGCTGCAGCAGCTCCCAGGCGCCCTTGAAGAAGTACTTGGCGTTGTTGTCGTCGGGAGAACCGGTAAAGAGCTCAATATTGAATGGACCCTTGGCTCCGTTTTTGAGCCCCAGCTGGTCGATCAGCCAGTTGGCCTCCAGCACGCCGGTGCGCTCAAGCTGGAAGGTCGCATAGTAGTCAACGGCCTTGGTGTTCATGATCAGCCGGTCATAGGCGATGACCTTGGCCCCGGCGTCCTTGGCCTTCTCGACAGCCGGCCCGACAGCTGTGCCGTCCTTGGAAGCCACCACAACGATCTTGGCGCCCTTGTTGACCATGTTCTCGATGTCGGCATTCTGCTGGGCGGGCTTGTCATCCGCGAAGGAGAGCACTACCTTGTAGCCTGCTTTCTCCAGTTTGCTCTTGAGGTTGTTGCCGTCCTTGTTCCAACGTTCCTCGGACTTGGTGGGCATGGACACGCCGATGGTGGCGCCTTTGCCGATCGATCCTCCCTCCTGGGAGGAACTGGAGGCACGTGAACCTCCGCAAGCACCCAGTCCGGTCAGCATGGCGACGCCGATGACCGCCGCCATGGCTCGTTGCATCATCTTCATGAAGACTCCTTCATCCTTGAATTCTCCGGCAGGCATCTCCGTCTGCCTGGGTCCCTTCATTGCAGGCCCAGTGGTCAGCATAGCCATTTGTGTTTACTTTATCAACTCAACAAAGCTGATTATCTATTTATCTGTTTCGTACATGAACTTAATAATTCGCTCGAACTTTTGGCTTTATCGGCGCAAGGGGTGCACTGGGAGGGGGCAAGCCACGATCTTGGCTACACTGGAACCTATGGCACATCGATTGTTCGGTTCACAGTCCTCACTGCGTGAGGCCAACCGTGCCCTCCTGCTGGATACGATCCGAAGATTCGGCGCCATGACCCAGATCGAATTGGCTGAAAATACCGGGCTTTCAACGGCCACTGTCTCCAACCTGGTACGCCTGATGGGCGAGCAAGGACTTCTGGAGACATCTTCCACCACCAGAAACGGCCGCCGCGCCACCCTGGTCATGCTGGCCCGCCGCAAGGGCCTCGGAGTCGGGCTCTACATCGGCCGTCACGAAATGCGGCTGGAAGTTGTCGACGCCAGCCATGCCATCCTGGCAGAGCATGATATGGCGCTGCCACGGCAGCACAAGCCTGACACAACCCTGGAACGGGCCATGATCCTGATCAAGGAGACGCTGACTTCCATCGGCGCCCAATCGGATGAGCTTGTCGGCCTGGGCCTGGCCATGGGGGCCCCAGTGGACTGCAGAACTCACCAGCTGGCCATTCCCGGCATCCTGCGAGGCTGGGACAAGGAGGATCTGATAGGCACCTTCCATGAGGCTTTCCAGGTGCCGGTCCAGGTGGACAACGATGCCAACTTCTCAGCCATGGCCGAGCTGAGAATGGGCGCGGCAGTCGGCAGACGAAACTTCGTTTACATCCACGCCAATGACGGTGTGGGTGCGGGAATCGTCATCAACGGCGAGGTGTGGCGGGGCACCACCGGGCTGGCAGGCGAAATAGGCCATGTCCAGGTGGATCCCTTGGGCGATATCTGCATCTGCGGCAACCGCGGGTGCCTGAATACGGTGGTGGACGAGAGCCGTCTGGTCTCCTTGCTCAGCGTGACACACGGGAACATGACCCTGGAGGATCTGGTGGGCAATGCCGTCAAGGGGGACCCGGGCTGCAGACGGATTGTGGGCGACGCGGCCATCCGCATCGGCAATGTAGTAGCCGATCTGTGCAACGCCGTGGATCCCGAGGTGGTGATTCTGGGAGGCATTCTGAGCACAACCGAAGACGTGTTTCTGGAACCCCTCCGGGAGACCCTTCAGCGCATGCTTTTCCCTGACGCCATGGTTCCCATGGAGGTGCTCCCTGCCCGCTATCCGATTACCGGTTCCGCTTTGGGGGCGGCTATGATGGCTGTCGATAGCGTCAACGAACACATTGATGTGTCCAACAAGTCCGCAGGTCGATCATCGTAGAGGAGGTGACCTGGATTGCATAAAACCGCTGTCTTGATGCAGATGGACGACCTCTGCATCAGGTTCGGGTTCGTTGAGGCCCTCAAACATATCAACCTGGATATCCGCCAACACGAAGTGCTCGCCATCGTAGGCGACAATGGAGCAGGCAAGTCCACACTGGTCAGGATTCTGTCCGGCTTGATCCGACCCGACCAGGGTACCTTGCTCTGGAAGGGCCGACCGACCAGCATTCCCTCGATCAGAGTCGCCAATCAGTTGGGCATTGCAGCCGTTTTCCAGGGGCAGGACTTCTGCGACAACCTGGATGTCTCCTCCAACCTCTTCCTGGGCAAGGAATTGCGCGATCGTCACCATCGGCGTGACGACGAAGCCATGCGTCGGCGCACCCGTCAGGTCCTCCAGTCGCTGTCCTCCCCCATCCGCGTGGGACAACCCATGGCAACCCTTTCCCTGGGGCAAAAACAGACTGTATCGATCGCCAGGACCCTGCTGGACAATCCGGAGCTGATCCTGCTCGACGAGCCGACGGCCTCCTTGTCAGTCATGCAGTCCGCAGAGGTGCTCAACTACATCAAGCGCATGCGTTCCGAGGGGCGCAGCATACTCATGGTCTGCCACGATCTGCCGGACGTTTTCGCGGTTTCCGACCGCATAGCAGTCATGCGCCAGGGACGGCTGGTAGGAGTCCTTCCTACGGCCAAGACATCTTATGAGACTGTAATAGCCTTGATTTCGGGCATTGATCCCGAAGATGTCATACAGGACCAGGAGCAGCTGGATGCCATGGCCAGAGCCAACGCCCGCGTCCACGCCCTGCGCGGCACCAGAAAGATATTGCCCGAGCAATCATGAACAAAGGAATCCTGGAATGCAGCTGACCGATATCCTCCTGACCATTGCCTGCGCCCTGATAGGGCTGGCAGTGGGACTGATCTACGGACTTCTGCCGAAGAAAAACGACCGACTGACCGATTCGCAGCAGCGCTGGACACAGGTCCTGTCCCTGATCGGGGTCGGCCTGGTGGTGATCCTTATTCTGCTGGGGCGCGACCTGGCCTCCTGGGTGACCATCGGAGGGATGATCCTCGGTCTGTTGATTGGCATGATACCGCCGCTGAACAGGGCTGCACTCAAGGTCTGGCCATGGCTGAGGCCCCGCACCGACAATCAGGGCCAAAAGCGCCGCTGAAAGCTGGCGATCACGCTTTTGCCGTCATCGATGCGGGGCCTCCCCCGCTCCTATGCAATTATTTTTGGCTGCTGACCGGCTACTCCTTGGCACCCGTCTGATGAAAGAGGTGGCGGACGTTGTGCCAGATGCGCCTGGTGACGCCGGAGTGGTTCATGGAGTAGAGGTGGATGCCGTCCACCCCATGGGCCACCAGGTCGGCGATCTGCTGTGAGGCGTAGATGATGCCCGCCTCGCGCAGGCTGGCCCGGTCGTCGCCCCAGCGCTCCAGGATGGATTCAACCGCCGCCGGGATCCGCGCCTGGCAGACCTCGCTCATGTGCCGGACCTGGCCCTCGTTGGTGATGGGCATGATGCCGGCCTCGATGGGCACTTGGATGCCGGCTGCCCGGGCCCGGTCCAGGAAGTCCAGAAAATCGGCGTTGTCGTAGAAGAGCTGCGAAACCAGATGATCCACGCCGGAATCCACCTTGATTCGCAGATTCTCAATGTCCTCCTCGGGCGAGGCGGCCTCAGGGTGGGTCTCAGGATAACAGGCCCCGTATATCGACAGGTTGGGCCGACGGGAGCGGATGTAGGCGGCCAAGTCGCTGGCATGGTCGAAGACTCCGGCGGGCTCGCGGCCCTCCACGCTGTCGCCGCGCAGGGCCAGCACCGCTGCCACCCCTGCATCATCGAACATGTCCAGGGCCTGGTCGATCACCTCGCGGTCCGCATACTGGGCGGTCAAATGAGCCACGGCAGGGATGCCGTACTCGGTATGGATGGTCTTGGCTATGCGGGCCGTGGCTGTGCGGTCCGAGCGCCGGCCGGTCCCGTAGGTCACCGAGATGAAGTCGGGCATCAGCCCTTCCAGACCGTCCAGGGTGTCATAGATGGTGCCCACCGGGGCATCGCGCTTGGGGGGAAAGACCTCCAGGGAAAAGATAGGCTCATGCATGATCCGACTCCTGACTGGACGATAGTTCCGCACGCACCTGATGGGCGGCGGCCACCATGTGCTCCAGGCTGGGCCAGGTCTCCTTGTCGCCTCGGGTCTTCAAACCGCAGTCGGGGTTGATCCAGACCTTGGCCGCGTCCAGCTTCTTGAGGATGGCGTGGATCCGGTCCACGATCTCCTCGGTGGAGGGGATGCGCGGCGAGTGGATGTCGTAGACTCCGGGGCCCGCCTCGGTCTCGAACCTGGCCTCCTGGATGGCATCCAGGACGGTCAGGTCGGAGCGGGAGGCTTCGAAGGAGATCACGTCGGCGTCCATGGCATCAATGTCCTTGATGATGTCGTTGAACTCCGAGTAGCACATGTGGGTGTGAATTTGGGTAGTGGGTTTGACCCCGGAATGCACCAGCCGGAAGGCGGGGATGGCCCAGTCCAGGTATCGGCTGTGCCAGTCGGAGCGCCGCAGCGGCAGCTTCTCGCGCAGGGCGGCCTCGTCGATCTGGATAATGCGGATGCCCGCGGCCTCCAGGTCCAGAACCTCGTCACGGATGGCCAGGGCCAGCTGGCGGGTCTGCTGCTTGTGATCGATGTCCTCGCGGGGCCAGGACCAGTTGAGAATGGTCACCGGACCTGTCAGCATACCCTTGACCACATGCTTGGTGCGGGACTGGGCATATGAGGACCAGCGGACGGTGATGGGCCGGGCGCGGGAGATGTCCCCCCAGACGATGGGAGGCTTGACGCAGCGGGTGCCGTAGGACTGGACCCAGGCATTCCGGGTGAAGAGGTAGCCCTTGAGGTTCTGGCCGAAGTACTCGACCATGTCGTTGCGCTCGAACTCGCCGTGGACCAGGACATCCAGGCCGATCTGCTCCTGGTGGTCGATGACCTGGTCGATCTTGCGGGCGATGAAGTCGTCGTAGTCCTCCTGGCTGATCTCCTTCTTGCGCAGGCGGGCACGCTCGGCGCGGACCTCGGCGGTCTGGGGGAAGGAGCCGATGGTGGTGGTCGGCAGCAGGGGCAGACCCAGCTCCTGGGCCTGGATCCTCTGGCGTTCGGGCCGGGCCGGGGTACGCACAAAGTCCTCGTCCTTAAGGCCGGCCAGGCGCTGCTGCACCTGGGGGTCGGGCTGGACGCGGCTGCCGTCGAAGAGCTTCTGGTTGTCGGCAAGGGCCTTGCTGGAGCGACGCTGATCCTCGTCGGCATCGGCCAGCTGGGCCAGGTCGTGCAGCTCGCCCAGCTTCTCCAGGGCGAAGGCGAAGTGGGGCCGCACGGTGTCGGCATCCAGCCCATCCTCGTCGGCCACGGTATAGGGCACGTGCAGCAGTGAGCATGCGGTGGACACCACCACGTTCGGGGTCACCTGGTGCAGGGCATCCAGCAGGCCCAGGCTGACTGCATAGTCGTTGCGCCAGATGTTGCGGCCGTTGACCAGGCCGGCGAAGATGGCCGTTCCCTCCGGCACGCCATGCTCCTTGAGGGCCGCCAGGTTCTCATCCCTGCCCTCGACCAGATCCAGGCCGATGCCGTCGAAGCCCAGGTCAGCCAGCCGGGCATAGCAGTCGCCAATATGGCCGAAGTAGGTGTTGAGCAGGATACGGACCTTGCCCTGGCCGCTCTGGCGGGCCTTGAGAATGGGCCCATAGAGGGTATCGAAGAGGTCCTGGTCGCCCGGTTCCTTGTCCAGGACCAGATAGGGCTCGTCCAGCTGTACCCAGTCGGCGCCAAGGCCAATGAACCGCTCCAGTATGGTCGCATAGGCCTTGGCCAGGTCCTGGACCAGTGCCGGGTCAGGATCCAGCAGCTCGCCCTGGGGGCCGCGTGCCAGCTTGAGGAAGGTGTAGGGGCCGATCAGCACCGGCTTGGCGGCGATGCCCTGCTCGCGCGCCTCCTGGAACTCCTTGAAAGGCTTGTCGCCCTCAAGGGCGATTTTGGTGTCCTGGTCGATCTCGGGAACCAGGTAGTGGTAGTTGGTGGTGAACCACTTCTTCATGGGCAGGGCGGTCACGTCACCCTGCTCCCCCTGGTAGCCGCGGCCCATGGCGAAGAGGGTGTCCTCTGGGCCCAGGCCCAGCTTCCGATAGCGCTCGGGCACGACGCCCAGGAGGATGGACGTATCCAAGACCTGGTCGTAGTAGCTGAAATCGTTGACGGGAATCAGGTCGACGCCGGCCTCCTGCTGAAGCTGCCAGTGCCTGGCCCGCAGATCGGCGGCCGTGCGCCGAACCTCGTCCAGATTCCGTTCGCCCTTCCAATAGCCCTCGATGGCCCTCTTGAGTTCGCGGTGCGCGCCTATGCGCGGGAATCCGGACACGGATGTAATCGCTGCCATGAAACCTCCCAGTTTCGTCCTGATGTCTTTGGTCAGCCTATCAGCGGCGGGAGGAGGCGGGTAATTGGTGCAAATAAGGTGTCGCCATAACCTGAATCGATAACGGCAGGACGGCAAGCGGGGGACTGAAGCGCGTCAAGACTGCCTGCAGCGGGTGGCCTTGAGCTTGTTCCGCCGGTCAGTCTTCAAGGTCCTGGGGGCCCAGAATGCCAAGCAAACGGGCCTGGTGGGTTCCCAAGTCGGTCAAGGGCCGCTCGGAGCCCAGCACGACCATAGTGGCCGGGGGCAGTCCAAGATTGAGCAGGTCCAAAAGGTCGGGATCGGAGTTGTCCTCGGCCAGCCATTGTGAGCAGATAGACATGGTGGGCTCATGACCCAGGATGAGGACCCGGCGGTCACGATCCTCGGTCTGCGCCAGCTCGTCGAAGACCGCCTGCATGCCGGATTCATAGAGGGATTCCCGGTAATCGACACGCGGCCCATCCCCCAAGGGCTTGAGCATGCCGTCCAGGGTCTGACGGGCCCGGGGTGCGCCCGAGCAGATGATGCGGTCAGGCACTAGGCCCAAAGCGGTCAAGCCACGGCCCATGGTCCGAGCCTGTCTCTGGCCACGGTCGGTCAGCTGGCGGCTGCGATCGCCCTGCGATCCCTGGCGTCCGGTCTTGGCGTGACGCATGAGCATGAGGGTTCGGCTGCACCGCCGTAGATCCTCAGCCTTCAGACCCTTTCGCAAACCCATCCATGCTTCCTTTCCCGACAATCTCATCAGTCGCCCTTCCCATTATGACAGAGCCCAGTGGATACGCCGGTCATGGGTGATCAGTCTTCCTGATCCTGTCCGCTTTGCAGAGTTCGCACCTGATGGTCCAGGTCACGCAGCACCTTGCGCAGCTTGCGATCGGAGACCCGGCGCAGCTCCAGATCCTCGAGATCCTCCAGGTCCTCCATTTTGCGCTCGCGATTGGAGCCGCTGGTCTCGGCAGGCCCCCGGCCCTGATCCACGTCTGTCTGGTAGTCCTTGGTGGCCCGGATATGCTTGCGCAGAGCCTGCTGGCCGGAAGCCATGGCCCTGCTGGTCAAGAGGAAGCCGGTGTGCCCGATCATCTCATGCTCGGGTCGGACCGCCAGACCGTCGGCCTTCCAGGAGCGCTCCAGGCTCTCCATGATCTCGGGCTCGGTCCACCGGCCGTCGGCGCGCAGGGCCTCGGCCAGCCGGCTGAGCTGGGTGGTAGTGGTCACATAGGCGGTCAGCACGCCGCCGGGGGCCATGACCCGGTAGGCCTGCTCCAGACGGTTCCAGGGGTCCAGCATGTCCAGAACAATACGGTCGAATTCGTCCTCGGGCAGGTCGGCGGCAAGGGTGTCGAAGTCGCCGGTGCGCAGGTCCCACTGGGCAGGGCGCTGTCCAAAGAAGACGGTGGCATTGCCCATGGCTACCCGGGCGAACTCCTCCCGTCGCTCGATGCTGGTCAGCTTCCCCTCCGTGCCGATGGCATCCAGCAGGCCCAGGCTCATGGCCCCTGATCCGGCTCCCGACTCCAGGACCCTCATGCCCGGACGGATGTCGCCCAGGAGGATGACCCTGGCCACGTCCTTGGGGTACATGATCTGGGCGCCGCGTGGCATGGAAAGGATATAGTCCTCCAGCCGGGGGCGCATGACGGTGAAGGCCCATCCCCCTATGCTTCGCGAGGACTTCCAGGGCTTGGCCCTGTCAGGTGCTTCTGTGGCAGTGCCGGCATCCTGCTTGTGGCGCATCCGCCGCCACTTGTCAGCCGATATGGTCACCACCACGGATCCCTCGGGCAGGCCAATCATGGCCTCGTGCGGCAGGAGCCCGTGGTCGGTCTGGGTCAGGCCGCCAGGTTCCAGCATGACCGTCAGCCTGCGGCCACGCCGATCGGTCAGCTGGACCCGCTCCCCTACGCTCAGCGGACCGTATCTAAGGCTCATGCCCCCTCAGTCCTCCTCGCCCTTGGTGAACTGGGAGTTGTAGAGGGAGGCATAGGCGCCTCCGCGCTCCAGCAGCTGGTCGTGGGTGCCTTGCTCGACCACCGAGCCGTGGTTGACCACCAGGATCAGGTCGGCGTCGCGGATGGTGGACAGCCTGTGCGCGATGACGAAGGAGGTTCTGCCCTTGCGCAGGGTGTTCATGGCCTGCTGGACCAGCAGTTCGGTCCTGGTATCCACCGAGGATGTGGCCTCGTCCAGGATCAGGATATCGGGGTCGGACAGGAAGGCCCGGCAGATGGTCATCAGCTGGCGTTCGCCCTGGCTGAGCTCGCTGCTGTCCTCATTGAGGACGGTGTCGTAGCCCTGGGGCAGCTTGCGGATGAACTCGTCCACGTGGGTGGCCTTGGCGCCATCGATCATGGTCTGCTCGGGGATGGTCTGCCCCTCGTCCAGCCCGTAGAGCAGGTTGTCGCGGACGGTGCCGTCGAAAAGCCAGGTGTCCTGCAGGACCATGCCGAAGTGGCTGCGCAGGTCGTGGCGGGTCACCCTGGAGGTGTCCACGCCGTCGATGGTGATGTGCCCGCCCTGGATCTCGTAGAAGCGCATGAGCAGGTTGACCAGGGTGGTCTTGCCGGCGCCGGTGGGCCCGACGATGGCGATGGTCTGCCCGGGCTTGGCCTCGATGGACAGGTCCTTGATCAGCGGCTCGGCCGGATCGTAGGAGAAGCGGACGTGGTCGAAGCGGACGTGGCCCTCGACCTTGCCTCCGGTCTCCTGGCCCAGATGGTCGGGATGCTCGATGTCCGGCACCTCCTCGGCCTCGTCCAGGAAGTCGAAGACCCTGCGGCAGGAGGCCAGGGAGGATTGGAGCATGGTGCCCATGGAGGCCAGCTGGCCGATGGGCTGGGAGGCCTGACGGGTGTACTGGGTGAAGGCCTGCAGGCCGCCCAGGCTCATGCTGCCATTGAGCACATGCACGCCGCCGATGATGACCACGATCACGAAGCTCAGGTTGCCGAAGAAGGTCGACATGGGCGTGACCAGGGCCGAGTAGAAGGAGGCCTTGAAGCTGGCCTGGTAGAGCTCCTGGTTGCGCTCCTCGAACTCCTCTTCAGCCTTGTGCTGATGTCCGAATGCCCGGACCACCAAATGGCCTGAGAACATCTCCTCCACGTGGCTGTTGACCTGGCCGGTGCGTATCCACTGCCTGGTGAACTGGGGCTGGGTCTTCTTGAGGATGACGCCCGCGCACAGGGCCATGACCGGGATGATGACGAAGGCGATCAGGGTCAGCAGGGGCGAGATGGTCAGCATCATGATGAAGGCGCCGATGATGGAGAAGACCGAGAAGAGCAGCTCGCCCAGGATCTGCTGCAGGGTGCCCGAGATGTTGTCGATGTCGTTGGTGGTCCGGCTCATGACCTCGCCGCGCGGGGTCCGGTCGAAGTACTGCAGGGGCAGCCGGTCCAGCTTGTCCTCGATCTGCCTGCGCATGGTATAGACCGCGTCTGAGACCAGCCGGGTCATCAGGAAGTTCTGCACCAGCCTGACCAGGATGGAGATCAGGTAGATGCCGATGACGAACATGAGGATGGTGCCGAAGCGCCCCCAGTCGATGCCCACGCCCACCTGGACGTTCATGGAGTCGATCATCCGGGCGAACTTGTCCTGCCCGCGGGACTGCAGGTAGGTGACCACAGCCTGCCTGGGGGTGCCGGGCTTGGCGCCCATCTTGACCAGCATGGAACCCAGCAGCCCCTCGAAAAGGACGTTGGTGGCCTCGCCCATGACCTTGGGCCCGATGACGATCATGGCCACGGCGATCATGCCGGAGAGGACCATGACGATGACCCTCCAGGGGCTGGCCAGCAGGTAATGGACCAGCCGGCCCACGGTGTGGCGGCGGCCGCCTACGGCCTTCGAGCCTGTATTTGCGCTCAAGTTCCTTGCCATCTACTCGGCCCTCCCCTCGTCAATGCTGAGCTCTTCCACGTCGGGACCCTGCCCGCCCTGGGATTGGACGATCTCCTGGTAGGTGGGGCAGTCCTCCATGAGCTCGTCGTGGGTGCCCCGGCCGACGATGCGGCCTCGGTCCAGGACCAGAATCTGGTCGGCCTCGCGGATGGATGCCGCCCTCTGGGCCACGACGATCTGGGTGGCCTCGCGGGTGACCGGCACCAGGGCCTCGTGCAGGGCTCGGTCGGTGGTCATGTCCAAGGCCGAGAAGGAGTCGTCGAAGGTGTAGATGCGGGGGTTGCGCAGAATGGCCCGGGCCATGCAGAGCCGCTGCTTCTGCCCGCCGGAGAAGTTGGTGCCGCCCTCGGCCACGCGGGCATCAAGGCCCTCGGGGATTTCACGGACGAAGTCCTCGGCCTGGGCGATGCGCAGGGCCTGCCAGATGCGGTCGTCATCGGCATCGGGGTCCCCGTAGTGCATGTTGTCGCGGATGGTGCCAGTGAAGAGGGTGGCCTTCTGCGGGACCGGCCCGAAGATCAGGGCCAGCTGGTCGGGGTCGTACTCGCGCACATCGTGCCCGTCCACCAGGACCTGGCCGTTGGTGACGTCGAACATGCGGTTGGCCAGCCGGATGATGGTGGACTTGCCGGATCCCGTGGCCCCGATGATGGCCGTCGTTGTCCCCGGCCGTGCAGTGAAGGAGATATCCGAAAGGACCGGGTCCTGGGCGCCCGGATAGCTGAAGTCCACATGCTTGAACTCCAGCAGCCCCTGAGGATGCTCGTTGCGGTAGGGATGCTCGGGAGCGGCGATCTCGCTGGTGGCCTCCAGGACCTCGTTGATCCTTCGGGCGGCCACAGCGGCCCTGGGCAGCATGACCGACATCATGGCGGCCATCATCAGGCCTGACAGGATGATCATCAGGTACTGGATGAAGGCCTGCAGGGCGCCGATCTGCATGGCTCCGGAGTCGATGCGGCGGCCGCCGAACCACATGATGGCCACGTTGGACATGTTCAGTAGGAACCACATGAGCGGCACCATCATGCTCATCAGCCGGCCGGTGGAGATCAGGACGCCGTAGACGTCGCGGTTGGCCTTGTCGAAGCGGGCTGCCTCGGTCTTCTCGCGGACGAAGGCACGGATGACCCGCACGCCGGAGATCTGCTCGCGGACCAGGCGGTTGACGGAGTCCAGCATGTTCTGCAGGCGGGTGAACAGGGGGCCCATCCTGCCCATGAGCACCAGGGCCACCAGGAGAATCAGGGGGATGATGACCGCCAGGGACCAGGTCAGGGGGCCGTCCTGGCGCAGGGCCAGAATCAGCCCGCCGATCAGCATGACCGGGGCCTGCAGGATGATCATCAGGGTCTGCATGGTGGTCATCTGCATCTGCTGGACGTCGTTGGTGGTGCGGGTGATCAGGGAACCGGCCGAGAAGCGCTCGATCTCATTGAGGCTGAAGCCCTCCACCGAGGCGAACAGGTCCCTGCGCAGCTCGTAGCCCATCCTCATGGCCAGCCGGGTGGCGCAGTAGACGGCGACCACGTTGGCCACGATCTGGAGGGCGGTGATCCCCATCATCTGCCAGCCGATCCTGTAAATGGCATCCTGGTCGCCCACGGCCACGCCCTTGTCGATGATGTCCGCCTGCAAGTTGGGCAGGTAGAGGTTCAAGGCCGTCTGCGCCACCTGAAAGAGCACCAGAACGGCCACCTGAAGCCAGTAAGGCCGCAGGTAGCGAGTCCATATCTTGATCACGTCAACATCCTTCACGCATACAGGTCTGCCACGGTCCCCGGGCAGACAAACCACCACAGTCTATACCCGTGCCTTGGAGAACGACTTTGCTATTCCTTGAGCTGATATGGGCGTGTCAGAAGGTGGTCAGCAGCAGTGCGTTCAGACGGCGAAGGCACCCCAGCGTCCGTCACGGTGGACCACGGTCAGATCCAGGCCGAAGAGCTCGCTCAGGCGCGGACCGGTCAGTCCACCCTCCAAGGGGCCCTGGTAGACGATGGTGCCCGGATCCGGGTCGCCGGTGTCTGCGGTGTCGGCAGGACGCCGGCCCATCATGGCTATCCGATCGAAGCCCAGAGGAATCTCCTCAAGCCGGTGGGTGACCAGGATGACCGTGCGGTCCTTGTCCTCCCTGCCGATGTCGCTCAAGGCCCTGAGCACCAGCTCCCGGCCGCCCAGATCCAGTCCGGTGGTCGGCTCGTCCAGGATGAGCAGGTCGGGATTGGCCATCAGCGCCCGGCATATCAGCACCCGGCCGCGCTCCCCCTCGGAGAGCCGGTACATGCGCTTGCCCTTGAGGTAGGCGATGCCGAACCGGTCCATCAGGGCCAGGGTGGCCTCTTCCTGCTTGGCCGTGAAGGTCTCCCTCCAGCGTCCGGTGGTATCGCTGAAGGCTGTCAGCACCACGTCGTAGGGATCCTCCTGGGGGCTGATGGTCTTGGCCAGGCCAGCCGAGGCCAGACCAATCCGATGCCGGTAGGAGAAGACGTTCACCTTGCCCAGCCGGTTGCCCAGGATCTCCACGCTGCCAGTGCTGGGGAAGCCTCGGGTGCTCATCATGGCCACCAGGGTGGATTTGCCCACGCCGTTGGGCCCGAAGAGCACCCACTTCTGCCCCTGGCCCACCTCAAGGTTGACATCGTTCAGTATGACCCGGCCCTGACGGCGGAATCCCACGTGCTGCATGAGCACGGCCTGCTGTTCTGCCACGCTTTCGGTCATGGTCACAGGGCCGTTCCGTAGGAGTCCAGGCGTGGATTGTCCCGGTTGCCGCCGACCAGGAAAAGCCCCAGCACGCCCAAGCAGAAGACTGCCGCGATGGCGATGGTGGCCCAGATGGGAACGTGGGGCAGCCACATGCAGACCAGGAAGGCCAGGCCAGAGCAGATGATCAGGGCCCAGACCAGGATTCGCAGCCATTGACGCACGCCGCTGGGAGCCCTGAGCAGACGGGGATTGCGGTCATTGGGGTCCACGGAGTCCTTCTGCACCAGGTCATCGGTATGCCCGGTGGGCTTCCACTCGGCGCCCTGGCCAGCCTCCAGCCGGCGGGAGCGTTCCTGCAAGGCCCGTTCGTCCATCACTCCTGCCCTGCCCTTGGCCGTCATCCTCCGGTCGTCGCTGCCGCCACGGCGGCTCCGCTTGGCCTGCGCCCTACGTTCAGCGCGGTTGGTCATATCCCACTGCCTCCATCCCTTCGATCGGCACCATACCTTTTCATATTAGCGTGGGCGCTTGTCGGCCGCAGGCAGGGCCATGGCGCGCTCATCGGCTCGGATGGGGGCGGGCAATTCAGTGGCGCCAGTCAGATACCGGTCCACGGCCGCCGCGCAGGAACGGCCCTCGGCCAGGGCCCAGACCACCAGGGACTGGCCGCGTCCGGCATCACCGCACACGAAGATGCCGTCACGTTCGGTGGCGTAGTCGGCATTCCGTGCCACGTTGCCGCGCGGGTCCAGCCCTAGGCCGGTCTGTCCGGTCAGGGTGGCCGTCTCGGGATGGGCAAAGCCAATGCTGATCAGCACCAGGTCGGCAGGCAGGACCCGCTCGGTGTCGGGTTGGGGAATGATTCGGTCCTGGTCGTCACGGCTGACATCCACCACGCGAACGCCGCGAACCCGTCCCTCATGGTCCCGGTCAAAACCTGTCGGGGCGCTGGTCTGGTCCAGGCTGATCCGGTCATCGGAACCATCGCCCAGGTATTCCAGGCTGTCCACCGCGTACTCGTAGTGGCCGCCCTCCTCCATGGAAGAGGTGGGATTGTAGAGCCGGGCGTAGGTTGGCCAAGGCCGGTTATCGGGCCTGGATGAGGGCTCTTTGGGTCGGATCTGCAGGACGGTGACCGACTTGGCGCCATCTCGCAGGGCCGTGCCCAGGCAGTCCGAACCTGTGTCGCCGCCGCCGATGATGATGACGTCCTTGCCGGCGGCATCGATGTTGTTGATGGGCTCGCGGCCCATGAGTTTGCGGGTAGGGTCGGGCAGGAAGTCCATGGCGTAGTGGATGCCCTTCAGCTCCCTGCCGGGAAGGTCCACCCGCCGGGGATCGGTGGAACCGATGGCCACCACCAGGGCGTCATAGCGGGCCCGCAGCTGGTCCCAGCCCAGGTCCCGGCCCACCTCGACGCCGGTGCGGAATCGGGTCCCCTCGGCCTCCATCTGCTCCAGCCGACGGTCCAGCAGGGATTTCTCCAGCTTGAAGGCGGGGATGCCGTAGCGCAGGAGTCCGCCAATGGCATCGGCGCGCTCATAGACCACCACCGTGTGCCCGGCCCGGGTCAGCTGCTGGGCGCAGGCCAGCCCTGCAGGGCCCGACCCGACCACGGCCACGGTCATGTCAGTCAGCCGCTGGGGCGGCCTGGGCTTGACCAGGCCCAGGGACCAGGCCTGGTCGATGATGGTCTGCTCGTCCAGCTTGATGGTGGTGGCCGGCTGGTGGATGGAGAGCACGCAGGAGGACTCGCAGGGAGCCGGACAGATCCGTCCGGTGAACTCCGGGAAGTTGTTGGTCAGGCTCAGCCGTTCGTAGGCCTCCTCCCAGCGGCCCCATGACAGCAAATCGTTGAACTCGGGGATCAGGTTGCCCAGGGGGCAGCCGGTCATGCAGAAGGGGGTGCCGCAGTCCATGCAGCGGGCGGCCTGCTCGGCGGTCCAGGGACCAGGGCCAGTGGTCTGGTGCACGTCCCGCCAGTCCTTCAGGCGTTCGGATACCGGGCGCTCGGCCAGCTCGTGCCGGGTGCGTACCTTGAGGAATCCCTTGGGGTCGACCATATCAGTGCGCTCCTTCCATGACCTGGGCGTAGGTGGCGTCCCAGACGCCGGGCTCGTTGAAGTCCACCTGCTCGCGTTCGGCCTCTTCCATGGCCTTCTTCATGGCCAGATAACGACGGGGAACCAGATGGGTGAACCGGGCCAGCGCGCTCGGCCAGTCCTCCAGCAGCCCGGCCGCAGCCTTTGACCCGGTCAGCCGGACATGCTCCGCTATCAGTTCCTTGAGCATGGCCGCCTGGTCCTGGTCGGGCTCCAAGGCCAGCAGGGAGCCGTCATTCCAGGCTTGCGGATTCAGCCGGGAGGTGTCCATGTCCAGCAGGTAGGCATCCCCTCCCGAGAAGCCGGCGCCGAAGTTGCGCCCTGTGGGACCCAGAACCACCACCAGGCCGCCTGTCATGTACTCGCAACCGTGGTCGCCCAAGCCCTCGACCACGAAACGGCCGCCCCCGTTGCGGACGGCGAAGCGCTCCCCGGCCCGGCCGGCCACGAACATGTCGCCCGAGGTGGCGCCGAATCCAGCCACGTTGCCGCAGATGACGGTCTGGTGCGGATCGAACCTGACGCCTTGGGCAGCTTGGAGGATCAGACGGCCGCCGGACAGGCCCTTGCCTGCATAGTCGTTGGCCTCGCCGATCACCCGGATGGTCTCGCCCCTGGGGATGAATGCACCCAGGGATTGACCGGCAGAACCTGTCAACGTGATGTCCACGGTGTCCACAGGCAGGCCGGCGGCTCCGTATTGGCGGGTGATCCTGTAGCCCAGCATGGTGCCCACGCTCCGGTTGACGTTGCGCACGGTTGACTTGATGGCCACCGGACGACCCTCGTCCAGGGCGTCGACGGCCTGATTGATCAGGTCCACATCCAGGGACTTGTCCAGTTCGTGATCCTGGGCCTGCGTGTGGTGCAGCACCGTGCCCGGGGTGGGGCCAGGCTTGCGCAGGATGGCATCCAGGTCGATGCCCTGGCTCTTCCAGGTGCGCACGGAGGGGTCCCGGCGCAGGCACTCCACGTGGCCGACCGCCTCCTCCAGGCTGGCGAATCCCAGGGAGGCCAGGATCTCCCGCACCTGACGGGCCATGAACATGAAGAAGTTGACCAGGTCCTCGGGCCGGCCTGTGAAGCGCGAGCGCAGCTCCGGATCCTGGGTGGCTATGCCCTGGGGGCAGGTGTTCTTGTGGCAGGCCCGCATCATGACGCAGCCCTCCACCTGCAGCGCCGTGGTGGCGAAGCCGAACTCCTCGGCCCCCAACAGGGCGGCTATGACCACGTCGCGGCCGGTCTTGAGTTCCCCGTCGCACTGGACCACGATCCGCGAGCGCAGATCGTTCATGACCAGGGTCTGCTGGGTCTCGGCCAGACCCAGCTCCCAGGGGGTGCCCGCGTGCTTGATGGCGTTGAGCGGCGCCGCCCCCGTGCCGCCGTCCTGGCCCGAGATGAGGACCACATCGGCATGGCACTTGGCCACGCCCGCGGCCACGGTTCCCACCCCGTGCTCGGAGACCAGCTTGACGTGGATGCGGGCTTGGGGGTTGGCCATCTTCAGGTCGTGGATCAGCTGCTTCAAGTCCTCGATGGAGTAGATGTCGTGGTGGGGCGGAGGCGAGATGAGCTCGACACCGGGTGTGGAACGCCTGACCTGGGCGATCCAGGGCGGGACCTTGGCACCGGGAAGGTGGCCGCCCTCCCCCGGCTTGGCTCCCTGAGCCAGCTTGATCTGCAGGTCGGTGGCCGAGACCAGGTAGTCGCTGGTCACCCCGAACCGGGCCGAGGCCACCTGCTTGATGCGGCTGGTCCGAGCCGGGTCTGCAATCCGGTCCGGGGATTCGCCGCCCTCGCCCGAGTTGGACCGGGCGCCGAGCCGATTCATGGCCAGGGCCATGGTCTCATGGGCCTCCTGGGAGATGGACCCGTAGCTCATGGCGCCGGTGGAGAAGCGGGTGACGATGGACTCGGCGGGCTCCACCTGGTCCAGCGGTATGGGCGCCCTGTCGGAGTGCAGCTCCATGAGGCCGCGCAGGGTCATGCCCTGCTTGGCCGCCGCGTTCACATGGTCGGTGTAGGCCCGGAACAGCCCGTAGTCCCCTCGCTTGGTGGACTGCTGGAGCAGGAAGATGGATTCGGGGTCGTTCAGGTGGTCCTCGCCGGTGCGTCGCCAGTGGTAGTTGCCGCCTGTCTCCAGATCATGCCCGGATCCGGCGGTCCACTCGATGGGGTAGGCCACCCGATGGCGCTGGGCCACCTCGGCGGCTATCTCATCCAGGCCAATGCCGCCCACTAGGGAGGTGGTGCCGGTGAACCAGCGGTCGATGACCTCCTGGCTCAGCCCGACGGCCTCGAAGAGCTGGGAGCCCCGGTAGGACATGATGGTGCTCACGCCCATCTTGCTCATGATCTTCAGGACCCCGGTGCTCAGGGCCCGGACCAGGTTGGCGGAGGCCTTTTCGGCGCTCACATGCAGGTCGCCGCTGTTGGCCAGGTTCTCCACCGACTCCAGGGCCAGGTAGGGGTTGACGCAGGCGGCGCCGTAGGCGATCAGCAGGGCCACATGGTGGACCTCGCGCACGTCGCCGGCCTCCACTGCCAGGGAGACCTGGGTGCGGGTGTGCCGACGGAGCAGGTGGTGCTGGACGGCACCGGTCAGCAGCAGGGAGGGTATGGGCCCCCAGATGTGGTTGGAGTCCCGGTCGGACAGGACAAGCACATTGCAGCCCTCCTCGATGGCCCGATCCACCTCCCCTTCGATGGCCTCCAGACGCTCCTCAAGGGCCTTGCCGCCTCCGGCCACCTGGTAGAGGCCGCGGATCAGACGGGGGCGGAAGCGGCCTTCCAGGACCGGCGCCCGGTCCAGGCGCTTGATCTGCGCCATCTGGACGGAGTCCACCACCGGCAGGTCGATGTGGATCTTCCAGGCGTGCTCGGGGGTGTCCTCCAAAAGGTTGGGCTCGGGCCCGATGGCCGAGGCGATGCTGGTCACCAGCTCCTCGCGCTCCCAGTCCAGGGGCGGGTTGGTGACCTGGGCGAACTTCTGGGTGAAGTAGTCGAAGAGCATGCGCGAGCGGCGTGAGAGCACGGCAATGGGCGCGTCATTGCCCATGGACCCGATGGGCTCGCTGCCGGTTTCGGCCATGGGCCCCAGCAGCATGGTCAGGTCCTCCCGGGTGTAGCCGAAGGCCTGCTGCCGGCGATGGACCGAGATGCGCGAGTAATTGACATGCTCGCGCTCGGGCAGGTCGTCCAGGCGGACGGTCCGTTCGGCGATCCACTTCCTGTAGGGGTGCAGACCGGCCAGCTGGCGCTTGATCTCGCTGTCGGGCACGATCCGGCCCTCTTTGGTGTCGGCCAGGAACATGCGTCCAGGCTCCAGCCTGCCCTTGGCGACGATGGACTCCTGGGGCGTATCCTCAAGGACGCCGGCCTCCGAGGCCAGGACCAGGTGGCCGTCCTCGGTCAGCTGCCAGCGGCCTGGGCGCAGGCCATTGCGGTCCAGCTGGGCGCCCACCAGGGTTCCGTCGGTGAAGACGATGGCCGCCGGGCCGTCCCATGGCTCGATCAGGGCGTCGTTGTACTGGTAGAAGGCCCTCAGGTCCGGATCCATGTCCGGATCCTGCTGCCAGGCCGGAGGCATCATCATGGAGACGGCGTGGGGCAGGGACCGCCCGGCCAGGTGGAGCAGCTCCAGGGTCTCGTCGAAGGTGCCTGAGTCCGAGGCTCCAGGGGTGTTGACCGGCAGCAACGGGGCCATGTCGCCCAGCAGTTCCGAGCTCAGCTTTCCCTCGCGGGCCGACACCCAGTTGCGGTTGCCCTGGATGGTGTTGATCTCACCGTTGTGGGCGATCATCCTGAAGGGCTGGGCCAGCGGCCAGGAGGGGAAGGTGTTGGTGGAGAAGCGGGAGTGGACGATGGCCAGGCGGGCCTTCAAGACCGAGTCACCCAGATCGGGGAAGAAGCCCTGCAGCTGCTTGGTGGTCAGCATGCCCTTGTAGGTGATGGTACGGCAGGACAGGGAGGCGAAGTAGACGCCCAGCTCGTGCTCGGCCCGCTTGCGGACCCGGTAGCCCAGCCGCTCCAGATCCAGTCCTCCGCGGCTATCCGGCCCGGCGTCGCACATGATGGGCATAAGGAATCTGGGCATGGAGGCCAGAGCCTGCAGACCCAGTCCGTCAGGATCGGTGGGCACTGACCGCCAGGCCAGGACGCGCAGCCCCTCCTGGCCAGCGATCGATGCTATGGCCTCCTCCTGGCTGGCAGCCTGAGCCGGGTCCCTGTCCAGGAAGGCCATGCCCGCCAGATAGTGGCCGGCTTCGGGCAGATCCCGGCAGACCCGGGTGCGCATGAACTCGTCAGGCATGGAGAGCATGATGCCGGCCCCGTCGCCGGTGTTGGGCTCGGCTCCCACGGCCCCTCGGTGGTCCAGGTTGACCAGGACGCGGATGCCCTGTTCGACGATCAGTCTTTCATCCCGTCGGTTCAGGGTGGCCACCATGCCGAAACCGCAGGCATCGTGTTCCGTATCAGGGTCGTAGAGCCCTTGCGGGCCGTGGACATGCAGATCGAGAGGGGCCGTGAATGACACCGCAATCACCTCATTCGTGGACGGGGGCGGGGCCGGCATGCTCCACCCTTGAGGAGCCTTGTCAATGGTGAATCAACAGAATAATGCATCCACAGGTGACATCCGTGTAACGTTCCGCAGTGTCTAACGAATTCCTACCGCCTCCAGGACCTGGTCGATGACCAGATCGTTGAGCAGGCGGCCCCGGCGGGTCACCTGGATTCGGTCACGCACGGGCAGCAGGAGGCCCTGATCGACCAGATCCTTAAGAATCTTCGGGTCGGCCGGACGACCCGCCTGCCTGGTCAGCCGATCCAGCCCCAGGCCTTCCGGCAGGCGCAGGGCCAGCATGACCGTCTCCTCCAGGTCCTGCCTGAAGCCCAGAAGCTCGGCATCCTGCCAGGGCACAAGTCCGGCGTCCATGGCGGCGGCCCAGTCCCTGGGGTGGGCGATGTCCCAGGAGCGAATGGCCCTGGCACGCCGCTCCCCCAGGCCGGGCTCCGGCGATAGCCACCAGCGTGCCCCGGTATCGGCCTCTTGCGCCGCTGCTGTTCCTGTGGCCCTGAACCCGGGCGAGACGGACGGCATAGGCTCCTGTTCCCGAGCTTCATCCACCGGCGCCATGCCTGTGTCCTGGCCTTCCAGAGCACGATAGTGGGAGTGGGCGCCGGGGCCGATGCCGGCCCAGTCCACGTTGTGCCAGTAGCCCAGGTTGTGGCGGCTCTCCTGGCCGGGGCGGGCCCAGTTGGAGATCTCATACCAGTAGAGGCCTGCCTGGGAGAGCATGTCGTCAGCCATCTCGTACTTGGCTGCCTCGTCGTCATCATCGGGGGCGGGCAGCTGGCCCCGGCGCACGGCTCGGCCCATCTTGGTGGTGGGCTCCAGGGTCAGGGCGTAGGCGGAGACATGGTCCACGCCCAGGTCCAGGGCCGCCTGCAGGCTGGTCCGCCAATCCTCAAGCCGCTCCCCCGGCGTTCCGTAGATCAGGTCCACACTGGCCCTGAGTCCCAAGTCCTTGGCGGCGGCCACATCTGTGGTCACATTGGCCGGGGTATGGGTGCGGTCCAGGGTGGCCAGGACGCTGGGCACCGCTGACTGCATGCCGAAGGAGACCCGATTGATGCCGCCCCGAAGCAGCTGCTCCAGATAGGCCCGATCAACGGTGTCGGGGTTGGCCTCGGTGGTGACCTCGGCCCCGGGGGACAGCCCCCAAAGGTCGGCCACGGCCTCGACCATGCGCACCAGATCCTGGGCCGGCAGAATGGTGGGCGTGCCTCCGCCGAAGAAGATGGTGGACACGGGCGGCTCTATCAGGCCTCGGGAGGTCTGCCAGTCGCGGACCATGCGCATCTCCTGGATGGCCAGGTCGGCATAGTGCTCCCGGCTGGCGCCCCCGCCCAGGTCGCGGGCCGTGTAGGTGTTGAAGTCGCAGTAGCCGCAGCGGCGCATGCAGAAGGGCACATGGATGTAGACCTGGTAGGATCCCACCCGTTCAGCCCTCCTTCCTGGCTGCGGCCCGGATCTTGTCCTTGGTGTCCCGGTCCTGGGCCTGGCCGGTGCTCAGGGCGGCGATGAAGGCCTCCTGGGGCACCTCGACATGTCCCAGCATCTTCATGCGTTTCTTGCCGGCCTTCTGCTTCTCCAGCAGCTTGCGCTTGCGGGTGATGTCCCCGCCGTAGCACTTGGCCAGCACGTCCTTGCGCAGGGCGCTGATGGTCTCCCGGGCGATGATGCGCGACCCTATGGCCGCCTGGATGGGGATCTCGAACTGCTGGCGCGGAATCAGCTTGCGCAGCTTCTTGGTCATCATCACCCCGTAGGCGTAGGCCTTGTCCTTGTGGACGATGGCCGAGAAGGCGTCGATCTTCTCCCCCTGGATGAGGATGTCCACCTTGACCAGGTCGGCGGACTGGGTGCCGTCGGGCTGGTAGTCCAGGCTGGCGTAGCCCTTGGTCCGGCTCTTCAACTGGTCGAAGAAGTCGAAGACGATCTCGGCCAGGGGCATCCTGTAGTGCATCTCGACGCGCTCGGGGCTCAGATACTCCATGGTCCCCATCTGCCCGCGATGGTCCTGGCAGAGCTCCATGACCGGTCCGATGAACTCCTTGGGGGTGATGATATCGGCGCTGACCACCGGTTCCAGAATCCGGCGAACCTTGCCGTCGGGGAACTCGCTGGGGTTGGTCACCGTGTGCTCGCTGCCGTCCTCCATGGTCACCTGATAGGTGACGTTGGGGGCCGTGGCGATCAGATCCATGCCGAACTCCCTGCTCAGGCGCTCGGTGACGATCTCCATGTGCAGCAGCCCCAGGAAGCCGCAGCGGAAGCCGAAGCCCAGGGCTACCGAGGTCTCCGGCTCGTAGACCAGGGCGGCATCGTTGAGCTTGAGCTTGTCCAGGGCATCGCGCAGCTCGGGGAACTGGGCGTTGTCGATGGGGAAAAGCCCGGAATAGACCATGGGCTGGGGGTCCTGATAGCCGGGCAGGGGCTCCTTGGCCGGGTTGGCCTCGGTGGTGACCGTGTCGCCCACCTTGGACTGGCTGACGTCCTTGACGCCGGTGATCACATAGCCGACTTCCCCGGCACCCAGGGCTTTGGTGGGTGTCATGTCGGGGCTGATCACCCCTAGCTCGATGGGGTCGTGCACGGTCGCCCGGCCCATCATGCGGATCTTCTGGCGCTCCTTGAGCTCGCCGTCCACCATCCGGATGTAGGTGACGATTCCCCGGTAGGAGTCGTAGACCGAGTCGAAGATCAGAGCCCGGGCCGGGGCCTTGGGATCCCCCTTGGGGGCCGGCACCTGGTCCACGATGCGGTCCACCAGCTCACGGATCCCCTGGCCGGTCTTGCCCGACACCCGGAGCACCTCGTCCGTGGAGCAGCCGATCAGGTTGGCGATCTCCTCGGCGTGCTTGTCCGGCTCGGCCGAAGGCAGGTCGATCTTGTTGAGGACGGGGATGATGGTCAGGTCATCCTCCAGGGCCATATAGAGGTTGGAGAGGGTCTGCGCCTCGATGCCCTGGGTGGCGTCCACCAGCAAAACCGCGCCCTCGCAGGCCTCCAAGGCCCGGGATACCTCGTAGGTGAAGTCCACGTGGCCCGGGGTGTCGATCATGCCCAGGGTGTATTCGACGCCGTCCTTGACCCAGGGCAGGCGAACGGCCTGGGACTTGATGGTGATGCCACGCTCCTGCTCGATGTCCATCCTGTCCAGGAACCGGTCGTGCATCTCGCGCTTGGGCACAATCCCGCTCAGCTGCAGGATCCGGTCGGCCACCGTGGATTTGCCGTGATCGATGTGGGCGATGATGCAGAAGTTGCGGATCAGCGATTGGTCGGTGAATCCTGGTTGGTTCTTGGCTTCCTGCACCGGTCTGCTCTCCTCACGTACGTCTGGTCTAACGATTCTAGACGATGCCCTGGGCCGAAGCGCCCGCCTATGGCGGATTCTTCTCCCGGTCGGGTGCTACTATGGTGGGTTGTCTGTACAGATACATTCATCGTTTGGAGCAACATTGGCAAACATCAAGTCGCAGAAGAAGCGGGTCATCACCAACGAAAAGGCGCACCTGCGCAACAAGGAGGTCAAGAGCGCAATCAAGACCTCCGTGCGTTCCGTGCGCAAGGCCGTGGATGCCGGTGACAAGGAGGCCGCTCAGGCTGCCTACCAGGTGGCCGCCCGCCGTCTGGACAAGGCCGCCGGCAAGGGTGTTATTCACCGCAACCAGGCCGCCAACCGCAAGTCCGGTCTGGCCAACGCCGTCAACGCCCTCTGAACCGGGTGCCCAGAAGGGCCGGTGATCCAAGCGCTTGGGTCACCGGCCCTTCTTCGTATCCGGTTTCAGGTCGGAATCCTCGTCGGTGTGCTTGATGGTGACACTGATGTTCGACCGGCCACGCATCAGATGACGGATGGCCCTGGCCAGCTGGGCATCGTTGAGCGGCAGCCGGGCCGAGCGCCGGTCCACCGCCCCAGGCACCAGAATGTTGAATTTCACCGAGATGATGCGCAGGACGACCACCAGGGCCACGATGGCCAGGTCCAGGGCCATGTCGACCCGGGCCGGATAGAGCCCATGCTGCTGGGCGCGCGTGGAGGCCAGGGTCAGCATGCAGCCGATCAGGGAGGGCAATGCATACCAATGCTGGTCCTGGATGACCGCAGGCACCTGGTTGAGGAGGATGTCTCGCAGCAGGCCGCCGACCAGGGCCGTGGCCATGCCCATGAAGATGGCCGTCATGCCACCGGTTCCACTCATCAGCGCCTTGGCCGTGCCGTTGACGGCAAAGGATCCCAGGGCCATGGCATCAGTGACCAGCATGGACCAGGTCATCCTGCTGATTTCAGGATGGGCGACAGCCACCACCAGGCCGGATGCCAGGGTGACGATGACCGAGCCCTTGTCGGTAATGCCGCTGGGCGGCACCTGACCCAGAAGAACGTCTCGGACCACCCCGCCTCCCAGGGCACTGATCCAGGAGACCAGCAGAATGGAGATGATGTCGTAGCCCTTGCGCACGGCAGCCAGGCCACCCGAAAGCCCGCAGCTGAATATGCCCAGGTACTCGATGACCATGAAGATCAGGTTCCCCTCCAAGGCCGTCTTCATCCCGCGCTTCTCCTCCTGGAATCGTCCCGCACTCAAGTCTGTCTATAGATTAGCCAAGCACAGAGCTGAACAGGCCGGTGATGTGCGCAAGGCCACAAATATGAAGGAAGGCGACCCAAGGCAAAACGTCGCCCTGAAGTCGCCTTCCATTCAAGACCTGTCAGGCAGGAATGGGGTCAGCGCTCAGCAGACCTTCCACATCCAGTCGTGCGGGTCTTCGATCTCGCCCAGCTGAATGCCCAGGAGCTCGTTGCGCAGGTCCATGGTGACCTTGCCAGAGCCGCCGTCGGCCACCTGGACGTCGAAGTTCTCGGACTTGAAGCGTCCGATGGGGGTGATGATGGCGGCGGTTCCGCAGGCGAACACCTCGGTGACCTCGCCCGAGCGGATGTCGTCCAGCAGGGTGTCCAGGCGGATCATGGTCTCCACCACATCCCTGCCGTGATCCTGGGCCAGGGCGATCAGGGAGTTGCGGGTGACGCCGGGCAGAATGGTTCCGGTCAGGCTGGGGGTCTCCAGGTGCCCGTCCTTGTGGACGGTGAACATGTTCATGCCGCCCAGCTCCTCCAGGTAGGTCTTGGTGGCCGCGTCGACGAAGCAGACCTGCTCGCAGCCATGCTCGGCGCCGCGGTTCTCACCCAGCAGGGAGGCCGCATAGTTGCCGCCGCACTTGGCGAAGCCGGTGCCGCCAGGGCCGGTGCGGAACCACTTGTCCTCCACCCAGATGCTGACCGGCTTGACCCCGCCGGCGAAATAGGGTCCCGAGGGCGAGGCGATGACGCAATAGTCCACCGCATGCGGGGCGCGCACGCCCAGGAAAGGCTCGGAAGCGAACATGTAGGGGCGCATATAGAGCGTGTACTCGCGCCGCTTGGGCACCCAGGCCGCGTCACGGCGGACCAGGGCCGCGACCGATCCCAGGAAGTCATCGGGCTCAAGCGGAGGCAGGGCCAGACGCTTGGCTGAATTGTAGAAGCGCTGGGCGTTGGCATCGGGCCGGAAGAGCCAGATGGAGCCGTCGTCGTGGTAGTAGGCCTTGAGTCCCTCGAAGGCCTCCTGGGCATAGTGGAGCACCGATGCCCCCGGATCCAGGCTGAGCGGTCCGTAGGCCTCAACCCTGCGATCCTTCCAGCCGTCGTCCGAAGTCCAACCCATGTGGGTCATGTTGTCTGAGAAGAGCTGGCCGAAGGCGGGCTTGTCAATCAGCCGGGCACGCTCCTCGTCAGAGGCGGGATGATCGTTGGGAATGACCTTGAAAGCGTCCGCCAACTCATTGAGTGCCTTCGGGTCGTGATGTGATTGCTCTGCCATTGTCTACCACTTCTTCTTGCTGCTGTATTTGTTTGCTCGGGTGCAATGCTTATGGCGATGCCCGGTACCCGAACTATCGCATAGGCAGGCCTTGACCTGTTCAGCGCATTTCGCATAGTGACCGTCATAGGCAAAAAGGCCGCGGGATCGTGATGATCCCACGGCCTTAGCAGCAAACGCCTTGGCAGTGACGAACCTCTGGGTTCACTCGCTCTGGGCGTCAGCCTCCGGCGCGGCTTCCGCATCGGCCTGTTCGGTCTCCTCGGTGGGGGTCTCCAGGCTCTCCTCCTTGGGGATCTCGACGGAGACGATGGATTCCTCCATATCGTCGATGATCAGCTCGGAGCCCTCGGGCAGCTTGACATCCTTGGCCAGGATCCTGTCGCCCTCGGACAGGCCCTCCACACTGATGTCGATGCGCTCGGGCAGGTTGGACACGTCGGCCCGGACCTGCAGGTTCTGGGTGTCGATCAGGGCCACGGCGGCGCCCTTGGTCTCGCCGCTGACGAAGACGGGCACCTCCACGGTGACCTTCTCGCCTGCGCGGACCTCATAGAAGTCGATGTGCTCCACCTGGCGCTTGACCGGGTTGCGCTGCACGTCCTTGACCACGGCCGTCTTGGTCTGCCCGCCGAAGCTGATGGAGAAGAGGGCGTTGGCGCGACGCAGGGCCAGAGTGGTCTCGCGCATGGGCAGCTTGATGTAGTCGGGCTGGGCGCCGCCGGCGTAGATGGTGGCGGGAATCTGCTGGGCCACGCGCATGCGGCGTGCCGCCCCCTTGCCGAATTGATCGCGGACTTCGCCCTCGAGCTTAATGGTGTTAGCCATGTTGGCTTCCTTCCTTGTCTAGTTCCTCAAGACCGACCTGGGCCGGTCCTGGCGCATCGCCGCGTCGGATTCCGGACCGCCCATAAGGAAAGGCCGCCGATGATCCAGCCGAGTCGATAACGGAGGCCATGAAGCCTCCCTCGCCAAAGCAACGTGCCTACTTTAGCACCGGGCCCTCCCTTCTCCAAGTAGGCGGCTATTCTGGACATATCCCGCGATTATTGAAGGAGACAACGTGTCGTTACTAGCATCGGTCAAATCTTTTGTGGCACACCAGGTGGGTCATGGGGAGGGACCGACTGGCGAACAGGCCGCGGATCCGTCAGGTGCCGCCCAGGAAGCCCTCGCCCTGCCCAATACGCATTTCTGGTCAGCTGACTACGCCACCACCACGCGCATGGATCCGGCCTCGGGACTGCTCTCGGCCACCACCGCCGGCATGGGTCCGGTGCCTGACGACATGACCGTCTATGACATCTACGCTGATCGGGCCCGCCGCACCCCCGACCAGCCGGTCCTGCACTTTGTGGAAAACGGCAGCTGGACCTACCGGACCGGCCGGGAGATCCTGCATGACATCAGGACCACTGCCAAGGGCTTCATGCACTACGGGCTGAAGAAGGGCGATGCCGTGGCCTTCATGTGCAGGACCAGCTATGAGTGGGACATCGTGGATGCCGCGGTCCTGTCCATCGGCGGGGTCATCGCCACCATCTACGACACCGATTCGGCCGAACAGATCCGATTCATCGTCAACAACTCCGACGCCAGGCTGCTGGTGGTGCAGACCACCGAGATGCGCGCCAAGGCCGAGGGGGCCGATAAGGACTGCCCCACCCTGGAGCGGATCGCCTGCCTGGAGTCCGGGGCCCTGCAGGAGCTGCAGGCCTACGGGGAGTCGGTCAGCGACGCCGAACTCGACGAGCGGATCAACTCCATCCGCAAGACCGACCTCTGCTCCATCGTCTACACCTCCGGTTCCACAGCGGCGCCCAAGGGCGTGGAGATGACCCATGAGCATTACTGCCAGCTGGCCAGGAACCTGAACGCCTTCATCCCCAATCTGACCCATGACCCGGATGGATCCATCCTGCTCTTCCTGCCCCAGGCCCACACCTTCGCCCGGGCCATCAGCTACGGGGTCGTCTACGGGACCATGCAGGTGTACATCTCCTCCGGGCTGGCCACCCTGCTGTCCGACCTGCAGGAGTCCAAGCCCACGGTCATCATCGGCGTGCCCAGGGTCTTCGAGAAGGTCTACAACGCCGCATCCCAGAAGGCCGGGCATGGCATCAAGGGCAGGATCTTCAACGGGGCGGCCCGGGCGGCGCGCACCTACATGGAGGACATCTCCCGCAAGGGCTGGCCGACCAAGCGCAGCGCCCTGCGGCGAGCCATCTATGACCCGCTGGTCTACGCTTCCCTGCGCCAGGTCCTGGGCGGGCGGGCCAAGTGGATCGTCTCCGGAGGCGCTCCCCTGGATCCTGAACTGTTGGGGTTCTTCCGTGGCGCCAATGTTCCGGTCTATGAGGGCTACGGCCTGACCGAGACCACCGCACCCTGCGCCTTCAACCCCCTGGGCACCCCCTACCACCGGGGCTCAGTGGGCATCCCCTTCCCGGGATTCACCATCCGCATCGCCTCGGACGGCGAGGTGCAGATCAAGGGCGTCTGCGTATTCCACCGCTACCACAAGAATGAGGAGGCCACTCGTGCATCCTTCACCGAGGACGGCTGGTACGCCACAGGCGACCTGGGCCGGCTCTCCCGCGACGGGTTCCTCTTCCTGACCGGGCGCAAGAAGGATCTGATCATCACAGCTGGCGGCAAGAACGTCTCCCCCGGGCCCATCGAGGAGGTCATCGAGCGCTCCGAGATCGTCTCCCAGGCCCTGGTTCTGGGCGACAAGCGTCCCTTCATCTCGGCCCTGGTCACCCTGAACGAGTCCGCCCTGCGGCCCTGGCTGGCATCCAAGGGACTGGATCGCAACATGTCCCTGCAGGAGGCGGCCCAGAACGCCGTGGTCCGGGCAGAGGTCCAGGAGTATGTGGACCGGGCCAACGAAGGCGTCTCCCGGGCCGAGTCAGTGCGCAAGTTCATCATCCTGCCCGAGGAGTTCACCCAGGACAACGGGCTGATGACGCCATCCATGAAGGTGATCCGGCCCAAGGTCATCGAGCGCTACGCCGACCTTCTGAACACCCGGATGTACACAGCCAAGCGCACCCCGGCACCGCGCCGCTGAGCAGGATCAGAACCCCAGGCGCTCCAGCTGCTTGGGGTCGGTCTGCCAGTTGCGGGCCACCTTGACATGCAGATCCAGCCGGACCTTGCGACCCATGGTCCGGTTGACGGCGGTGCGCAGCTTCTTTTTCACCCGAACCAGGTGCTCGGCCCCCCGTCCAATGACGATGGGCTTCTGGGAGTCGCGCTCTACATAAATCCCTATATGGATGGTGTCGCGCCCGCCCTGAGAATCCGGATCGATGGACTCCACGCGGACGGCCAGGGAGTGGGGCAACTCGTCGTTGAGCTCCTCCAGGTAGGCTCCGCGGACCAGTTCGGCGATCATGTCTTCGGGACGTTCCTCGGTCAGCTGGTCGTCAGGGTAGAGCTGAGGGCCCTCGGGCATGGCATCCATCAACACCTGGGCCACCTCGTCCACGTTGTCAGCTTCCAAGGCGCTGACCGGAACAATCTGGGAGAAGTCGGCAAAGGCGCCTATCTCCAGGAGCTTGTCCACCAATTGCCCCCTGCTCAGCTGGTCAATCTTGGTCACCACGGCGATCAATGGCTTTCGCCAGATCCATTTGCCGTCCTTGTCCTTGCGGGCGAACTCGGACCGAAGCCGGCTCAAAATGCGGCGATCGCCGGGGCCGATGGCCTGGTCGGCAGGCAGCAGGAATGCAATGGCATCGACATCCGACAGGGAGGCTTCCACAACGTCGTTGAGCCGCTGGCCCAACAGGGTGCGCGGACGGTGGATGCCCGGTGTATCCACCAGGACCACCTGGGCCTCGGGACGGGTCATGATCCCCCGGATAGCCTTGCGGGTGGTCTCCGGCCGGGAGGAAGCTATGGCGATGGGTCGGCCAACCAGGGCGTTCATAAGGGTGGACTTGCCCACATTGGGTCGGCCCACTACTGCCACGAACCCCGATCGGTGGGCCGGCGCCTTGGCATCGCTCTGTTCTTCCTTGGTCATGAATTCTCCTGACTGTCCTGCTCGGGTTGATCCCCGTCGGCCTGTTCTTCTTCTTGTTCTGCACCGTCCTCCAGGGCGATGCTAGATCCGTTGGCTGGCTCGACCACGATGGTGGCGATCTTCTTGCGGCGGCCGACCGCCTCGCCTGCGGTCAGCCTGATTCCGCGTGTCACCGCCGATGCGCCCGAGACGGGCACTGAACCAAGCAGCTTGGTCAGCAGGCCATAGACTGTGTCCACATCGTCCTCGTCGATGGTGATCTCGTAGAGCTCCTCTAGGTCGGTGATGGGCGTGCGGACCGGCAGTTGCCAGGTGTGCGGGCCGATCTGCTTGGGCTCGTCGTGCTGGACCCGGTCGTGCTCGTCCTCCAGCTCGCCCACGATCTGCTCGATGGCATCCTCTATGGTGACCAGACCGGCGATGCCCCCGTACTCGTCCACGACCACGGCCAGGTGGTGGCGGGAGCGCTGCATGTAGTGGAAGAGGTCGTCCACCGGCTTGGATTCAGGTACCAGAACCGGCCGGCGAATGATGGAGGCGACTGATCTGTCGCCCTTGCGGTTGAAGGCCAGGGCGCGGACCACGTCCTTCAAGTAGACGATGCCGACCAGGTCATCCACGTCGTCCCCAATGGCGGGTATGCGGGAGAATCCCGACCGGGAGAAGAGCTTCAGGGCCGAATCCAGGCTGGCATCCTTGGAGATGCAGATCATGTCGGTGCGGGGAACCATGATCTCGCGCGTCAGCGTGGTCGACAGGGTCAACACGTTCTTCAGCATCTCGGAGATCTCGGGATCGAAGGCGCCGGCCTCCACCAGTTGGTCGACCATGGCTCGACCCTGCTCGATCTGGATCTTCTCCAGCTCCTCGTCGTCGGAAAGGTCGCCGCGATGGTTTTTGCGGGAGCGGGCTTCGGCCTGCCGCCGACGCTTGAAAGGCGTCAGAAGAACAGCCAGCCCGACCAGGCGAACATGCTTGAGCAGTGCCTCCATGGGCTGGCGGGAACGTCCATGAGGACCCAGGGTGACGGAGATGGCGGCCACCAGGACGGCCATGACCACTCCGCACAGCAGTTGCTCCCAGAGGGGCAGACCGCCAAGGGCAGCCATGCAGGCCACCAGGACACCGACCAGGATGTCGCAGATGATGCGTACGTAAGCGCAAGCGCTGCCCGTCACCTGACGCTGGGAGATCAGACTCTGGGCCCGATGAATGCGGTCGATCCGCTTCATCCTGGAGAACTGGCTGAGCTCCTGGTCGGTCTGCAGGCCCAAAATCAGATTGTTGAGACTGGATCGGGTCACCCTGTTGAGCGCCCCCTGGGCCTCGGCCAGAGCCAGGGAGAGCACGACCAGAGCGATGGCGGCCAGAGCCATGACCACCAAGGCAACTATGGCCCGGTCACTCATGGGATCTGCCTCTCCGGTGGGCACCACGGCCATACCGCTCATAGATCTCCAGAGCGTTGGTGGCCCCGGCCGGCAGCCCGGCCTCCGCAATGGGCCCCTGCCTCAGGGCCAGAAAGGTCAGCAGCAGCTGGCGTTGCAGACCGAACATCTGCTCCTCCTGCTCCCTGCTGGTGTGGTCGTAACCCAGCAGATGCAGGGTGCCGTGGATGGCCAGCAGCAGCATCTCCTCCATGGTGGAATGACCGGCTGCCAGGGCCTGCTGTGCCGCCACCCAAGGGCAGATGACGATGTCGCCCAGGATGCCCTCCTGCCGATGGTTCTCGTCGCCGGGGCGCAGCTCGTCCATGGGGAAGCTCATGACATCGGTTGGGCCGGCCAGGTTCATCCAGCGCTCGTGCAGCACCGCCATGGGCTCGGGGTCGTTGAAGATGATGGTCATGTCGGACTGGGTGCTCACCCGCATCTGGTCCAGCACCCATACTCCCAGGTCGGAGAAGGTCTTGGCATCGATCAGCCACTGGGTCTCGTTGGTCACTTCCACGCTCATGCCTGCTCCCGTCTCCGGCTGCGGGCTTGATCGGCACGGTCGTAGGCCCGGACAATCCGCCCGACCAGCCGATTGCGCACCACGTCGGCCGCCTGCAGGTGCACGAAGGCGATGTCGTCGATGCCGTGCAGCACCTGTTCGATGGTGGCCAGACCAGATGCAGGCCCGCCCAGATCCACCTGGGTGACGTCGCCGGTGATGACCATCTTGGTATTGAAGCCCAGGCGGGTCAGGAACATCTTCATCTGCCTGCCGGTGGTGTTCTGCGCCTCATCCAGAATGACGAAGGCATCATTCAGGGTGCGCCCGCGCATGTAGGCCAACGGGGCCACCTCAATGGTCTCATCGGCCAGAAGGCGGTGGAGCCGCGAGGTGCCCAGCATGTCGGCCAGGGCATCGTAGAGGGGCCGCAGGTATGGGTCCACCTTCTCATTGAGGGTGCCGGGCAGAAAGCCCAGGCTCTCCCCCGCCTCCACGGCAGGCCTGGTCAGAATGATGCGCCCAATGCGTCCGGCCCGGAATTCCTGAACAGCCTTGGCCACTGCCAGATAGGTCTTGCCGGTGCCTGCCGGTCCGATGCCGAAGGTGATGGTATGCGTTTCAATGGCGGCCACGTAGGCGGACTGGCCGGCGGTCTTGGGCCTGATCGGGCCCTTGGAGGCCTGGGTCAGGGGACGGCGACGAACTGCAGCAGGAGCTGCCTGACTCGACTGGTTGATGTCTTCGATGGCTTTGAACCTCTCCGGCTCTGCAAGAGCCGTCTCCTGATAATTGCGGTCTACCGAAGTATGGTCCGTCGTATTGCGATCCTGAGATTTGCGGCTTACAGAGGTTCGGTCTGCCGTATTGCTGTCCGTAGTTTTCTGCTCTGCTGGAGGTGAGTAATCAGCTGCAGCTGCATCGGCGGTCCCCAGACGGCGGTGGTCCAGTATTCGTCCCACCTGATCGGCATCCAGGGGAACTTGATCGGCGGTCTGCATGAGTTCGGTCAGCAGGTCACGGATCTGGGCCGCCTGCACATCTCCCTGTCGATCCCGGGCCCTCAGCATGATCCGGTTGCCCCGAACCAGGATGGAGACCGCTGGGAAGGCGCGCTCGATCCTGTCGATGACTGCATCCTCCGGCCCCAGCACCTGAACCGGGTCGATCCCCTCCGGAATCTCCAGGGTTCGCGTAGTTACCGCCACGGATTCCCTTCCTGCACGATGACGATGGTGGACATGGGCCTCACTCGGGCAGCACCTGTCCGGTCAGGACGTGGGCGTGGACATGGAAGACCGATTGGCCGGCATCCTCCCCCGTGTTGAAGATCAGTCGGTAGGCTCCGTGGAAATCCTGGTCGGCGATCTGCTGAGCCACCTGGACGATGTGGGCCAGAGTGTCAGGGTCGGCCTTGGCCAATTCGGCCACCGACGCGTAGTGATGCCGCGGGACGATCAGGACATGGACGGCTGCCTTGGGGTTGGCATCCTTGAAAGCGTAGACGGTCTCATCCTCATAGACCTTTTCGCTGGGAACCTCCCCTGCCACGATTCTGCAGAAAATGCAGTCCTCCTGCCGATCGTCATCGCTCATGACCACTCCTTATTCTTTGCCGACGTTGCTGTTTTTGGTATTTTCGCTGTTTTCCATCTTATTGTCGAGGTTGTATATTGCGCGCGACTTCATGCGCTGGGCTCAGGGGCTGCTGACTGCCAGCGGCCCATCATGTCCGCCAGCAGGGTCAGGGCTACAGATCCGGCCAGGGAAGCCCGGAGGATGTTGCCGCCCAGCCGGACCGGCAAAGCCCCCTCCCTCATCATGGCCTGAATCTCCTGATCGGCAATCCCGCCCTCGGGTCCCACAACCACGGCTACGGACGAACCGGCCGGCAGATTGTCTACACGTTTACGGACCGCATCCCATCCAAGGTCAGCATCCTGGTGCAGTATCAGGACCATACTTCCCTGATCGGTCGCCTTCCGGCACCAGGCGGCCAGACCATGGCTGTCCACCTTATTGAGCAGTCGAGGACGGTAGGCCCTCCGGCTCTGCTCGGTCGCGGCATCCAAGGCGGACTGCCAGTGCCGGTCGTTGCGGCCCGGCCGCCATTTGGCTATGGACCGGTCAGCCTGCCAGGGCATGACCTGATCGACTCCGATCTGGGTGGCCATGTCGATGGCCTGCTCGTCCCTGCCGCCCTTGGCCAGGGCCTGGACCAGAATCAGTTCCTGCTCGGGTGGTGCCTGCCGCCCTACTGCGGTGACCTCCACCAGGCCGGTCGAAGCATCCCTGACCAGAGCGCTGATATGTAGTCCGTCTCCGTCGGAAAGATCCAGTTGGTCCCCGTTCTTTAGCCTCATAGAGCCCAGGGCATGGCGACGGATGCGCTCGGGCAGAGTCAGGCGCCAGCCGGTATGGAGCTCATCGCTGGCCAGTGGGGAATCATCGTGGTCGGGATCCAGCAGGAAGAGGGGTGCAGTCATGGTGTTAGGCTACAGCCCGCCGCCGAAAAGCGCTCTTCCGTGACGACACGCTCCCCCAATCGCCCAGTGCGCAATATCGTCTGAGATGCTATGATTATCTCCGTTGCGATTACGCACCTGTCCGGGTGGCGGAATGGTAGACGCGCTAGCTTGAGGTGCTAGTGCCTATATATATACAGGCGTACGGGTTCAACTCCCGTTCCGGACACTCGATTCCTTATCAATGGGGACTACAGGGATCTCCATCCTGCTCACATACTCATCGAAGTCATTGGACTCGTATTCGCCAATCAGACAGAATTCCAGAGGATCTCCGTCCACCCGGTAGCCCATGGTCTTCAGATCTTCGAGCATCTTGGCATGGATTTGTCTGCACCGGGTGAAACTGCCCGCGAAGGTGCAAGAGGCATAGGTGCCTGCTGGAAGATCGTAGCCACCACGGAACCCTGGATCGGGACAGTAGAGCAGGATGGCCTTGGGCTGGAACCAGCCCTTAAGCGGATGCGAGGCATCCACCTGATAGCAGGTCAGCGTATTGAGAATCTGCAGCGCCTCATGGTGCAATGCCGTGTAGTGGGCGAATGCAAAGGGAATCCGGTCATAGCCGATCATGTGGTCCGCCACCAGAGCGCAGTGACGCAGGGGACGGTGGACGATTACGGTCCGTGCCGGGGATATGGAGGTCATGGCCTGCGTATACTTCTGCAGGCTGCTCAACAGTCCCCGCTTGATGGAGGCCAAATATCGCATCTGGCTGTCCACATGTTCCACTTCCTCGTCAATTAAGGACAGGGTGGCGTCGAAGGTGCGATTCTCCAAGTAATGACCGATGCGGTCCAGGCTGAAATCCAGCTTCCGAAGGGCCTGAATGACGTTGAGCCGAGCGAAATCCTCCGGCCCATAGAGTCGATAACCGTTGACCGGATTGCGCCGGGGCACCACCAGGCCGATCCGCTCATAGTAATACAGGGTCTCTGTGGTGATGTCATACAAGCGTGCCGTCTGACGGATGGTGTAGCCCTCCTCTATCAGGCTTGCTGTTTCGTCATCCTTGACTTCCATAACTACCTCCTGCAAGGGTCTGGTCCGACCCTAAGGTTTTTCATGCCCCTCTCACCTGGACCTTTTATGGACGTGATCCATCATATCAGCCTAGAAACCTTGCTCTGCCAAGGTTTTGCCCCCTGTCTGCATCTTCAGATTCAAACTTCCGCAATGACCGTTTGCTCGATTTGACCCTCGTCTCACACCAGGCCATAGGGTGAAATTCATACAAGGTCGACGGGGACACAACCGCCGACCGAGCACTACCTCGCGGAAAGGAAAATCATGCCAACCGTCACTACAGAATTTGGCACCTACCATGGCATCACCACCTCTCAGGGGACCGTCGCCTACTTGGGCATCCCCTACGCCAAGCCTCCCGTCGGCGCACGCCGCTGGAAGGCCCCGGAACATCTTGATCCTGAGCACCGGGACTACGACTGCACTCACTTTGGTGACTCCGCCCTGCAGAAGTACGATCCCGTCATGTATGCCTCTCGCCGTCAGCAGAGCGAGAACTGCCTGAGCCTGAACGTCTGGGTCGGTCATGAGGGCGCCCAAAAGCTGCCCGTCATGGTTTTCATTCACGGCGGCGCTTACGTGGAGGGTGGTTCGTCCGACCCCATGTATGACGGAAGCAACTTCACCAAGCGCAACGATGTTGTCTATGTCACCATCAACTACCGGGTCAACCTCTTCGGGTACATGAACCTGGCGGGGCTGCCCGGAGGCGACGAATACCGGCAGTCAGGCTATCTAGGGCTCATGGACCAGGTGGCTGCCCTGCAGTGGGTCCAGGAGAACATCGCTGCCTTCGGCGGAGATCCTGACCGGGTCACCCTCTTTGGCGAATCCTGCGGTTCGGGCTCCACCATGCTGCTGACCGTCGCACCAGCCGCCAAGGGACTCTTCCAAAGGGCCATTGGCGAATCCGGCCCCATCCAGCTCTACAACACCCCGGAATCCACGGCTCCCTATGCCCAGGAATTCATGGAGATGATGGGCTGCAAGACTGCCCAGGAGCTGGCGGCCCTGCCCGTCGGCGACATCATGATGAAGTTCACCGGAGATTTCTTCGCCAAGCATATCCATGAGATCTCGTTGATCTTCGCTCCTACCACCGACGGCGACTACCTTCCGGCCAAGCCTCTCCAGGCATTCAAGGACGGTACCGCAAAGGACGTGGAGATCATGCTGGGCTGCAACGCCGACGAGTTCGCTTACTGGAAGCTCTACTTCAAGGACTTCGCCAACGAAATGCCCGACTTCTGGCACCATCAGGCCATTTTCCACTTTGACGGCAAGCTGGACTCCGAGCGCTACGAGAAGCTTTGGGAGCAGGCTCACCCCGGAGAAGACCCCGCCGAGCGCTATCTGGAGTACACCAACCAGATCGGCTTCAGGGTTGGCACCAACCTCATGTGCGAGTACCAGTCCAAGTACAACACCGTCTACCAGTATTTGTTCACCTACGCCTCCAAGATCCCCGGCATGGGCTCCTGCCATGCCATTGAGCTGCCCTTCGTGCTGCATAACACCCAGCGGCCTGACCTGCCCAAGACCTTGACCGGCGAGGTGCCGCCCATGCACCTGTCTGATGAGATGAACGACGCCTGGTGCTCCTTCGCAACCACCGGCCGTCCTGTCAGCGGCGCCGGGGATGCCTGGGAGTCCTACAGCGTCGACCATCCAGACACCATGGTCATCGACGAGAACGGCTGGAACCTGCGCCGCGACGTCAACAAGGAGAACATCGACCTGCTTCGGCCGGCATTCGAGGAGTGCCTGCTGGACGGAGACCGTCACTAGGCCGCCTGTTCCACGTAAATCGTGGAGGGAGAGAACATGAACACTCGAAAATCATCCAATTACCGCTGGGTCATCGCGGCCGTGGTCTGCCTGATCGGCATTCTGTCCAACTACATGCAGTACCAGATATCCGCCCTTGCGGTCTACCTGATGCCCATGCTGCACATCGACCAGGCCGGATTCTCGACCCTGCTGCTCATGCCCATGCTGACCGCAGTATTCCTCAGCATCCCCATGGGCACCATCGGTGACCGTGTCGGCCCCAAGAAGGTAGTGCTGACCGGTCTGGCCATCGCCGTGGTCGGCGCCTACATCAGGACCTTCGGCCTCAACTTCCCCTTGCAGATGCTCTCGATGTTCCTGTTGGGGGCTGGCATCGCTGCCCTGAACGCCAACCTGGTCAAGATCTTCAGCGTCTGGTTCGGCGATCAGACGCAGATCGCCATGGGATTCTTCTACGGCTCGGCCGGCATCGGGGTCATCCTGGCCCAGATGGTTGCTCCCCGGTTCTCGGTGCGCACCTCCTATCTGAGCGCAGCCATCATCCTGACCGTGGCAAGCCTGCTCTGGGTCTTCCTGATTCGTGACGCTCCTGAAGGAGTGCAGCTGCCGCCAGCCACCGATTCTCCGCTCAAGTACTTCAATGTCGCGGCAAGGAGCCGCAATGTCTGGCTGATCGCCCTCTGCTACGGCTGCTCCATGGCCGCGTCCACCGCCTTCGCTGGATTCATTCCCCAGACGCTGATCAACAACAACGGCTTCAACAAGACCTCAGCCGGTCTGGTTGCCTCTGCAGCTGCCCTGGGATCCATCGCAGGATCCATCATCGGACCCATGATCAGCTCTCGTCTGGGCAAGTGGAAGGGCTACCTCTTCGCCACCATTCTGGTGGGTACTGCACTCATGGTCTACTTCTGGGCAGTGGTGCTTATGCTGAAGAAGGCCCCGGTCGTGGGTCTGCTCTGCTGCATCATGTTTGTTTCGGGCGCCTTCGGTGCCATAAACGGCCCCATCGTCCAGGCTATGCCCTTCGCCCTGCCTGAGATCCGCGGCAAGTATGCCGGAAGCGCCGGCGGTCTGGTCAGCACTGTTGGCCTTCTCTGCGCCTTCCTGCTGCCCATCATCATCTCCTCGGTCAGCAAGGGCAACTACGTGCTCAACCTGGGACTGGAAAGCATGATCTTCCTGCTCTCCGATGTCTTCGTTCTGCTCCTGCCCGAGCTCGGCCCTCAAGGCGAGATCGCCAAGCGCATCGCTGCCTCCGACCGTCAGGCTGCAGAAGAGAAGAAGTGATAGCTCAGCAGAGCTGAAACTCCGACTGCCTTAGGCGGCGCGACCGTATGTTTTCGGTTGCGCCGCCTATGCTGTTGTCAGAACGAGAAGGAGGAGCGGCAGGCGTGCTCAGGGTGAACATCGACTCCATAGAGGATGACAGAATCGAGGCCTACACCAGGCTGACCGAGCCTCAGCTGCGCAATCGTCTGGAGCCAGCCAAGGGCCTGTTCATCGCCGAGTCCCCCAAGGTCATCGCCCGCGCCCTGGATGCCGGGGTCGAGCCCATCTCCTTCCTGGTGGAAGAGCCCTGGCTGGAGGGGATGCGCCCCATGTTCGACCAGGTGGACGCAGCCTTCGGGCCCAACATTCCCGTCTACGTAGCCAGCCCCGCACAGCTCAAGGCCATCACCGGCTACCGGCTGCATCGGGGCGCGCTTGCCGCCATGAGACGCTGGCCCCTGCCAACCGTGGAGCAGATCTGCCGCTCGGCAAAGCGGGTGGCCGTCATGGAAAACATTGTAGACCACACCAACATCGGCGCCATGATGCGTTCGGCGGCAGCCCTGCAGGTGGATGCGGTCCTGGTCACTCCCTCATGCTCCGACCCTCTTTACCGCAGGGCCGCACGAGTCTCCATGGGCACGGTCTTTCAGGTTCCCTGGACCAGGATTGGCGGCGACGACATCCACGCCTGGCCCGACCAGGGCATGAGCCAGCTGCATGATCTGGGCTTCACCACGGCGGCCATGGCCCTGAACCGGGATGCCATCAGCCTGGATGAGCTGGCGGAACGGCTAAGGCCAGGTCCGGACCGGATCGATCGCCTGGCCCTCATATTCGGTACCGAAGGCGACGGGCTGAGCCACAGAACCATCGCCCGGGCGGACCTGACTGTGCGCATCCCCATGAGCCACGACGTGGACAGCCTGAATGTTGCTGCCTCAAGTGCCGTGGCCTTCTACGCGACCAGACCCGAACAGGCTGGCTGAGCCTTGCCAGCTGCACAAACAGGCAAACCTTGGCATCAGGCATCTTCGAGTGTCAGTCGGGAAGCCACGGAAGGCCAGACGAACCTGACGCAATCAGCGCTCTTGGGAGACGGCCTGCGAATCCTCATGAATGTAGTCGTCAGGATCGATGGTTCCCCGCCAGCGGCCGATGGCCTTGAGGCCGTGGTACATGACCAGCGTTGCCACAGAGCCGATAGCGATGCCGTTGAAGCTGACCCCGGCCACAGCAAAAGTGAAGTCCGCGATGCCCACGATCATGACGACGGCGCCCACGGTCATGTTGACGGACTTGCCGAAGTCCACCTTGTTTTCCACCCAGATGCGGATGCCCAGCATGCCGATCATGCCGTAGAGCATGGTGGTGACCCCGCCCAGAACGCCAGTGGGAATGGTGTTGATGATGGCCCCGAACTTGGGGCAGAGGGAGAGCAGGAAGGCGAAGATTGCGGCGCACCAGTAGGCGGCCGTGGAGTAGACCTTGGTGGCGGCCATGACGCCGATGTTCTCCGCGTATGTGGTGGTGCCCGAGCCACCGCCCAGCCCGGCCAGCGTGGTGCCCAGACCGTCGGCCATCAGGGCGGTGCCGATCTGGTCGTCATAATCGCGGCCGGTCATCAGGGCCACTGACTTGACATGACCGATGTTCTCGGCCACCAGGACAAGCACCACGGGGATGAACATAGCCAGGACTGATGGGTCGGCCTGAGGAGTGTGGAAGTGAGGCAGACCGAACCAGGCGGCCTTCTCCACAGCCGCGAAGTCGACCTGGCCCTGGGTGACCGCGAAGATGTAGCCGACGATGACTCCCAAAAGGATGTTGAGCCGGCCGATCAGGCCCTTGAAGAGGACGGCTATCAGCATGACGGCCACCAGGGTGACCAGGGCGGTCAGCGGGGCTGATTTGAAGTTCTTCCAGGCTGAGGGCGCCAGATTGAAGCCGATGATGGCCACGATGGCGCCGTTCACCACCGGGGGCATGATCAGATCGATCCATCGCGAGCCGGCGAAGTGCACGATCAGGCCGATCAGGAAGAGCAGGGCGCCGGTGACCATGATACCGAAAGAGGCTACAGCCAGACCCTTGTGGGCGGTGGTCACTGCCAGGACGGGAGCGATGAAGCCGAAGGAGCTGCCCAGGTAGGAAGGCAGCCGGTTGCGGTTGATCAGCAGGAAGAGGGCCGTGGACATGGCCGTGAAGAAGAGGGTGGTAGAGGGGTCAAATCCGGTCAGAATGGGAACCAGGAAGGTGGAGCCGAACATGGCGATGACATGCTGGGCGCCGATGCCAGCTGTTCGTGGCCATGTGAGTCGCTCATCGGGTTCCACCACTTCGCCCGGAGCCAATGTTTTCCCGTCGCCATGCAGTTTCCAGCCCATGGACAATGCCATTTCACTGTGCTTTCTCTCATGCGCCGTGCCGGTCACGGCGGACCGGAAACATCAGTATATTCGCATGGGAGGACCCGGGTCGGTCTACCGGGCGGACACCCTCACTGATAGGTGGGCATGTTCTCGAAGTTGAAGCCGATGGCGGCCAGCTGCTCACGACCCTCAGGAGTGATCATGTCCAGGGTCCAACGCGGCGACCAGGTCCAGTCGATGCGGAACTCCTCGACCAGGCCCGCCAAGACGCTGGCGCATTGGTCCTCGATCAGATCGGTCAGCGGGCAGGCCGGCGTGGTCAGGGTCATGGTGATGATGGCCCGTCCCAGTTCGTCGATTTCGATGCCATAGACCAATCCCAGATCGACCACGTCAATGCCCAGCTCGGGATCGATGACCTGGTGCAGGGCCTCCCTGACATCCTCAGCAGTGGCCCGGCCGATGTCGTCGACGGCCTTGAGAGGGATGGCCTCCTCAGCGGCGGCCTCAGCATCAGCGGCATTCTGATCCGCAGTCTTCCCACCATTGGCGGCCGACGCACTGGCCGGGGTTTGGGCACTCGAGCCTTGGTCCGCTGACGGGCCTTCAGGGGAGCCTTCAGAGTTAGCTGAGTTGGCACGCTGATCGTCAGACTTGGCCGAATCGGACTTCTTGTCCGCCTGGCCGTCGACCTGACGCATGGAACCGCCTGCGGCCGACTTCAGCACCGTTTCCGCGCCCAGGGGATTGCTGGCCAGGGCCTGTGCCGTGCCGGGATCGCTGATGGCCCTGCCCACCGAGGCCAGGATGGAGTCCTGGGGCTCGGGTACCAGATTCGTATTGCCGCTCATGCCTGCTCCTCCTTCTCACCTTTGTCGCCCTCTCGCCCAGCTGACAGGGCCTGGGCCACCGAGGCCTTCATGCCCTCCCAGCCCAGCAGGGCGCACTTGATTCGCATAGGATACTTGGACACGCCCTGGAAGACCATGGCATCACCGAGAGCGTCCTGCTTCCTCTCGTCCTCGATTCCGGCTCCCCGCGATTCCATAAGCTGGCGGAAGTCTGCAGCCAGATCCATGGCATGGTCAACGGTCTGTCCCTGGACCAGATCCACCATGATGGACAGGCTGGCTTGGCTGATTGAACAACCCGAACCCTGCCAGACGATCCGCTGGATGAGGTCGGGACCGCCCTGCTCGCCGGGCGCCACCTCCACATGAATGGTGGCCTGATCCCCGCAGGTGGGATTGAACTGGTGGGACTCGGCAGCCAGGCAGGCCTCGTGCTCCACCCTGATGGTCACGCCGTCGCCATCAGGGTCTTCTCCCCCATCAGCCTGATCCCCTACACGCCCGTGAGGATCCCGGGCTGCGTCCAGGATCACCTCCTGGTACATCTGCTCCAGTTCTTCGTCATCCATCCCGAAATCCGCCATGTCCTCAAACCTACCAGTATGTCTTTGCCAAATCCGTCTATGCGCTGCCGGTGAAGACCCTCAGGCCACCCGGAAGAACCTGCGGACCCCGGCGACGGCATCCAGCAGGGCATCCGTGTCGGCCACGGTGTTGTACACGCCGGTCGAAGCCCGGTTGGAGGCCATCAGGCCAAAGTGCCGATGGACCGGCTGAGCGCAGTGGTGTCCTACGCGGATGGCAATGCCGCGCGAATCCACATACTGGCCTACGTCATGGGGATGGACCCCTTGAACGTCGAAGGCGACCGTGCCTATCCGGTCCTCGGGAGTGGTCGGCCCCAGGATGCGTACCCCGTCCAACTCCCCCAGCCTCAGCAGACCTGCAGTGATGGCCTTCTCGTGTTCGGCCACGTTCTCCATGCCCAGATCCATCAGCCAATCGGCAGCTACGCCAGCGCCGATCATCTGGGCCACCGGCTGGGTGCCGGCCTCGAACCGGGCCGGAGGATCCATATAGCTGGCTGGGCGGTCCAGATAGGCCAGCTCCACCATGGATCCGCCGAATGAAGCCGGGGGCAGGGCTTCCAGCAACTCACGGCGGCCGTAGAGGAAGCCCACACCGGTGGGGCCATACATCTTGTGAGCACTCCAGGCAGCGAAGTCCACATCCATGGCATGCAGATCCACAGGCAGGTGAGGCACCGATTGGCAAACGTCCAGCACCACCAAGGCACCCACCTGGTGGGCACGACGGACGATGGGCTTGATATCAGTGACGGCGCCGGTCACATTGCTGACGTGGGTGACGGCGACCACCTTGGTTCGCTCGGTGATGACCTGGTCGGCTGTATCGGCCAGAACACGGCCATCCGGGGCCAGATCGAAATGCTTAAGGACGGCTCCGCTCCGGTAGCAGAGCTCCTGGAAGGGCAGGAGGACCGAGTGGTGCTCGGCCTTGCTGACCACGACTTCATCCCCCGGCTTCAGGGCGAATCGACGTGCCGCCTTGCCTCCACGGCCCAGGCTGGCGTTGCCGAAAGCGGTGGCCAGCAGGTTCAGAGCCGCTGTGGCCCCGGCGGTGACGACAATCTCCTCGCCGCCCTCCTGGCCTTCTGCGCCTACCAGGGCGGCCACGCGGGAGCGGGCATGCTCGAAGGCCATGGTGCTGCGGGCGGCCAATTCGTGCGCGCCCCGATGCACCCCGGCGTTGTCCTTCAGGTAGAAGTCCCGAACGGCATCGATGACCGCCAGGGGCTTCTGAGCCGTTGCGGCCGAATCCAGATAGACCAAGGGGTGGCCATGCACCTGCTGGTCCAGAATCGGAAACTGCTGCCGAATGCTGTCATCGATGACCATTGCGGACCTCTTCTCTTATCCTCAGGCCAGGGCTGATTCCGAGTCGGCGCCCTCGGGCAGATACTGGTCGTACCCGGTCTCCTCCAGGGTGTCGGCCAGCTCGGGGCCGCCGGTCTTCACAAAGCGGCCGTCGGCGAAGACGTGGACGATGTCGGGCTTGATGTACTTGAGGATTCGGGTGTAGTGGGTGACCATGAGCACGCCCATGCCGGTGTTCTCCTTGGCCCTGTTGATCCCCTCGGAGACGATGCGCAGGGCGTCCACGTCCAGCCCGGAGTCGGTTTCGTCCAGGACGGCGAATTTGGGCTTGAGCAGCTCCAGCTGCAGAACCTCGGCCCGCTTCTTCTCGCCGCCCGAGAAGCCCTCGTTGACGGAGCGCCGGGCGAACTTGGGATCCATGCGCAGCCGCTTCATGGCATCATTCAGGTCCTTGGTCCACTGGCGGATGGCCGGGGCCTTGCCGTCGACTTCGGTCTTGGCCGTACGCAGGAAGTTGGTCATGGACACGCCCGGCACCTCGACCGGGTACTGCATGGCCAGGAAGAGCCCGGCCTTGGCCCGCTCGTCCGGGGTCATCTTGAGCAGATCCTTCCCATCCAGCAGGGCCTGGCCGGAATCCACCTCATACTTGGGATGGCCGGCCAAAGTATAGGCCAGGGTGGACTTGCCAGACCCGTTGGGCCCCATGATGGCGTGGGTCTCGCCGGAGTTGACGGTCAGCGTGGCCCCCTTGAGGATCTGCTTGCGACCCTCCTTGGTCTCCACTGAGACGTGCAGATCCTTGATTTCCAATGTGGACATGTCAGTTCTCCTCCAAAACGTGCTGCATCTCTTGATCCTCGCCGGCCGCCAGCCTGCGGTCGATGACCCCCATCAGGTGCCCGGAGACGCTGGGGACGTCGATCTCCTCCACCAGTTCGCCGAAGAAGCCTCGAACCACCAGCTTGCGGGCCTCCTGCTCGGGGATGCCGCGGGACTGCAGGTAGAAGAGCTCCTCGTCGTCGAAGCGGCCGACCGAACTGGCATGGCCTGCCCCGATGATGTCGCCATTCTCGATCTCCAGGTTGGGCTCGGAATCGGCGATGGCCCCGGGGGTGAGCACCAGGTTTCGGTTGAGCTCGTAAGAGTCGGTTCCTGGCGCGGTGGGCTGAATGAGCGCGTTGCCCACCCAGGTGGTGTGTGCGCCTATTCCGTCCAGGGCCCCCTTGTAGACCACACGGGACTTGCAGTTGGGATGGTTGTGCACCACCATGGTCCGGTGCTCCATGTGCTGGCCGGGATCGACGAAGTAGATGCCCAGCATGTTCAGGTCGCCCTGCTCGCCGCCGAAGTCCTGGTCCATGCGCAGCCGCACGACATCGCCGCCCAGACTGACCACCGAGTGACGCAGGGAGGCCTCGGCTCCCAGGTGGATGCGGTGGTTGCCTATGTGCTTGCTGCCCTTGTCCCACTCCTGAATGAAGGTGGTCGACATCTGCGAATTGTCACCGATGTCGATTTCAACCCCCTCGGCCAGACGTGCCTGGCCCTGGTGTTCGACCACCAGATCGGCCTTGGTGCCCGCTTCGGCCTTGATGACCAGGTGGAAGGCATCCAGTTCGGGGCCGCCGCCGTTGACACGGACCAGCACAGGCTGATCCAGGGTGCCCCTGAGGTTGACCACAGTCGCCTGCTTGCCGCTGGCCCACTCCACAGCGGCCGCTCGGTCGCTGGGCTTGAGGACGGTGCCGCAGGGGGCCTGATCCATGGGAACCTGGCTGAAGCTGACCTGATCTGCAGGCGGTTCAGACCCGTCGATCATGGTGACTGAGACCTTGGTCAGGCCGCTGGGCTGGAAGACGGTGAAGAACTCCTCCATCCGGTCGATGGGGGTGAACCGCCAGTCATCCTGCTTGCGGGTGGGCATGGGGAAGTCGTCAGGGTTGAAGGAGCGGGGCTCCTTGTCGGCGCTGGACGGCATGGTGGCCGGGAAAGCATAGGGATCCTTGGGATCCGCATGCGGAATGGTTATTTCGCTGTTTTGTGACATCAGCCTACCGAACCCTCCATCTGCAATTCGACCAAGCGGTTGAGCTCCAACGCGTACTCCATGGGCAGCTGCCGGGAGATGGGTTCTACGAACCCGCGCACGATCATGCCCATGGCCTCCTTCTCCTCCAGGCCACGGCTCATCAGGTAGAAGAGCTGGTCCTCGGAAACCTTGGAGACGGTGGCCTCGTGGGCCATGGAGACGTCGTCCTCGCGGACGTCCACGTGCGGGTAGGTGTCCGAGCGGGAGTAGTCGTCCACCAGCAGGGCGTCGCAGACCACCGAGGAGGAGGACTTCTCGGCTCCCTTGATGATCTTGACCAGGCCCCGGTATGCGGCCCTTCCCCCGTTGCGGGAGATGGACTTGGAGACGATGGTGGAGGAGGTGTGGGGTGCCAGGTGGATCATCTTGGCGCCTGTGTCCTGGTACTGTCCCTTGCCGGCGAAGCCCAGGGAGAGGGTCTCGGCCTTGGCATAGGGCTCAGCCAGGATGCAGGCCGGGTACTTCATGGTCGCCTTGGATCCGATGTTGCCGTCAACCCACTCCATGGTGCCGCCCTCGCGCACATATGCACGCTGGGTGACCAGGTTGTAGACGTTGTTGGACCAGTTCTGGACCGTGGTGTAGCGCACGCGGGCGTGGGGCTCGACCACGATCTCCACGTTGGCCGCATGCAGGGAGTCGGTAGAGTAGATGGGGGCCGTGCAGCCCTCCACGTAATGGACGTAGGAGCCCTCGTCGGCGATGATCAGCGTGCGCTCGAACTGGCCCATGTTGGGCGTGTTGATGCGGAAGTAGGCCTGCAAGGGGATGTCCACATGGACGCCCTTGGGCACGTATACGAAGGAGCCGCCCGACCAGGCCGCCGTGTTCAGGGCGGCGAACTTGTTGTCGTCCGGAGGGATGACCGTGGCGAAGTACTTGCGGAAGAGGTCCGGGTACTCTTTCAGGGCCGTGTCCGTATCCAGGAAGATGACCCCCTGTTTGCGCAGATCGTCGCGGATGGAGTTGTAAATCACCTCGGACTCATACTGGGCGGCCACGCCGGAGACCAGCCGCTTCTTCTCGGCCTCGGGAATGCCCAGCCGGTCATAGGTGGTGCGGATGTCGTCGGGCAGGTCCTTCCAGTCCTTGGCCTGCTCCTTCAAAGGCTTGACATAGTACTTGAAGTCGTCGGCATCGAACCCGCTCAAATCCACGCCCCACTTGGGCATGGGCTTCTCCATGAAGGCCCGATAGCCCTTGAGACGCATCTGCAGCATCCAGTCAGGCTCGCCCTTGTCGGCCGAGATGGCCCGGACCACGTCCTCGTCGATGCCCTTGTGGGCGTTGCGCCCGGCATCGTCGGAGTCGTGCCAGCCATAGGTATAGTCGCCGAACTCGGAGATGATCTGGTCGTCTTTTTTGATTTTCTCTTCATTGACGCGGGAGCGGTCGGCCACGTACTGGCTCATTTCCACATCCCGCGATGTGTCTGTCCGCTGCGAGGTGCTGTCCACGAGCTGAGACCTCCTAACACACGCACGGCCGCCATATGCGGCCGATCACACCTTTACAGAATAACCAGGACAGTAGTAAACCGCCAGACCTGGGCTTACGCTCTCTAAGGAATCCAGCCGGCCCTCTTGACAAAGCCGTCGATACGGACGATCGCCCGCTTCCCTGCGAGAGGGAAACGAGCGATCATACCGAAAATGTTCGAAAAGGATCGGCCTCAGGCCGCCTCCTGGCCTCCGTGCTCCAGGCTGGCCTTGACCAGGCCGGTGAAGAGGGGGTGCGGCTTGGTGGGCCGGGACTTGAACTCGGGGTGAGCCTGGGTGCCCACATAGAAGGGGTGCTGGTCCTGGGAGAGCTCCACGAACTCGGTCAGCTGCCCGTCCGGGCTGGTACCCGAGATGTGCAGGCCAGCCTTGTCCAGCCGCTCCTTGTAGGCCACGTTGACCTCATAGCGGTGGCGGTGGCGCTCGGAGATCTCGGTGGAACCATAGAGCCGGGCCACCAGGGAGTCGGGCTTGAGCACTGCCGGGTAGGCGCCGAGCCGCATGGTGTGGCCCATATCGCCATGGCCGGCCACGATGGCCTTCTGCTCCTCCATGGTGGCGATGACCGGGTTCTCACAGTCAGGCTCGAACTCCGAGGAGTTGGCGTCCTCCAGACCCAGGACGTGACGGGCGAACTCGATGACCATGGACTGCAGGCCCAGGCAGAGCCCCAGGGCGGGCAGGCCGGTCTCACGGGCGTAGCGCAGGGCGCCGATCTTGCCTTCGATGCCGCGGATGCCGAAACCTCCGGGGACCACGATGCCGTCCACGCCCTCCAGGGCCTTGCGGGCGCCGTCCATGGTCTCGCAGGTGTCGGCGGCCACCAGCTTGACCTGGACCTGGGACCGGTTGGCGAAGCCGCCGGCCTTCAGGGCCTCGATGACCGACAGGTAGGCGTCAGGCAGGTCGATGTACTTGCCCACGATGGCGATGGCCACCTTGGTGCGGGGGTTGTGGACCCGGTCCAGCAGATCCTCCCACTCGTTCCAGTCGACGTCGTGGAAGGGCAGTCCCAGCTTGCGCACCACGTAGGCATCCAGACCCTCCTTGTAGAGGATCTTGGGCACGTCGTAAATGCTGGGCGCATCCACGCAGTTGACCACGCCCTCGGCATCCACGTCGCACATCAGGGAGATCTTGTCCTTGATGCCCTGGTTGAGCGGCCGGTCCGAGCGCAGCACCAGGGCGTCGGGGGCGATGCCCAGCTGGCGCAGGGCCATGACCGAGTGCTGGGTGGGCTTGGTCTTGAGCTCGTGGGCGGCGGCCACGTAGGGCACCAGGGAGACATGGACGAACATGCAGTTGTCCGGGCCGATGTCCCGACGCACCTCGCGGGCGGCCTCCATGAAGGGTTGGGACTCGATGTCGCCTACGGTCCCGCCGATCTCGGTGATGATCACGTCCACGTCATCGCTGGCCTGGGCCCGCATGCGGCTCTTGATCTCGTTGGTCACGTGGGGAATGACCTGGACGCACTGGCCCAGGTACTCCCCCGCCCGCTCCTTGCGCAGGACGGACTGGTAGATCTGGCCGGTGGTCACGTTGGCCTTCTGGGAGAGGAAGACATCGGTGAAACGCTCATAGTGGCCGATGTCCAGGTCGGTCTCGGCCCCGTCCTCGGTCACGTAGACCTCGCCGTGTTGGAAGGGGTTCATGGTCCCCGGATCGACGTTGATGTAGGGATCCAGCTTCTGTTGAAGAACGCGGATTCCGCGACTTCTCAGCAGTCGGCCCAGAGAGGATGCGGTCAGCCCCTTGCCCAGTGAAGAGACCACGCCGCCGGTGACGAAAATGTGTTTGGTGATATGCCCTTGCGAATTTCCATGTTCTCTGACCATGGAACTTCAGCCTATCAGGCAGGAGCGACCAGAAAGCGGCCAACACTCGAGGAGAAGGGACGGATTCAGGCACGGCTCAGATGCAGGTGGTCGGCCAGGTAGCGGCCGGTCACTGAATCCGGGTTACGGGCCACTGATTCAGGGTCGCCCTGGGCCACGATGCTCCCGCCACGGTCGCCGCCGCCCGGGCCCATATCGACCACATGGTCGGCATTGGCGATCATGTCCAGATCGTGCTCGATGAAGACCACTGTGGCCCCCTTGCTGACCAGGCGCTCCAGCACCCCGATCAGGACTCGCACATCCAAGGGATGCAGGCCGGTGGTGGGTTCGTCCAGGACGAACATGGAGCCATTCTGCCTGCGGCCCAACTCGTTGGAGAGCTTCAGCCGCTGGGCCTCCCCGCCAGACAGGGATGGGGTGTCCTCCCCCAGGGTCAGGTAGTCCAGGCCCAGGTCCTTTAAGGTCTGCAAGCCTCGGCGGATGGCCGTGTACTCGCGGCCCTGCGCGAAGACCTCCAAGGTCCGGCCCACCTCCATGGCCAGCAGATCAGGCAGGCTCATAGACTCCGGGTGTGCCGGCGTCGACAGGCGGTAGTGTTCGGCCTCCGGACGGTACCGCCGACCATGGCAGCTGGGGCAGGTGATGGGAATGTCGGGCAGGAACTGCACGTCCAGGCTGATCTGCCCGGTTCCGTCGCACTGGGGGCAGCGCAGGGATCCTGTGTTGTAGGAGAATGCCGAGAGGCCCAGCTTGTCCTTTTTCGCCTGGTCAGTGGCCGCGAAGAGACGGCGCAGCCGATCCATCAGCCCCGAATAGGTGGCCACTGTGGAGCGCACGTTGATGCCTATGGGCGAGGAATCCACCAAGCGGACCCTGTCGATGCCGGCCGGGTCCAGACTGTGCACATGCTTGGGCATGGGGTCGCCCTGGATGCGGGCCTGCAGGGCCGGGACCAGAGACTCCAGGATCATGGTGGTCTTGCCGGAGCCGGATACACCGGTCACCGCCGTCATGCATCCACGCGGAATGGCCAGGTCCAGAGGATGGACCGTATGAATGGGCCCTGACTGCATGCGGATCCAGTCACGCTCTGCAGGCATGGGATGCCGATCCCGAACCAAAACGGGCTCGCTGCCATCCAAAAAACCGGCGATGCGCGAGTCCTGATCAGCGGCGATTCGCTCAGGAGCCCCCTGGGCCAGGATCCTGCCACCGCGCTCCCCTGCTCCGGGACCCATTTCGATCAGATAGTCGGCTGATTGCAACACCTTGACGTCATGGTCGACGAAAACCACCGAATTGCCGTCGGCCAGCAGGTCGCGCATGACCCCTATCAGCCCCTCCAGGTTGGCAGGATGCAGACCGGTCGAGGGCTCGTCCAGCACATAGAGCACACCGGTGGTCTCATTGCGGACAGCCCTGGCCAACTGGGCCCGCTGCCGCTCCCCGGTAGACAGCGAGGCGCTGGAGCGGTCCAGGGTCAGGTAGCTCAGGCCCAGCTGGATCAACCGCCTGCCCATCTCATCCAATGTCTTGCAGAGGGCCGAAGCCATGGGCTGCATGGGTTCAGGCAGCGTGGGCGGCAGCTGCCGACCCCAGTCCAGCACCTTATCCAGGGGCCAGGAGGTGACCTCTGCCAGATTGTCGCCGTTGATCTGAGGCAGACGCGCCCGCTGGTTGAGGCGGGTGCCCTGGCAGTCCGGGCAGGTCCGCTCGGTCAGGAACTTGGCCACCTTGGCCAAACGCTTGTCGTCGTTGGCCCTCTTGAGCTCCTCGGTCACGGTCAGCCGTGCGTTGCGGAAGGTGAAGTCCAGCTCGTGGACCCCCTTGATCGAAGTAATGGTGATGTGCTTCTTCTCGGCCGGCCCCTCGAAGACGATCCTCCGCTCCCGATCGGTCAGATCCCGCCAGGGCACGTCGGTGCGGACTCCGAACTCGCGAACGATGTCGGGCTGGACGTTGAAGCCGAAAGTCCTCCAGGGCACCACGGCCCCCTGGTCGATGGTCAGGCTGTCGTCGGGGACCAGGGTGGCATCGTCCACCTCGCGCACGGTCCCGGTCCCCTGGCAGGTGGGGCAGGCTCCCAGGGAGTTGAAGGCCAGCTCCTCGGCGCTGGGAGGCTCCACCTTAGCGCTGCAGATCGGGCAGGTTATGGGCATCTCGGCTGCGACAGCCAGGGTGGGCTCCTGGCGATGGCCATTGGGGCAGACGTGGCTGGACAGCCGGGAGAACATCAGCCGGAGCACGTTAAGCAGTTCCGTGGCGGTGCCGAAGGTGGAGCGCATGCCGCCCACGCCCGGCCGCTGACGCAGGGCCAGGGCGGGGGGCAGGAAGCGCACCGACTCCACCTGGGGACGCTGGGCCTGGGTCATCCGCCTCCTGGTGTAGGTGGACAGGGACTCCAGGTAGCGGCGGGAGCCTTCGGCATAAAGGACCCCCAGAGCCAGGGAGGACTTGCCGGAGCCCGAGACCCCGGCGATGCCCACCAGGTGATTCAAAGGAATGTCGACATCCAGGTTGCGCAGATTGTGAACCCGGGCGCCGCGAACAAGGATGGCCTTGGGCGGTGCGGAGATTTTCTTGCTGGTCTCCCCGCTGTCGCTCATGCGGTCTCCAGCAGGTGGGCCACAGCTTCCAGGGCCAGCCGGTAGCCGTAGAAGCCCATGCCGGTGATGGTGCCGGTGGCTACCGGCGAGATGACGCTGCGTCGGCGGAAGGCCTCCCGGGATGAAGGATTGGAAATATGGACCTCCATCAGCGGAAGCCCTGCCTGGGTGACCTGGACGGCGGCATCGGCAAGCCCATAGCTGTAGTGGGTGAAGGCGGCCGGGTTGAGCACTACGGCACTGCCTTGGTCCACTGCCTGATGCATCCAGCGGATGACCTGGCCCTCGTCATCTGATTGCAGCATCTGGACATCCAGACCCAGCTGCAGACCCCATTGTTCGCAGTCCCGGGTCAGCGTCGCCAGATCCTGGCGACCGTAGACATCAGGGTCCCGCACACCCAGCCGACCCAGGTTGGGTCCGTTGACCACCAGAACCGTCTGCCTGCCCTTGTCGGCATCCGCCATATGTCATTCCTCCTTGCGTATGGCCTGGAAGGCCTCCTTGAGCGCCGAGACCGGCGGGTCGTCCAGGTGGGTGGGTTTGCCCAAACCATCAAGAATGATAAACCTCAACTTGTTGCCACGGGCCTTTTTGTCCCGATGCATGAGGGCCAGCACCTGGTCGAAGTCGCCCCCGTTCCACCAGGTTCTCAGTCCCAGGGAGGACAGAAGCTGCCGGTGGTAGTCGACCGCATCCTGATCCAGATGGCCGGTGATCCTGGCCAGCTCGGCTGCGAAAACCATGCCCACGGACACTGCCTGGCCATGCCGCCAGGTGAAGTGTTCGATCTTCTCGATGGCGTGGCCCAGGGTGTGGCCGTAGTTGAGGAACTCCCGCAAGCCCGACTCCTTGAGGTCCACTGAGACGTGCCGGGCCTTGACCTCTACGGTGCGTTCGATCAGATCCTGGACCACCGTGCCAAGCCACTGGTCGGACTCCTGTCCGTCGAAGGAACGAAGGGACTCAGCCCGCTCCTCCAGCTCGCGCAGGATGCCTCCGTCCATGATGAACCCGGACTTGGCCACCTCGCCCAAGCCTTCTACAAAGATGTCATTGGGCAGGGTCCGCAGGGTCCGCAGATCAGCCAGGACGCCGGCAGGGGTGTAGAAGCTGCCGACCAGATTCTTGCCCTGCTCCAGGTTGATGCCGGTTTTGCCTCCGGTGGAGGCATCGACCATGGCCAGCAGGGAGGTGGGGCAGTTCACATAGCGGATGCCCCGCATCCAGGTGGCGGCGATGAACCCGGCCTGGTCTGTGGCCGCTCCACCGCCCAGTCCCACAACCGCGTCGGAACGGGTGAAGCCCTCGGTGGCCAGACGCTCCCAGATGCCCTGGCTGACCTGGATGGTCTTGCCGGCCTCTGCGTCGGGAATGGTAAGATCCACCACCTGATACCCGGCCTGGCGAAGCAGGGCCCGGGCATGGTCGGAATGACGCTGGACCGGCTGGGTGTGGATCAGGGCCACACGCATGGTCTGGTCGCCAAGCAGCTCGTGCAGTCGCCCGGTCACCCCTGCTCCGATCCTCACGTCGTAGGGGTCGGGACCGCTGACGTGAACAACCCGCTCAGTCAAGGCATCGGCCAGCCGTCTGGCCAGGGCCCGGGGGGTGGTGTTTCTGGATTTAAGGGTGATGGTGGCCAGCTCCTGGTAGACGCTGCGACGCTCACGATAGAGAGCCATCCAGCGCTCCGATGCGCCGCCGCGTAGAAGGGGGCGATGATCCGACCGAGCTGCTCGGCTGACCCCCTCCTCGGGGTCGACTTCCAGGTAGACCACAGCGCCTCCTGCCAGCCGATAGTCCTGCAGCGCCTGGAAGACCTCGGTGCTCATGGGAGCGCCTCCTCCCAGGGACAGGATGCCGCCAGGAAAGTCCTTCAAGAGGTCCAGGACCGTCCTGGTCTCCATGCCGCGGAAAGCCTGCTCGCCCTGAGTATCGAAGATCCCGCTGACCGATTGGCCTGCTTCCTCCTCGATGCACTGGTCCGTATCCCGGAAGGGCGCCTTGATCAGGGCGGCCGTCTCCCTGCCCAGCCGGGTCTTGCCCGCACCGGGCATGCCGATGACGACGGCCTTGGGCATGCTGCTGCTTTCAATCATGGAAGTCCGCCCCTCACCGTAGATGCTCGGGCCAGGACTGGAGGTAGGCCTGGGCGTTGCGCCGAACCTCCTCAAGCGAGTCGCCGCCGAACTTCTCCAAGACGAATCGCGCCAGGGTCAGGTTCATCATGGCTTCGCCGATCACTGCTGCAGCAGGCACGGCGGTCACGTCGGAACGCTGATGGATGGCCTGGGCAGGCTGGCCGGTGGCCACATCCACCGTGCGCAGGGCCCGGGGCACCGAGGAGATGGGCTTCATGGCGGCCCTGACCCTGATGGGCTGGCCGTTGGACGTGCCGCCCTCCAAGCCTCCTGCGTGGTTGCTGAGTCTGCGGATGGTGCCGTCCGGACCGGGCTCCATCTCGTCATGGGCCTGCGAGCCGGGGCGATCAGCCTCACTGAAACCATCGCCGATCTCCACGCCCTTGATGGCCTGAATGCCCATGAAGGCGCTGGCCAGGGCAGCATCCAGACGGCGATCGTCCTCCACATAGGTGCCCAGACCTGCCGGCACACCATAGGCAATAACCTCGAAGACTCCTCCGGCGGTGTCGCCGTCCTTCTTGATCTGGTCGATCCTGGCCATCATCCGCTTCTCGGCATTCTTATCCAAGGTCCTGACCGGCGAGGCATCCAGGGCAGGTCCGTCCTCAGGGCCGGGCGTGACTTCATGGCCCTCCCGGCCGACCCCGGCTATGGAAATGACATGGGAGACGGTCCGTATGCCCAAAGCCTGCTGAAGGAAGTCGGCAGCCACCGATCCCAGGGCCACCCGGGAGGCGGTCTCCCTGGCCGATGAGCGCTCAAGGACTGGGCGCGCATCCGTGAACCCGTACTTGCGCATGCCGGTCAGATCGGCGTGGCCGGGCCTGGGCCTGGTCAGCGGGGCGTTGCGGCCGGTCGCCGGAGGCTCCTGGTCGGCAGGCAGCTCGTCCACGCTCATGATCCGCTCCCACTTGGGCCACTCCGTATTGCCGATCTCGATGGCCACCGGAGAGCCGAGCGTCCGTCCATGTCTGACCCCGGTCAGCAGCCGAACCCGATCCTGTTCAAAGCCCATCCTGGCTCCGCGTCCATAGCCCAGCCGGCGACGTGCCAGGGCTGATTCGATGTCCTTGGTGGACACGGCGACCCCTGCGGGCAGACCTTCCATCATGGCCACCAGGGCCTCTCCGTGGGATTCCCCTGCCGTCTGCCAGCGCAACATATTCAAGCTCCTCGTTCGTTCCTCGTTTGCCAGGTTAGGGCTACGTATGATTATCTTAGAAGATGGTCTACCTCATCCCAGCGCCGGGACTGCTGACCGCCCTCCTCCTGGCCCTGATCGACATCCGCTCTCGGCGAGTCCCACGTCTTCCAGTGCTCTTGGGACTGGTTCTGCAGACTGTGACCCTGCTGGTCTTTTCACTGTTCCAGGCTCAGCCGATGCTGCTGGTGCAGTGCCTGCTGCTGACTCTGGCCTCTGCAGGCCTTCAGCTCCTGCTGGCCCTGATCCGACCCGGCGCCCTGGGGCTGGGCGACGTGACGGCCACAGGTCTGGTGGCCCTGAGCCTGTCAGTTCTGGGATGGGCAACGATTCTGGTCTGGTGGGCGATGATGGGGCTGCTGGGGCTGATTGCCTTGGCACTGGCCTGGTTGGCTCGTCGGCGTGGTTCGGCCGGAACACGCAACCCGCTCTCGCTGGCCTACGTCCCGGTCATCCTCGCCGCAGCAGTAGCGGCCCTGATCATTGACGCCGTCTAGGCAATTGCGGTCCAAGAGCAGGGCGCTAGTCGTTCTGCTCGTTGTGCCGGGATTCCCAGGCCTTGTATTCCTTTACGTCGCGGTTGAACTGATCCTGGTTGTCGCTGAACCTGGTCTCTCCCGTGTCCAAGTTGACAGTCACGAAATAGAGCCAGTTGCCCGACTCCGGGTGCATGGCCGCCTGGATGGCCTCGTCTCCCGGGCTGCCGATGGGGCCTGGAGGCAGGCCCTGGTGGACCCTGGTGTTGTAGGGGTCGCCGGCGTTCTGCAACATGGCGTCGGTCAGCTTCAAGGCCGAGACATTATTGGAGTAGGCCACCGTGCTGTCCATGCCCAAGGGCATTCCCTTGGCCAAGCGGTTGTCGATGACCCTTGCCACCTTGCCGTAGTATTCCGATTTGTTGACCTCGGCTTCGGTAATCGAGGCTGTATTCAGGATGGTCTGCCGTTCCTGACCTCCGGGTACGCCCAGCTGATCCAGATGCTCAATACGCTTGGAGACCAGGTTGGTCAGGATGGCCTTGGCCGACCCGGCCTTGCGCACATCGTACTCCCCGGGCTGCAGCCAGCCTTCAAAGTCTCCCTGGGCCTCCTGGGGCAGAATCCCCTCCCCCTTGGCTTGAACCAAGGCATCGAATTCGCTCTGCGGCACACCAGAGAGCTGAGCGGCCCTGGCAATCACATCACGTACCCGCTCGCCGGCCCGCACCTGCAGGAAGCCGCCTGCCTTGTTCCGGTCAGTCAGAATGGTCACGACATCGGAGGCTTTCATTCGCAGACGAAGATCGAAGGTGCCGGGCACCAGCCTGGACTCGGATTGGGCGCTGGTGATGGCGTGCAAAAAGGCCTCCGTGGACTTGACCACTCCAGCCTTGACCAGGTTGGCACCGACCTGATCAGCCCCCTGGCCGCTCTCGATCGTGAACTCCACCGGCGCTCCGCCAGGGCCGGGATAATCAGGGGCGACCTCCTTGGTGGCTACGATCCTGGGAGTTCCATGGCGTAGCCCGCCCACCAGAATCACCACGCAGGAGGCAGCAACCACCACGGCCAAAGCTATGAGGAGAACCATGATCCGCTGACGGCGCTGGCGACGTTCACGCCGACGACGCATCTCACGACGCGAACGAGGAGGGCGCGGCGGCAAAGCGGAGACCGGGGCTTGCCCATCGGCCACCCACTGGACCTTATCCTGGAAGAATTCCTGCATGTCGTCGGCCAATTACCACTCCTTGTCGGCACGTTGGTTGTCCAGGGCCGACTGCAGCAGCACAACAGCGGACTGCTGATCGACCACAGGACGATGTCTTCGCCCGTCCACGCGGGCATCGTATAGCTGACGATGGGCGCTGACGGTCGTCAGTCGTTCGTCTCGCAATACTACACTGGGCAGCTGGTCAGGGGCAATGTCGGCATCCCGGGCAGCCTCCTGAAGGCGTCCGGTCAAGGCGCGCACCCAACGGGACGCCTTTTTGGCGCTGCGACCAGCCTGACCGCTCAGGAGCAGAGGATATCCGACAACGACCCTGGACACGCTTTTGTCCAGGATCAGGTCTTCCACCTGGTCCAGGGCCTGGAAGTAGTCGCCCTGAACCCTGATGTTGCCAGCGGGAAAGGCCAGGGTCAGCTCCGGATCCGACAGGGCCAGACCCACCCTGGCTTCGCCAAGATCCACCCCCAGCCATACGGCTGTATGTGATCGCACGGGAAGCTCAGCCCTCTCGTACCTGATCACTCAGGGCTTGCAAGGCCCGATCAATAGCCGAGGCATCCTGACCGCCGCCCTGGGCGAAGTCAGGCTTGCCTCCTCCGCCGCCTCCCAGGACCTTGGAGGCTGTCCTGACCAGGTCGCCAGCCCTGAGGCCGCGATCACGGGCAGCCTGATTGGTGGCTACGAAGATGACCGGCTTGTCATCCTCGCTGACACCGGCCAGGGCGACCACAACCGGGTACTCCTCGCCCATGCGGGCCCGCAGGTCGGTCACCGTCTTGCGCAGGGCATCCACAGAACCGAAACGGCCCATATTCCGGGATGCGATCTTGACATCTTCCGGGGCATGCAGGGCCTGGTTGGCCAGTTCGGGCACAGCCTGGGCCATCTGCTGCTCATAGGTGGCCGCCAGTCGGCGGTCAGACTCCTTGAGCTTGGCCAGCAGGGCCGAGATTCTGGATTCCAGCTCATCGGGGCGGGCGTTGAGCTTGTCTGAAAGCTGTGAGACCAAGGCGTGCTCGCGGGCGTTGTACTCGTAGGCCCCTTGGCCCACTACAGCATCAACGCGACGAACGCCGGTGCCCACCGAGGCCTCGGACATGATGGAGACCGCGCCGATCTTGCCCACGTGATCCACATGGGTTCCCCCGCAAAGCTCCCGGCTCCAGCCGTCCTCGCCTATGGAGACCACACGGACCACATCGCCGTACTTCTCCCCGAACAGATGCATGGCACCCAGGGCGATAGCGTCGTCGTACTTCATCTCCTGAGCGGTCACAGCCAGGTTGTCACGCAGGCGATCGTTGACACGGGATTCCACCGCATCCATGGCCTGGCGGCTGGGGGCCTGCGACCACTGGAAGTCAAAACGCAGCCTGTTGGGCGCATCCTCGGAGCCGCGCTGTGTGGCCTGGGGGCCCAACTCCTCGCGCAGGGCCTTGTGAACCATGTGCGTAGCAGTGTGCGAACGCGCAATGGCCCCACGCCGGTTCCGGTCAATGGTGGCCGTAACCTTGGCCTGCAGGGTCAACGTTCCCTCGGTCAGCCGGCAGCGGTGGACGGTCAGCCCCTTGACGGGGTTCTGCACATCGTCCACCTCCAGGACGGCCCCGTCGTCGGTCAGGATCTCACCCTGGTCGGCCAGCTGGCCACCGGCCTCGGCGTAGAAGGGCGAGCGGTCCAAAATCACCTCAACCTGAGCAGGTGCCTTGACGGCCGGAACCGCGCCCTTGCCCTCCTGAATGATGCCCAGGACGGTCGAGCGGCTGGAAAAGTCGGTGTAGCCCAGGAAGACCTGAGGCTCGTCCAGTGTCTTGCGCATATCGTCGTAGACGCTCAGATCCACGTTGTGCCGCTTCTTCATGGCATCGGCGCGGGCCCTGGACTTCTGCTCGTTCATGAGCTTTCGGAATTCGTCCTGATCCACCTTGACGCCCTGCTCGGCAGCCATCTCCAGGGTCAGCTCGATGGGGAACCCATACGTGTCATGCAGGGTAAAGGCATCCTTGCCGGAGACTTCGGGATCACCCTTGTCTTTCTTGGCCTTGTTGACGGCTGTGTCCAGGATGGTGGTTCCCTTGTCCAGAGTCCGGCGGAAGGCCAGCTCCTCGCCGTAGGCCGATTCGGCCACTTCGGAGAAGGTGTCGTTGAGCTCTGGGTAGCTGGGGGCCATGGCCTCCTTGGAAACCGGGAAGAGCTGGGGCAGGACCTCCTGGTCCACGCCCAGCATCTTCATGGAGCGGATGGTCCGGCGCAGCAGACGGCGCAGCACGTAGCCACGGCCGACGTTGCTGGGGCGGACGCCGTCGCTCATGATCATCAAAGCCGAGCGGACATGGTCGGCCACCACACGGAAGCGCACGTCATCCTGGGCATCGTCGCCGTAGTGCCGACCAGACAGGCTCTCGGCAGCCTGGATGACGGGGTAGACCTCGTCAGTCTCGTAAATGTTCTGCTTGCCTTGAAGCAGGTAGGCCAGCCGCTCCAGGCCGGCGCCGGTGTCGATGTTCTTGTGCTCCAGCTCCCCCACGATGTGCAGGTCGGTCTTGGAGCGGACATTGTCCACCTCGTAGTTTTCGAAGACCAGATCCCAGATCTCGATGTACCGGTTCTCGTCTGCCGAGGGGCCGCCCTCCTTGCCATAGGCAGGGCCGCGGTCCACGTAAATTTCGGAGCAGGGGCCGCCGGGGCCGGGGCCGCCAGTGGTCCAGAAGTTGTCCTCCATGCCCAGGATCTCCATGTGCTCGGGGTCGAAGCCCTCGTTCTTCCACAGGGAGCGGGCCTCTTCGTCATCGGTGTAGGTGGTCACCCAGATCGTATCGGGGTCGAAGCCGTAGCCGCCCTGGTCCTGGGGCTTGGTCAGCAGGTCCCAGGCGTAGTGGATGGCCTCCTCCTTGAAGTAGTCTCCGAAGGAGAAGTTGCCCAGCATCTGGAAGAAGGTGCCGTGACGGGTGGTCTTGCCCACCTCGTCGATGTCCAGGGTGCGCACGCACTTCTGGTTGCTGGCCATCCGGCTCCTGGGCGGGGTCTGCTCCCCCAGCAGATAGGGGATGAAGGGGACCATGCCGGCGATGGTGAAGAGCGTGGTGGGATTGGGCGAGATCAGGGAGGCGGAGGGAACCACCAGATGATCCTTGCCCTGGAAATAATCGAGGAAACGCTTGGCGATTTCCGATGTGCGCATGCTGCTTCTGCTCCTTCAGACCCGTTGAACGCCGAGGGGATTGCGGGTTGTCCAAATGACTCGGTTGTCCGGGGCGCGAACAAGTCGCCCGCACTCCGGACTCATAGCTGAATATGGTGATTTTACACCGGCCAGGCGCATCTGTCCTGGCCTGTCCGCCCCAGGCTCAGCCCTGGAAACGGTCCAGATAGCGGCGGTCCAGCTCCTCCTGCCGCTGGTGCATTGTCTGGGTGAACTGGCGCACCAGGCCGGACAGGGTCCGTGAAGCCACCTGGTCCTGATCCTCGCCCAGCACGAATTCCCTTGCACGCTTGGGGGTATTGGCCCTGACATAGGCCTCGGCCTTGGTCACCAGGACCACGCCTGCCGTGACGCCCAGCCCCATCCAGAAGATCCGTTTGAACATCAGCGGGTCCTCCCCTCGTTCCCTTGGCCGTCATTGGCCTTTTGTGCGGTGGACTTTTGTGCGGTGGAGGACTTGGATTCGGCGCTGTTGCGGCCTCCTGAAAGGAATGACGAGATCGTCTTGCGCAGGGCGTAGAAGAAGGCCGCCACTTTGATGACCGGCTTGCCCAGCATTGATCCATACAGGTCTGTCAGGGCGCCAACGTTGCCTGCCGTGGTCGAAGCCGCTGCTGAGATGCGATTGACGTCAGTCAGGGTCTGGTTGAGCTGGGTGACCGTGCTGGTAGACTCGTCCAGGGTGGGCACGACATGGTCGCCCGCCTGCTTGATGGTCTGCGCCAGCTGATCGAAGAGCTTCCCCAGACGAATCAGGGGATAGATCAGAAACCCCGCCAGGATAGCGAAGGCAATGGCCGCTATCAGGCCGGCAATCTGTCCTACGTCCATCTGCTACCTCTCTTCCATTGGTACGATACTGGGGACAACGCTAGCACGCGCCGTCTATCAGTCCAGGCCATGACTAGCCTATTGAAGCCGGTTCATTGATTGAAGGACCGGACCTGGAGGGCGCGGTCAAAGGGGGCCTCCGTATCGAAGTCGAATATGGTGACACTTCCATTGCTTGGGCGACTGCTGGTGTCGTAACGCCCGCCGCCGAAGCGGTTGACCAGACTGAGCAAGGTGTTGCCGTGCGAGATCAGCAGGACGCGGTCGGCATTCTTCAGATGCGGGTCGGCGGCGATCAGGGCGAATCCGCCGGCAATGCGAGTCCAGTACTCGCTGTCGGACTCGGCATCGCCAAAGGGGTCGGCCTGCTTGAGGAAGTCCCTGGTGGCGGCCAGACCGAACTGGTCCACAATCTGCTGGTAGGTGCCTGCTCCATGAGGCGCGCCTGCGGCCCACCAGGCCATGGCCATGTCCTGCCCCTCGAAGTAGCCGTAGAACTGCTCGCGGAAGTGGCTGTCGCTGACCGGCTCAGGCTTCTTCTCCGACTGGTTCTGGGCCAGGATCCTGCGGACTGTCTCCTGGGCGCGTGTGGTGTCCGAGCAGTAGGCTGCCGCAAAGCTCACCTTGCTTAATTTCTGGCCCGCACGGTCGGCATCCTCCAGCCCCGATAAGGTCAAGGGTGAATTGGACCAGCCCTGGAGACGGTTGTAACGATTGAAATAGGTCTGCCCATGGCGGACGGCATACAGATGGAGCAACATGTCCCTATTATCCCACCCATACCTATGAAGGAGTGGCAGATCCTGACACGCAAAGGGCCCCGGACGAACCGGGGCCCCAAAGTTCCTGGTGGTCAGCGAGCGTAGAACTCGACCACGTACTGGATGTTGATCTGAACCGGGATCTCCTCCGGCTCGGGCTTGCGGACCAGGCTGGCCTTCAGGGAGGCCAGGTCCACGTCCAGGTAGCCGGGGACCGCGGGCAGCACGTCCCGGTGGACGCCTTCTGCGGCGATCTGGAAGGGCACCATGGTCTGGCTCTTGGGCTTGACCTGGATGGTCTGGCCGGGCTTGACCCTGTAGGAGGGGCGGTCCACGATGTTGCCGTCGACCAGGATGTGGCGGTGAACCACGTACTGACGGGCCTGGGCGGTGGTGCGGGCGATGCCGGCGCGCAGGACCAGGTTGTCCAGGCGGCACTCCAGCTCGCGAAGCATGGCGGCACCGGTCTGGCCGGACTCGTGGGTACCCCGCTCATAGGCGGCGCGCAGCTGCTTCTCGGAGACACCGTACTGAGCGCGCAGCCTCTGCTTCTCGCGCAGACGGACAGCGTAGTCGGACTCGGTGCGTCGGCGGCTGCGGCCGTGCTCGCCGGGGCCATAGGGGCGCTTCTCGAACAGGCGCTGGGCCTTAGGGGTCAGGGCGATGCCCAGAGCGCGGGACAGGCGAACCTGGCGGCGCGCACGCTGAATGTTAGTCATTGATGCAATCCTTACTTGCTTCTGTCGTTATCTGAACGAAGACGGCCGGAACCGTCGAGTCAGGCCTCTCCAATGCTTCACCGTGCCAAGCACGAACGACCTTGCGGCCGCCGACCCATTGATGGGCTGAGACTCCAGATAGGTTCACGCACAAACACGCAAACCAAGTGTTTATTAAACCACATGAGCCCGACCTGGGAGTAGATGTATGTTGTGCTATATTCATACCAACGGTCGGTATGATATTGATCCAAGGCAGGCAGACTCCCCCGACCGATCAACAACGACCCATCTCAGCGATCTGAAAGGAAGACGACCATGGCCCGCAACGCACATCCAGAGCTGACACAGGAGAGAATCATCGAAGCCGCCACCGAACTCTTCACAAGCCAGGGCTACGACAAAACCAGCATGCAGGACATCATCAATGCAACCGGAGGCTTGAGCAAGGGGGCCGTCTACCACCATTTTCGGTCCAAAGAAGACCTCTTCGACGCTGTGGCCGACAGGTTGATGAACACCATGAGCGAGGAGACCGGCAAGACCAATGCGAGGTCGAAGCAAGGCACGGCATTGGAACAGCTGCAGTCGCTCTTCTCCCCTGAGCGAGCTCGCAAGAGGCTGAAGGCCGCGGACCTGATGTTCCGCAAATTCAACCCAAAGGCCAATCCCAAGATGATCGGCATGGAGTTCACGGCCTTGGTGGATGAAAGGGATGACTTTGTCGACCTTTTCAAGCAGGGCAATCAGGACGGCTCAATGCACGTGAACCATGTCGAACAAACCACAGAGATTTTCCGGCTGCTAGCTAATATGTGGCTCCTGCCTTTCTTCCGCCAGGGAACACAGGCTGAGCTGCGCACCAGAGCCGCTTGCTTTTTCTCAATCATGCAGGGCTTGGGCATCCCCCTGGAGGATCAGGGGTTCTCCGACCTTCTGGCCTCCTTCGGCACCGAAGCCAAAGGCGAAGCCGGCATATGAACCCGCCCGATCAGGCCCAAACTTCAAGCAAAGGACTGCTGGCACCGCCATTCATTGCTCTTCTGACGACTGAGATTCTCTCCAATCTAGGGCAGACATGTTTGGTCTTCGCCCTTCCGCTTCATCTGCTGAACATCTCAGGATCAGTATCCCTCTATGGCATGGCCTCCGCTATGGCCGTCCTTCCATCCATACTCCTGACGCCTCTGGGCGGAGCTCTGGCCGACCGGCTGCACAAGCAGTCCACCATGGCAGTGCTGGACATTCTGTCAGCGTTGACTGCCTTCTTATATATCCTGATCAGTCACAAGATCGACCCGGTTTTTTTGACTGTGACCTGCATGATGCTGGTGAATGCCTACAGGGCCTGTTACAGCCCAACGGTGCAAGCAGCCCTTCACTGCCTGGTAGACAGCAAAGACCTGACCCGCGCATCGGCACTGGTTTCGCAGGCGATCTCCCTGGTGGGAATGATCGGACCAGTATTGGCCGGCATGGTCATGGGAATCTTCGGAATCATGCAGGTAGTCGGGGTTTCGGCCTCGGTCTGCCTTCTGTCGGCTGCCTGGATCAGGATCGCCGTCAGAATTCCCGAACCAGCACAAAGCCACTCCCAAGGCCCAAGAGCACTCGTGAGCCATCTGGTCGCGGACACGAAAACAGCTGCACAATTTCTGGTCAGGAATAGCAACCTCAAAGTGGTCATAGGACTCAGTCTGGCGGCCAACCTGATCTTTGCCTCCTACATCAACGTGGCCCTGCCCTATATGGTCACTCAGACGCTGGGTCTGAGCAATGCAATGCAGGGGCTGGCCGAAGGAATACTGGCCTGCGGGAGCCTGCTTGGAGCCATCTTGGTGTCCATCCGTCCAGACTGGTTCTATCTGCAACGGATACCCATACTGCTCTCGGGCAGCGCCCTGGTTCTCCTGCCCATTGCGGCAGGACTGCTTTTGCATTTGCCTACATATGCCCTCTTCGCCCTGGTAACCGGGTGCATGGCTCTGGCTGCGGGAATGGTGCAGACAGTCAACATCACTTCCCTGTCCTATGAGCAGATTCATACCCCTGCAATGCTGATAGGCAAAGTGATAGGGCTGACCAACAGTCTATGCATGTGCGCGATTCCGTTGGGGCAAGCCTCCTTCGGCCCGCTGATCGACCACTGCCCCATGACCTTGATCATCACTGGTGTTGTCATGGTGACACTGCTGACATGTCTGATTGCCAGACTGGCCATGAAGCCGGATGAATGATCAACGAGGTGAAGGCCTTTTGAATGCCGCGCCGGCGCTTTTTCGCCATTGGCGACCAAGGATCCATCGCTTAGCGACATAGACACAAAAGCGTCTCAATAAGGCTGACAGGCCTTACTTTGCTGAGGGGACTGTCTCGCAAATCCTCCGAGTGAAGGCGTCGCGGCGTTCAGGTGTATCAATCTTCGAATCTATGCAGCCCAGAATGCTGGCCCCGGTGAATTTGATACCGCAGAATTTCAGGATGGAGTACTTCCATCGGGTCACGGTGGAGCCATACATCTTGGAGACGAAGGCCGGCCCATGGCTGCTACTGATAATTTGCGCCGTCTTGCCTCTGAGCAGCCCCTCCGACTTAAGGCTGCTCTCATATCTGTAGGCAAATTGGGGCGTGAGTACCCTATCCAGCCAGCCCTTGAGGATGGCCGGTTCGCCCGCCCACCAAATGGGGAAGACGAAGACCAGATGATCGGCTCGTGCAACCATGTTTTGATAACGCTTAGGCGCTGATTCGTCCTCCATGTGCTTGACATAGCCGTAGCGAAGCACTGGGTCAAAGTCTTCCTGGCTGAGGTCGATCATTTCGACCGTGTGGCCTTTACGCCGGGCAGCTTGTGCATAAGCCTGGGCGTTGGTGTGGCTGAAACTACCTCCATAGGGTGATCCTTGAATAACGAGTATGTTCATATCATTTACTTCTTCAGTTGTGCTGCATTTGGTTTTGGCTCTATTCTCCAAAATTATTTTATATTCGGTAGATTACCGAAAGCAAAACCGTTGACAGAAAGATGATATGAATGCGGAAAAACTACCCGATCATACTGGGGTCGGAGCTGACGGGAGCGACCAGGGTGGCACGGGTGCGTGTAAGGCGTGAGACCATAAGGCCGATACAGGCATAGGCCAGAGCGAACAGGGCAACCACGGTCAGCGGCAGAGCCCAGGAGGCCAGACCTGCTGCGCTTGAATCCATGATTGATTGGACTGCAGTGTTGTACCACCAGCCCGGAGTCAGCTTGCCGATGGTCTGCATGACCGGAGGCAGGGGGCCGCCAGAACTGGACCCGGAGGTGAACATCACCACCAGGCCGAAGGTGACGCCTACTGAGTTTATGAGCGAAGAGGAGGGATTGAACTGGGCAAGCATGAATCCAAAGGATGCCGCCGACACAGCGAATACCAGCATGGCGAAAAAGCTCAGCAGCACCCTCCCCCAGCCAAGCGAAGCCAAGGACACCCCCGATGCCGTCATGCTGAAGGCAACGAGTGCCACATAGTATGCCCAGGAGATGCCTGCCAGAATGAGGGCTGCCATGAGCTCCTGTCCATTCAGGCTGCTTGACCGCTCTGGAGAGGCAAGCAGGCGTCGATGTCGGTCGGGAGAACTGAAGGCTCCGAAGAGCGTGGCAACGCAGACCGTCAGCGCTGTCATCAAGGGAAAAGCGGCCAGGCCGACTGTCGTAGCGAAGCCTTTCAACAAAGCTCCATGGTTATCAGTCTTGGGGCTGGCATGGATGCCCACATGTGGCTGGTTGCCGGCATAGTGGGCTACTGCATAGGCAGCCGCATCCTTGACCGCAGCCGGCGAGTGCAGATCCGTCGAACCGTTTTGGCCCAGACCGCTCAGCAAAGCAGCACGAAGAGCATCAAAATAACTGTCCACCTGCAATTGTGCCAGACTGCCACGGCTGGAATTGTAGGAGGCAGCCGTTTCAACCTTAGGGAAAGCAGTCGTCTTGCCGCCGCTGTGAGCTTGGGCAGCAGTGTCTTCAAGCGTCTCAAGGAACCGTTGTCCATATCCGGCTGGGATGATGACGGTCAAATCGCTTTTACTCGATACATTGGCGTCCTGCAGGGCCTGGGGCTTATCTTCGACTGTCACCAATCGGGCCGATTTGCCCAGATACTTCTTCAGACCCTGGCCCAGCTCGCAGCCAGCCTGGTTACCGCAATCCCTATTGATGACGACCACCTTCGCACGTGCGGGCTCAAAGCGACCAATCGAGCTTGAGGTGTTGGCACGTACCGCGGCCTGCACGTTCGTGGAGCCGATGACAATCATGATCAGGCTCATGCCCACTAGATACAGGAGGAGGTAGAACTTATGCGCCCAGACGACGCGCAGTGCTGTTTTACAAGTATTCATACCGTTGTTTCCTTAGGAGCAGACCACAGATGGCCAGGAAGATAGCGGCCATAATGGCCAGGATGCCGCAGGTGCGGGCGAAGGGTGCCAGGCTGTCGTAGTAGACGATGTCGTAGAAGAGGTTGGAGACCTGCTTGACGGGGTTGAGCAGATGAAAGATGGGAGCATGTTCCTGGATGGCATTGTTGAGGTCCATAGCCAGGCTGCCATAGAGGCCGATAAAGGCACTCAGCGTGCAGTCGATCGCTATTACCAGGCCGACCTTCGTTTCAGTGGGGAGTTTGGGAATGGCGCCCATCATAGAGCCGAAAGCGGTCGCCATAAATGTGCCCACGGCGATGGCTATGAGGGCTATCGGGTCGCGACCGCCGGTCTGCACGCCGCAGACTGTGCGGACGAAGATGTAGGCGACCATGAGGCTGACTGCGGAGAAGAGCCAGGAGGCCAGGAAGGCACCCGCTGCCTGCCGCCACTTGGGGCTGGGAGAACTGGCCCGTCGGGCTCCCAGGGCTGAAAGGTTGGGCTGGGTCCTGGCAATCATCTCGGCAGCGGTGCTGGCACCGATAAGGCAGGCCATGGCGAGCACGGCGAAGAAGTAGGGCGCGGTCATAGAAGGGTGGATGTGCGTCAGGCGGATTTGCCTGGTGTAGGTCGGTCCGCCGGACTGCAGCAGAATTCGGTTGCTTGGTGAAGCCATGGCTGCCCTTGCGGAGTTGGCTTGGTTGAAACTGCCCAACGAGGCGGACAGAATGGAGACCGCTATGCCTTCGGAGGCGGTGGCATCGGATTGGATGCTGGCGGCTTCGCGGTCGGACAGGACCATGTTGACCAGTCCGTCAGAGCCCGCGTACAGGTAGCCAATATCCTTCCGGCTATCCAGACGCGTGTTCGCTTCCTCCCTGGAAGCCACTGTCGTCGGGATAAGCAGCTGAGTGTCGTCAGACCCAGCCTTGGGCTTCTTCGATAGCGATGAGACCAGTTCGTCAGCACCTGGGCTGGCTTTCCAGTTGGCATCCGAGACTATGGCGAAGTGCTGTGCCTCGGCAGTGTAACTGTCTTGCAGGTTGCCTATGATGCCCAGCATCAGAGCGGCCAGAATGACCGGGAAGGCCAGGACCCAGAAGAGGGAGGAGGTGTTGCGTATCGAGGTCTTGACGTTGATCAGGAATGAGTTCCACATGGATAGGTGCTCCTTTACGGCAATCGAGCCTATGGACTGCGCTCAGTCGCGCAGTTCCTTGCCGGTCAGTTCCAGGAACACGTCGTTCAGGGATGGCGGACGGCTGGTCAGATGGCCGTAGCTGGTCTGGGTGGATTCCAGGACCGTCAGCACGTCCTGCAGGTTGTGCTCGCCCTGCCGGCAGTGGATGACCAGCTCCTTGCCGTCATAGTCGGCGGATTGGGCCAGGGGCAGGGCACGGATCTGGGCGAGCGTGGAATCCTGCAGGTCCAGTGTCTCGACGGTGACCTGCTCGCCGGCCTGGACCATGCCCTTGAGCTCTTCGGCAGTGCCCAGGGCGATCTGACGGCCGTGGTCCATGATCATGATGCGCGTGCAGATCTGCTCCACCTCCTCCATGTAATGGCTGGTGTAGACCACGGTGGCCCCTTGGGCGTTCAGCCGTTCGATGCCCTCCAGGATGGCGTTGCGGCTCTGGGGGTCCACGGCGACGGTGGGCTCGTCAAAGAAGATGAGGTCCGGCTGGTGGGCGATGCCGCAGGCGATGTTGAGCCTGCGCAGCAGACCGCCCGACAGCTTGCCGGGTCGGAACTTGCGGAATTCGCCCAGCCCCACGAAGTCGATGGCCTGCTCGACCAGCTCCTTGCGGTCGGCCTTCCTGGGCACGTAGAGGGAGCAGAAATAGTCGATGTTCTCCTGCACGCTCAGTTCGTTGAAGACGGCCACATTCTGTGGAACCACGCCGATATGGCTTTTCAGGTCGTAGGAGGTCGGGGTCATCTCCTGCCCGAATATGCGAACCGTCCCCGATTCGTAGCTGAGCAGTGCCAGGATGCAGTTGATGGCGGTTGACTTGCCTGAACCATTGGGGCCAAGCAGTCCGAATACCTCACCACGACCGACTTCCATGTCGAAGTGGTCCAAGGCCACCATGTCACCGTAGCGCTTCACCAATGCGCTGACCTTCAAGGCCGGCTCTTGCTCACGTGAACTGTTCATGATTCCATCATCCCAGCTACGGCTGGCCCAACACCGTGACAGCCGTCATCAATGTTGTGGATGGTCGAATCAGATCTATGACATTTGTCATGGGTGCTCCCGCATGTGGACAGGCGCAGGAAGGGGTAGCCCGCCAATTACTATTTGAGACAACAGGGCAACAGGGCGAGGAGACATTCATGGGCAGGATAGCTGGCTGGCTGGTCCTGCTTGGTCTGGGGACCTTATGCGGATCATGGTATGGTTCAGGGGTTTCAGCAACCCTGATCGCCGGCCTCCTGGCCTCTCTAGCCGCAGGAGCCCTGTGTGAATGGCTGCTGCCGGCGCCAGGTTCCATGTGGGGCGGCGCTCTGGTGTCGCTTTTGACAACGTTCATGCCAGTCTGGCTTTTCTTCCTGCCAGCCCTGGCCTTCGAAGCGGGGGTCGGACTCGGAAGCATCGTCCCGGCTACCGGATCGGCCGGCACGAAGGGCACTCAGACCAAGGACCCCGGGCTGGCCCGGCCCAGGCTGATCCTGGCCTTGCTGCCGGCTTTCTTTTGGCTGATACCCACCATGGTCGACCTCATACTGTTTACAGGCCTCGCCCAACGCTATGCCCTGCTGGCTTTGCTGATCTCAGCACTGGCGCAAGGCGGCGGACTGGCATGTGCACACTTGGCCGTGGCTAAGGGTCGTGTCTGGCAGATTGAGGACACCGAACGCTACCGGATTCGCCAACTGCACGGCCGAATCAACGACCTGGACGAGGAGCGGGCCCAGGCGACCCGGATGGCGCACTTATCCGAGCGGACCCGGATCGCTCGGGATATTCATGACAATGTGGGCCACCTGCTCACCCGAGCCATCATGCAGATCCAGGCTGGCCGGGTGGTTGCGCAGAGCAAGGGCGATCAGAGTGCCGAGCGGATACTGGATGATGTCGGCAAGACCCTGGACGAGGCCATGACCACAATCCGTCGTTCGGTGCATGACTTGGAAGATGCAGGCACCGACTTCGCATCCCAGATGGAGGATGCCAGCTCCGAGGCTTCTATGGGGCGGCTGAAGGTCGATCTGAACAACGGCATCGAAACAGCTCCCGCACCAGTGTGCCGCTGCCTGGCCACCATCGTCCGCGAGGCCCTTACCAACACGGTCCGCCATTCTTCGGCGAGTTCAGCGCAAGTCATTCTGCGCGACCTCCCGGCCTTCTGGCAGATGGTGGTGCAGGATGACGGCGGGTCTCAGCAGTCGCAGCCTGACAGCCGCGGCATGGGACTGGCTGATATGGAGGCCAGGGCCAGGGCCTTGGGAGGCACGGCCAACAGCGGCCCCAACCGACAAGGATGGAAGGTCTTCGTATCCTTGCCCAAGGAGCCCTGGTCCGACCACAGCGCAGCTGAGCATGGAGAGGATAGGAAGGTCATGGCATGAAAGTCGCTATCGCTGATGACGATCCGATTGTCTGCTCGTCCCTGTCAACGATTTTGACGGCAACCGGTACTGCAGACGTGATCTGGACAGCCAATGACGGCCAGTCAGCCCTGGATTGTTTCCAAGCGACTGGCGGCAGGCCTGACGTGCTGCTGCTCGATGTGCAGATGCCTGGCATGGACGGCCTGGAGGCGGCGGAGCGCATCATCGCCGTGGATCCGGCTGCTCGGGTGCTCTTTCTGACCACTTTTGCAGACAAGGAGTACATTTCCCGCGCCCTGGCCTTGGGTGCCAAGGGTTATGTGATCAAGCAGGACGTGGCCTCAGTGGTGCCGGCCCTCCAAGCCGTCATGGCCGGTCAGACGGTTCTTGGAGCTGAAGCCGTTGCCAACCTATCGCTTGGCGAACAGGAGGATCAGGCGCGAAAGGACCCAGCTGAGCCTGCTCCCCGGCGCTTCCAAACCCTGACTGACCGTGAACGTGAAATCGCCGCTCTGGTGGCCGACGGCCTCGATAACCAGGCCATCGCCAGGCGGCTCTATCTTAGCGAAGGCACCGTCCGCAATCACATCTCCGCCATCCTGGCCAAGACCAACCTGGCCAACCGCACCCAGCTCGCTGTGGAATGGCTGTCTGCACAAGAGTCGTGAGCATACAGCTTTTGGAGTCTCGATCATTCAGAGCTTTTCGATCGGCGCCAGGCGCAGCATCAGCCGCTTGGTTCCCTCGGAACCGAAGTCCACAGTCAGGACCGAGTTGTGCCCCTTGTCCTGAATGTCGACCACCTTGCCCAGGCCATACTGGTCGTGGGCAACCCTGTCACCCAGGGAGAAGTCCTGAATGGACAGGCCGTTCGACTTGGGCTGGGCCGAGGCCCTGCCAGCGTGTGAGGTTGACGACGGGCTTGTCGTGCTCCGTCGGGTCGTGACCCTTCCATTTCTGGAGGAGGAGCCGCGGGAGCCGTAACCTGATGATCCGAACGACCGCTGCGAGGAGGCCCGCGAGCGCCCGTACCCATTGCGGGATGAGCCGAACCCGCCGAATGAACGATGACCGAATGCACGGCCGTCGCTTTCATCCTCGAAGCCGCCGAATTCGTCCTCGTCGTCACCCAGGTCCCAGCCTGCGCGCATCCGCTCGTTGCCGGCCTGCCGACGCTTCCAGTCGATCAGATCGTCAGGGATGTCATCCAGGAACTGGCTGGGCAGCATCTCATTGACCTGCCCCCACTGTGAGCGGACGGCCGCCCGGGTCAGGTAAAGGCGCCGCTTGGCACGGGTCACGCCCACATAGGCCAGTCGACGCTCCTCCTGCATCTCATCGGTATCCTCCAGGCAGCGGGAGTGCGGGAAGGTTCCCTGCTCCATGCCGGTCAGGAAGACCACCGGATACTCCAGGCCCTTGGCCGTGTGCAGGGTCATCAGCGTCACCTTGCCCGAGTCGTCGCCCAGGCCCGGCAGCTGGTCCGAGTCGGCCACCAGCGCCGTGGTCTCCAGGAAGCCCGCCAGCGTCGCGTCGGGGGTCTTCTGCTCGAACTCGGCGGCCACGGACTGCAGCTGGCCAAGGTTCTCCAGCCGGGAGGCATCCTGCGGGTCCACCGACTTGCGCAGCTCGTCCAGCATGCCGGATTCCTCCAGAACCTTCTCAACAATCTGGGAGGGTTTGGTATCGTGCTCTGCGGCAAAGTCGGTCAGGGAGGTGATCAGATCCCTGAAGGCCTTCATCCGCTTGACCATCAGCGTGGAGGCCCCGGGCACCTCCTCGATATGCTGCACCCCCTCCCAGAAGGAGACCTGATGCAGATCCGCATAGGAGGTCGCCGCCGCCTCGGCACGTGCGGCCAGGCCCCGCTTGGGCACGTTGAGTATCCGTCGCATGTTCACATCGTCCTGGGGATTGGCGATGGCGTGCAGGTAGGCCAGGGCGTCCTTGATCTCCTTGCGCTCGTAGAAGCGGGTCCCGCCCACCAGCTGATACGGCAGGCCGGCGTTGATCAGCCCCTCCTCCAGGGCGCGGGACTGGGCGTTGGCCCGGTACATGATGGCCATGTCGGAGTATGGAATGCCCTCCTCGCTGCGCAACCGGGCGATCTCGGTGGCGATCCAGGCGGCCTCCTGCTGGGCGTTGTCGGCGGCATAGCCCACGATGGGCTCCCCCTTGCCCAGGGCTGTCCAGAGCTTCTTGGGCTTGCGACCCTCGTTCTTGACGATGATGGCATTGGCCGCATCCAGAATGGTCTGGGTGGAGCGGTAGTTCTGCTCCAGGAGGATGGTCCGGGCTCCGGGGAAGTCCTTCTCGAAGTCCCTGATGTTGCTGATGTCAGCCCCTCGGAAGGCATAGATGGACTGATCCGAATCGCCCACCACGGTGATCCAGGCCTGGTCCTGCTTGTCGGCATCGGCACCGGCCAGCTCGCGCATGAGCACATACTGGGCATGGTTGGTGTCCTGGTACTCGTCCACCAGCACGTAGCGGAATCGATGGTGGTAATACTGGGCCACCATTGGGGACTGCTGGAGCAGCTGGACCGTGCGTACGATCAGATCGTCGAAGTCGACCGCGTTGGCCTGGGCCAGCCGGTGCTCGTACTCGGCGTAGATCACGGAGTAGAGCTCCTCCTCGTTGCCGAAGCGGGCGGTGATCTGCTGGCCGCGCTGCCCGGGCCGGTAGTCGGGGGCGTACTCCTGCAGCTGTGTGCGCCAATCCTGCAGGTTGTTCTTGTAGTCGGATATGCGGCTCAAAATGTTTCTGGGGGTGTAGCGCTTCAGATCGATGTTGAGATCCTTGCCGATCAGTTTGATCAGGCGTTCGGAATCGGCTGTGTCATAGATGGTGAAGCCTGATCGCAGGCCGATCTCCTTGCCGTCCCGTCTCAGAATGCGCACGCAGGCCGAGTGGAAGGTGGACACCCACATGCGGTCGGCCACGGGCCCGATCAGCCTGCGCAGACGTTCACGCATCTCGGAGGCCGCCTTGTTGGTGAAGGTGATGGCCAGAATCTGGCTGGGCCAGGCGCCGAACTGACTGAGGATCCAGGCGATTCTGCGGGTCAGCACCCTGGTCTTGCCCGAGCCTGCGCCTGCTCCGATCAGCAGGGCCGGGCCCTGGTATTGAACCGCCTCGGCCTGACGATCATTGAGCCCCTTGAGCAGCTCCTTGGCGCTGCGCTGGATCAAGTCCGGTTCCTCGTTCACAAGCCACCTCTTGCCATCTGGTCTCGGTCACCGTCTCAGGCCGGATGGCGCACACCCGGCAGACAACTATTTCTACCACAAAGCGGTGTCATCGATCTTGGCTCATGGGTTAGCCAGCAGACGTACCAGCAGACATAAAAGACCCCGTCCGCCTTGAGAATAGGGAAAGCGAACGGGGTTTAGTCGGGGAAGTCGAGATGACCCAGTCAGTTGCGCACTTGGTCCTTGGCGTTGTTGACAGCCTCGGTGGCGCCCTGCTCAGCCTTGGCCTTGCCGACCTTAGCATCGGCCTTGGCCTGGTCCATCTTATCGGAGGCGGCGTCCTTGGCGTCGCCCATCTTGTCCTGGGCAGCGTCCTTGGCGTCGCCCATCTTATCGGCAACGGCGTCCTTGGCATCGGATGCCTTGTCCATAACGGTGTCTTTTACATCGCCAGCGACATCGGAAATCTTCTCGCCGGCAGACTTCATGGCATCCTTTGCATCATCCAGAATCCCCATATGGTCCTCCTTAGGTCCTTGAACGCACCGTGACGATGCGTGACCATTGCGGTCAATTTTCACTGTAACAGTCAGGGCCTTGAATCCGCGCATTGACGGGCTGACACGCCAGGAAGACACTCCAATCAGCTGGAGGTGAAACCTGGCGGATCAGGGCAGCCTGGCCACAGTCCCAGAACCGGGTTATCTTGGTGTCTATCCGTCGGGACCATAGGGGCCCCGCTTTCATGACGACAAGGACGATGACATGCAGGAACTTGAGGAGCGAATCCGCCGCCAGGGCACGGTCAAGCCTGGCAATGTACTCAAGGTGGACGCCTTCCTCAACCATCAGTGCGACGTGCGGCTCTTCGACCACATGGGCGCTGAATGGGCCCGCCTGTTTGCCGGTCACCGGATCGACAAGATTCTGACCATCGAGGCATCCGGCATCGGCATCGCCTGCCTGGCCGCCCGCCACTTCGGGGACGTGCCGGTGGTATTCGCCAAGAAGACCCAGTCCATCAACCTTGACGGCGACCAGTACACGGCCCGCATCTACTCCTTCACCAAGCAGCGTGAGTACCCAGTCATCGTGGCCAAGCGCTTCCTCAAGGAGGGCGAGCACGTGCTGATCCTTGACGACTTTCTGGCCAAGGGCAACGCCCTGCACGGTCTGATCGACATCTGCCATGATGCCAAGGTCATCATCGAGGGCATCGGCATCGCCGTGGAGAAGGGCTTCCAGGAGGGCGGCCGCACCCTGCGCAACGAGGGCTACAACCTCAAGTCCCTGGCCATTGTGGAAAGCATGGACCCGGACCGGGGCACCATCACCTTTGCTCAGAATACCGACTGAGTCGGTCGGAGTCCGGTCCGGGTCGCGGAGATAATACGGTCAGTCCACCTGATGCTCGCTGGTGCCGCCCTCCAGGATGGTCTTCACATCGTTCAGGGAGATGTTGACCATGGCGTTCACGGCAGCATCGGTGTAGAAGCCGATGTGGGGCGAGACCTCCACATTGGGCATGGCCTTGAGGGTCTCCAGGGCTTGGTTGTCGACCTTGGTTCCGCTCAGGTCCTTTTCGAAGATGCCGGCCTCCCCCTCGATGGTGTCGATGGCGGCACCGGCGATGGACTTGGTCTGCAGGGCCTTGATCAGTGCCGGGGTGTCCACAATGGGGCCGCGGGCGGCGTTGATCAGGAAGGCCGAGGGCTTCATGGCATCCAGGGCCTGTGCGTTGATCAGATGGTGGGTGGTCTCGTCCAGCGGCGTATGAACGGTGACGATGTCGGCCCGCTTCAAAAGGGTAGGCAGGTCCACGTAATCCAGGGTGTCTGCCAGCTCGGGGCGGTGGACCGGATCGTTGGCGATCACGGTGGAGCCCAGGGCCCGGAAGATCCTGGCCACGGCCGATCCGATCTTGCCGGCTCCGATGATCCCCACGGTCAGGTTGTGGATCTCGTGGGCCTGAAGCCCAGCCCAGGTATAGTCGTCCTTGGCCTCGCGAGCGCTGGCCTCCCCCAGATGCCGGACCAGACGCATGACCTGGGCCAGGACCAGTTCGGAGACCGACCGGGGCGAGTAGGCAGGCACGTTGGTAACGACCAGCCCGTTCTCCCGAGCGGCCTGCAGGTTGACGATGTCATAGCCGGTGATGCGCAGGGTCAGCTGCTTGAGGCCATACTCCTTGAGCCGCTGGTAGAGCTCGGGCTCGGGCAGGGCCGCGTGCTGCTGGATGACGATACCGTCGTATCCCTTGATCATGTCCACGGTGTTCATACCCAGATCGTGGTCAGTGGTATCCACCTGAATGTCATTGGCTTGCGCCCAGGCCTGAATGGCCTCCTGCTCGTCGGGGCGTACTGAATATATGAGAATGCTAGTCATTTTCTAGTCCTTGGTAACTGTCTTCGTTGATGGTTGTCAGATGGTGGTTGTCGCATGAATCGCCGGCGGAGTCACCCGCGATTTTGAGCGCGCATATAGTCGCCGATCCGCTCCACGGCGGTATGCAGATCCTCCATAGAGGCGGCATAGGAGATGCGGACGTAGCCTTCTCCCCCGGGCCCGAAGCTGGCTCCGGGGATTACCGCCACCTTGGCCTTTCGAGCCAGGTCGTAGACGAAGCTCCAGCTGTCGCGCATGCCCTTGGGCAGCCGGGCGAAGATATAGAAGGCCCCCTTGGGATCGATGACGTCCATACCCACCTCGGGCAGGGCCTTGACCAGATAGTCCCGCCGCTTGCGGTAGGCCTCGCGCATCGGATCCGTGTCATTCATCCCCTTGGTCAGAGCCTCCTGGGCCGCATACTGGGCGTTGGTGGTTACCGAAGTGATGCTGAACTCGTTGACCTTGCTGATCTGGTCAATGACGTCGGCCGGGCCGGCGGCGATGCCGACCCGCCATCCAGTCATGGCATGGGACTTGGAAACCCCGCCAAGAACGACCGTCTGCTCAGGCAGAATGGTGCCCATGGACACATGGGTGCCCTGGTAAGTCAGCTCGGCATAGATCTCATCGCTGAGCACGAAGAAGCCGTGCTTGCGCGCCACCTGGGCCAGTGCTTCCAGATCCTCACGGGCATAGGTCACCCCGGTGGGGTTGGTCGGATAGTTGAGCACCAGGGCCTTGACCGGACTGTCGCTGTTTTCGATGGCGGCCTCCAGCTTGTCCGGCTTGAGAATGAAGCCGTCATCGGAGGTGTCGACGAAGACGGTCCTGGCACCGCTCAGCTGGGCAATGGGGATGTAGAGCGGAAAGATGGGCGTGGGCAGGATGACCGTGTCGCCCGGGTTGATCATGGCGGTCAGGCCCGAGAAGATGCCCCCGGTGGCCCCGGCCGTAATCACCATCTGCGTGTCAGGGTCGTAGTCCAGCCCGTACTTGGCCTGAAGATAGTCGGCCGCCGCCTTGCGAAGGCTGGGCATGCCGCGACTTTCGGTGTAATGACTGTGGTTGTCCTGGATGGCCTGAATGCCCGCCTGCTTGACGTGCTCAGGGGTGAAGAAGTCCGGCTCCCCCAGGGTCAGCTTCACGATGCCGTCTATTCCGGCGATCTCCTTGTTGAACTCGAGAATGTCGCTCGGCGCCAGAGCTTTGACCCTGGCATTCATATGATCCGCCAATGTCATTGGCTTGTCCTTTCCCATGCGGTTACTTCAACCATTGTCGCTGGTGCTGCCCTACCGACTATGCGGTGACGATGCACGGGAAATGCTGTCGACGACTGCAGGGCCGGTGGGTTCCGATCCATGCAACCGTTCCTACAAGGCACGCGGCGTCACAGATCGAATCCGTGCCACCAATAGGTAAATCGTGTGCCCTGCATGCTGAAACCTCCTGCGGAATCTACAATCAGCATTAGCAATTAGCGTACAGCGAAGTTTCAGCAATCCAAAAAGGCGACCATTATTTGACCAAGCCGTTGCGTGATTATGGACGCGATAGGCATCTGAAGAGCCACACCAGACGGCGTAACCCCCTTAATTGCACAGACCCGCTCATTCCTCAAGCAGACGCATGGCAGCCTGGGAATCCGTAATCAGCACATTGGCATAGCCGCCCAGAAGCGCCGCACGCATGGATGCTATCTTGGAAGGCCCTCCCGCCACCAATATGGAACATGGCTTCTTGCGCAACCGATCAAGCTGTATCCCCACCGTTCTCGCGTTAATGCCATCATCCGCAATGGAGCCGTCAGGAGCTATAAATCGTGAAAGCACATCGCCGACAGCCTTGTGCTGCAGCATGGCAATCTCCCTACGGGAGAGATATCCCAGCTTGAAGAGCATGGCATCGTCACGAACGGTTCCGCAGGTAAACAAGGCGATATCGGTCCGATCGCCCTGACGAACAATCCTGTCTATAAAACGGTCCTTGAGCACAATATCCCGAGTCAATGCGTTGTCGAAAATGACCGGCAGGGGCAGCACTGTAGTGGTGGTGCCGAAGGCCATGCCGAATTTCAAGGCGATATCCGCGGCATAGTTGTTGAAGTCAGATGCGGAGACACTTCCCTTGAGCTGCACCACCGATACATCCTTGTGCTCATTAGGTCGCAGATGATCGGCTACAGCCTTGAGGGTCCTCCCCCAGCTGATCCCCAAACGGTCGTGATCGCCGACAATCTCCGCCAGATAATCCGCTGTAACCGCGCCTAGTCTATCCCTGATGGCCTCTTCGTCACCTGTCGAATCATATGACAGCCTGACATCTCGCAGGCCGAAAGTCACTTTGAGTTTTCTGGCCAGGGATTGCAAATCAGCATGAGGGTCCGCGATGATAACCCGAACAAGCCCTTCTTGCCTGGCGTAGGCCAGAAGACGCGAAACCGTCGGGCGAGAAACGCCCAGTCTGCGGGCGATGGCGTTTTGACCCAAGCCCTCCTCGTAATACCAGTGACAGACTGTGACAGCTTGATTCCTATGCTGTTCATCGTCGATCATGAAACTTCCTCTTCTCCTAGTCGTGCGGAAACAGCAGCCAATGACAGCGTCACGTCATGTGATGTTCGAGCTTCAGTTTTTGAACATATGTTCATATTAGCATTTTACTTCCGTGCATTGACTGTTACAGTGATGCCCACAAGGAGGTAACAATCATGCAGATCAATCGCCTAATCGATCACACGCTACTCAAGCCGGAGGCAACACTCGCTCAGATCGACCAGGTCATCGACGAAGCCCTGAACAATCATTTCTATTCGGTCATGGTCAATCCCTACTGGGTTTCCCACGTCCATGAGCGGGTCAAAGGTTCGGATGTCCTGACTGCCTGCGTCATCGGCTTCCCCCTGGGTGCCAACACCACAGCCAGCAAGGTCGCCGAAAGCCGGGAAGCCATCGCAAACGGAGCCGATGAGCTGGATATGGTGATCAACATCGGCGAAATGACGGGCGGTCGAGAGGAGCTCGTTGCCAAGGATATTCGTGCAGTCGTCGAGACCGTGCATCAGGCAGGAAAAGTCATCAAGGTCATCATCGAGACAGCTCTGCTTGACGATAAGCAGATCGCGCGGGCCAGCAGGCTGGTGGCCGACGCAGGCGCTGATTTCGTCAAAACATCCACTGGATTCGCCAGCCGTGGCGCCAGTGTGCACGACATCGAAGTCATCAAACAAGCAGTCGGCGACAGAATTCACATCAAGGCCGCCGGCGGCATCCACACCAGGCAAGAGGCTGAGGCCCTGATCAAGGCAGGTGTGGAACGGCTGGGCACCAGCTCCAGCATGGCCATCATCGGCAAGGCCTGACCTCGGCGTCCGGGGGCCGGCCCCCCGGACCGACTCTTATATTCTCGGCACACGCAATGCGGCGGCCACCGAATGCAAACCCAAGGAGGGGTTCATGCAATCAACAACCTTACAGAAGCGTCCAAAAGCATCCTTTCATCCATTCAGACTGCGCGCGCAGGAATTGGATGATGGATACCTGGACAGGACGCCGATGCTCCAGTACATCCTGCTCTCCTGTCTATTCCCCCTTTGGGGAGCGGCCGCCAGTCTCAATGACATACTCATAACCCAGTTCAAGACCATCTTCACCCTGTCCAATGTCGCCAGCGCCTTTGTACAGACAGCCTTTTATCTGGGCTACTTTCTGATCGCCATACCGGCTTCACTCATCATCAAGAAGACCTCATACAAGGTCGCCATCATGATCGGCCTTTCGCTATACACCATCGGCTGTTCGATTTTCTTCCCAGCCTCGCGCATGGCCACCTACGGCTTCTTCCTGATCGCCCTGTTCGCCTTGGCCTGCGGTTTAAGCTTCCTGGAGACCTCGGCCAACACCTTCAGCTCCCTCATGGGACCTAAGAAGTATGCCACTCTGCGGCTTAACATCTCTGAGACTTTTTACCCGCTCGGCGCCATAGCGGGCATATTGCTGGGCAAATACCTGATCTTCGGTGCAGGCCAGAGCCTGGAAAAGCAGATGGAAGGGCTTCACGGACAGGCCCGCATCACCTTCGGCGAGCGCGCCCTTCAACATACGCTGTTGCCTTACAAATACATCATCTTCGTCCTGCTGGTCGCCCTAGTGCTTTTCGCATTGACGCAGTTCCCTTCAGGCAAGCCCAGGGTGGATTCCACCAAGCAGCAGCCTCAGGCGCGCATCGGCGAGACACTGGCCTATCTTGCGCACAATCGCCGCTTCCTTTGGGGAATTTTCACCGAATTCATGTATATAGGAATGCAGACGGCTGTATGGTCCTTCACCATCAGATTAGCCATGGAGCTCAATTCCTCAATCAATGAACGTTCGGCATCGACTTTCATGATCTACAGCTATGTCGCCTTCTTCGTAGGCAAGGTGATCGCCAACTTCATGATGAAGTCCATGCACCCCTCCCGGGTCCTGCAGTGGTTCTCGGCATTCGGATTGGCTGCCCTGGTCTACATCCTCCTGGTGCGCAACATGAGCGCCGTCTATGCGGCCATCATCGTCTCGGGCCTGTTCGGACCCTGCTGGGCCACCATCTACTCGCAGACCTTGGATACGGTGACCGACAAACGCCATACGGAAACAGCGGGAGCCATCATCGTCATGTCCATCGTGGGCGGGGCCTTCATGCCTGTAGCGCAGGGATTCGTCGCGGACATCTCGAACATGTCCCTGTCCTTCCTCGTCGATGTGGTCTGCTTCGCGGTCGTCTGCGTCTATTCCACAGCAAAGATGCGCGCTTTCAAGGCTGAAGGCGCTCAGAAAAACCAATGAAAGGAAAACCAATCATGCAACAGCTTCACCTCAATCATGACATGTTCGGCCCGGCCGAGTTCACCCTCTATCAGGACGACGATTTCAAAGCCGTCACCTTCACCTACCCTTCAGGAGTTGAAGCGGTCCGTCTGGAGAACTCCCGCGGCCAGCTCACCGTCCTGCCCTATATGGGCCTGATCATCTGGGATGCGGTCTTCGACTCCATCAGCCTGAAGATGAAGGACATGTTCTCGCAACCCCTTCCCGGCACGGCCATAGCAGATACCTACGGCTGCTTCCAGTTCACGTCAGGACTCCTTGGCGGCGGAACCCCGGCCCCGGAGGACGACTACCAACTCCACGGCGAGGCCCCGACCAGTCGCATGGACAGTGCCTGGCTGGAATTCGGAGATGGGACCATGTCAATACATGGGCAATTTGAATATGTCAAAGGGTTCGGCGACCACTACCTGAGTAGGCCATCCGTAACATTGCACACGGATTCTGGTCTCTTCGACATCGGTCTGGAGGTCACCAACCTCTCCAACTATCAGGCCATGCCTCTGCAATACATGTGCCATATGAACTACGCCTACGTGCATGACGGGCACATGGAGCAGAACGTGCCTGACGAGGCTTTCCGTCTGCGCCAGACCGTTCCCGCCCACGTCCATCCCACCCCGCAATGGCTGGCCTACAACGAAGAGCTCAAGGCCAGCGGTGATCTGATCAACGACCTGAACGACGAAAGCCACTACGATCCTGAGATCGTCTTCTTCTCCCAGAACCTGACCAAGTTTACGGATGTGGCCGAGTTCCGGCTCCATCTGAATGCCGAACACAACTTCCTGACACGGTTCAGCACGGAGCAATTCCCCATCGTCACCCGCTGGATCCTGTACAACGCCGATCAACAGGTGGCGGCCTTTGCGCTGCCCGGCACCAGCACGCCCGAGGGCCGCGCCGCCGCTGAGAAGGCAGACACCCTGATCCACCTCAAGCCCCAGGAAACACGTTCATTCCTGGTCACCACCGGCCTGGAAAGGTAAGGAACATCATGGCTGACATCACCGTCATCGGTTCCAACATGTATGAGCTGACCACCTTTGTCGATCGCATGCCGGTGGAAGGAGAGACCGTGGAAGCTCCTGAATTCGAGATGGGATTCGGCGGCAAAGGGGCCAACCAGGCCATCGCCGCCGCCCGTCTGGGTTCACAGGTCAGCTTCATCACCATGGTCGGCAAGGACGAATTCGGCAGACAGCAGCTGGAGAACTATCGCAGCAACGGCATCAGCTCCGATGGAATCGGCATCGCCGATGGAAGCAGCGGCGTGGCGCCCATCTTTGTGGACACCAGCGGCGACAATCGGATCCTGATCGTCAAAGGCGCCAACAAACAGCTCACGCCTGCCGCCTTGGACGATAAAAAAGACCTGATCAAGGGATCGAAACTGGTCGTTCTCCAACAGGAGATCGCCTTGGAGACCAACTACCATGCCATTGAACTGGCAGAGGACTACGGCGTGCCTGTACTGCTGAACCCTGCTCCAGCAAATGACGATCTGAACATCGACTATGTCTCCAGAGTGGCCTTCTTCGCACCGAATGAGACCGAGCTGGCCACGCTCACAGGAATGCCCACAGGGACATTGGATGAGATCAAAGCCGCAGCACGGAGCTTGGTAAGGCGCGGAGTAGGCAACCTGATTGTCACCATGGGCGGCAAGGGCGCCCTATGGGTCAGCGCCGACCAGGAGCTGCTGGTGCCTGCAGTCACGGTTGAAGCCGTGGATACCACTGGCGCCGGAGATGCTTTCATCGGCTCGTTCGCCCACTACTACACGCAGGGCGAGGATGTGCCAACCGCTCTGGGGCACGCCAACAGATACGCTGCAATCAGCGTCACGCGCCGCGGCACCCAGAAGGCTTATCCAACAGCTGCCGAGCTGAACGACCTCCTGCTGGAAAGGGTGCAGGCATAAGGTATTCGTTATGGTCGCATTGCCAGGCGTGGACGGGTAGACCGCCCTCGTCTGGCTTTTTATGTCCTTGCAACGAAATGCCGTCATATACTGTGCCTCAAAGAAAAGCAGGAGCCACGATTCACAGACACCAGCCAGAAGGGGTGATAAGTATGACCAATCGAGTGGCGCTGGTCACCGGAGCCACTAGCGGCATCGGGTATGAAACCGCTGGCCTGCTCGCCGATCATGGATACAAGGTATATGCTGCAGGACGACGAGTCGAACGACTGAAGCCACTGGCCGACAAAGGGGTGACAGCCGTGCAGATGGACCTGACCGATTCTGCATCCATTCAGAAGGCTGTCGCACGAATTCTGCAGCAGGAAAAGCGGGTCGACCTGCTGATCAACAACGCCGGCTACGGCTCCTATGGTCCGGTCGAGCAGGTCTCCATTGGCGAGGTACGTCGACAATTCGAAGTCAACCTATTCGGCCTTGCCCGATTGACCCAGCTGGTACTGCCCGCCATGCGCCGAGCCAGATGCGGCCGAATCGTGAACACCTCATCCATGGCAGGCCGAATGGTCACCTATATGGGTGCCTGGTACCATGCCACCAAGTATGCCCTTGAAGCCTTCAGCGACGCACTGCGTATGGAAATGCGCCCCTTCGGCATCGACGTAGTCCTGATTGAGCCCGGAGCCATTGCCACCAACTGGGGCGCAATAGCCGCCGACCATCTTCTGAAGGTAACCCGCAAAAGCGCATATCAACAGTCAGGATCCCGAGCTGCTGCCGGGTTGCGCAAGCTGTACTCCAGCAGGCATTTGACCCAACCATCGGTCATCGCCAAAGCCATCGTTCGCGCCTCGACGGTACGCCACCCCCGTCCACGCTACCTTCTGGGCTTCGGCGCCAAACCTCTGGTCGCTCTTCATACCCTCCTCCCCACCCGTGCCTGGGACTACCTGATGATACATGCCAAAGACCTTTAAATGAAGAGTTAACCTGTTTGAACATCCGCACACGAATAGAATCTTTTACAATAAATTGAATTACTCAAAAATAAACCCAAGAACCTATTACCCATTACAAGTAACAACCGAGCCGGGATCCTTTTTTAGTACCTCATTTCATCTTTAATGAATTGAATTAAGACGAGTATATTTAAAATAAAAACGGAATATTATTTCTGACGTTGACAATTTCAATTACTATGCAAATGTCGGGTGATAACGGAGGCTTTATGTCTAACCTTAAGTTCCAAGAAGTTGGTTCCTCACTGATTCTGTATTATGTCGAACCTTTACGCGTAGAATACGTGCAGGCTAAGTTAGGCATTGCATGGGATGAAAATGAGCATCTGATCAAATACGACGACGAGACCATTCCTTATGAACTAAAGAGTATAAGGCCCGTGTTGCAAGATGGCTACTCCATTTCAATCAGAAGGGTCTTTAACTTCTCACAGAAAGATCTCATTGACTCGTTATCAACTCCTGAATATACAATGGCGTTTCGATTTGCGAGCATTGAGTTAAAAGGAAATGAAAGTTATTATCACATACCTGGCAGGATCTTAGATAGCACACAGGATATTTATATAACAACTGAAGAAAAAGTCAGCATCAAATTGTTCGCGGTCGGATTTGATCGACAAACGTCAGTATTCGAAAGAATTTCATCACTTATATCCTCAGAAGACTCAAATATTATTGTTGGCGGTTCTGCAGATAATTCAATACCATGGGATGTTTTTACAAATTTGCTTGAGCAATTTCCTACTACAGCACAACTCAAACACTATGGTGAGCTGCAAATAACTAGAATATTGGGAGACTACCTCACACCCAAAGAAGACTACGAGCAAATCTACAACAATTTTGTTCAGAGGAAAATCAAACACATAAATTCCATTGACGAGAGCGGTCCGATTGGAACTAAACAAATCAACCAGTTCCGGCACCAGTCTTTGCTTGAAGCTCGTAACGTTCTCGTACATGCTCTTGAGGAGAATAGCGATCAGCATGAAGATTACTGGCAAAAGATCATTCTGTCTATACTACCTGCTGTATATCCCCAATACATCGCCGTTCTGCGAGAAGCTGTTATTCCAGAAAAAATAAGCAATCACGGAAAAACCAATTTTCGACGGATTGATCACCTCCTCATCGATGCTTCTGGCAATGTGGATCTTTTAGAAATTAAATCGCCATTAGGAAAGAATAATCTCCTAATGAAGAAGACATATCGAGATAACTTCATCCCTGCTCGTGAATTGACTGGCGGAATCTCACAAATTGAAAAATATATCTTCTACTTAAATCATTTAGGTCTTTCAGGGGAAGAACGATTCTCCGATACATGTAAAAAGCGACTTGCTGATAATGGCATAGACCTCCCTGATGATTTTAAGCTTAAATTTCTCAATCCGCATGGCTTACTACTTATTGGCTCTTGCGTATTTACCGAAGATGAACAACGTGACTTCGATTTAATTAGGCGGCAATACTCACATGTTGTAGACATTGTTACTTATGACGATCTTCTAGATAGAATAGATAGAATTATCAATATAAAAAGTTAGTGCAATCTTAAAATATTCTCGCAAATCCGCTAATTAGTGCGATACAACTGACCTTCGGTTCAGAATAACACTCAAAAAAGCACAAATAGATACTAATCATTGTTGACAGGATTTGCTCTGTAGCGTGAAGGCATCCTTTACAGCTGTACTATACGTTCGCAATTTGCCTTCTGAACTGCTCTCTCTAGGTCATTTACAAAAAATAAGAAGCGATTCAAAGTAAATGAAAAATATAGAATCGAATAGTCTTAATTAAAGAAAATAAACTAAAAAGCAATAGCGGGGATAACTGTAGAATACTGCATTAACCTAAAATTCTTGGTTAATGTTATTGTTTTCAAACACGAATTAAACGACTAACGCCTTGTCTCACGAGAAAGTAGATATTCACAGGTTCCTATCGGTTGAGAAACAAGTCACTCCAAAATTGTAAGTACATCTTACTCGCTGACGCACAGCAAATTAACAGAATTACGAATGACAATAGACAATCTGCCAAAGGCCTTGTCGGATTGGAATGGCATCCTTCCGACAAGACCCTCTGGCTGATTCACAGAATTCCGTTTTTTCAGGCCTCCAGAGCTCGTGCCCCCAGGAGTGCCTGCTCGGCCGCCATAGGGACGCGTCCCAATCCATCCAGACCGACATTGAGCAGGTAGTTGATGCCGTACTTGTTCAGATGGGCCTTGTAATCGTGAATGGTTTGCGGGCTCTTCCAGTTTTGGTCATGGTAGGAGAATCCCCAGGAATCGTTGATGGTCCCGGCGGTTTCGTAGAGACCAAGCTTTGAGGGCTTGAATCCTTCGATCGAGTTGTAATCGACATTTCCATCCGAAGCGGCCTTGTCGCTGGCGTCCGAGTCTTCTGGAATCTCATTGTCTCCCAAAGAGACATAATCGTAGCGGCCGTTACCCAGCCTGGAATTGATCAGGCAGTCGGGCTGCAGGCGCTTGACCGTATCGTAAATGGTCTGGCTCTGCTCGTCGCTGAGGGTCATGGGAACATCAAACCAGGCAACCGAGATCTCTCCATAGTTGCTCATGATCTCTTCGATCTGCGGCATGATCTTGTGCTTGAACGCACGGTCGTAGTTCTTCTCCCCTGTGAAGTCCCAGCTGTTGTCCCAGGTGGTGCCTGCAGTCTCGATGTCGTTCGAGAGGTATCCGCCCCCATCCGGTTCATGCCAGTCCAGATCCTGCGAATAATAGAGGCCAAATCGCAGACCAGCCTTGCGGCAGGCCAAGGACAGCTCCCCGATCACATCCCTATGGAACGGCGTCGCGTCATAGACGTTGTAGGGATCCACCAACGACCGGTACATGGCGAAGCCGTCGTGATGCTTTGTGGTGACGACCAGATACTGCATGCCGCAGCGCTTGGCCAGGTCGACTATGGCATCAGCGTCAAAATAAATCGGGTTGAAGGCCTGGGTCAGGCGTTCGTATTCCTTGTTGGGGATCTGGAGCTTGGATTGGATCCATTCCGCATAGTTGCTCGACGACTTCCCCTGGTACTCTCCTCCCAGGAGTGAATAGAGACCCCAGTGGATCATCATGCCGTACTTGGCCTGCTTGAACCATTCCACGGTATTGCTCATTATTTACCTCTGTTTCTGTTGATTGACACGAATTGCAATGACCGGCCTCAGATGGTCAGCTTGTCCTTCTTGACGACGAAGGCATCATAAAGGGCCAGGATCACGTAGCAGACCCCTGCGCACATGATCATGAAACCTGGGTCATTCTTGCCAAGCACCCCGCCCAGAGCCTGGAAGAAGTAAGGAGCCACCAGGGAGCCGATGTTGATGCCGATCAGGATGATCGAAGTGGTCAGGTTCATGGAGCCCTTGGGCGAATAGGCCACCATGCGTGCCGTCAGGGCCGGGTTGATGATGCCGTTGCAGAACCCTGCCACCAGGACCAGAACCAGCAAGACCGGAATGGAGTTGGTGAAGGGCATGGCGATCATGACCACTGCTGTCAGCACCTCGAAGATGAAGACGGTGTATCGTCCGCACCGCTTGGCGAGCTGTTCGAAGGCGATGCCGGAGATGATCGAACAGAGCACCAGGAAGCCGAAGATCCTGGTGGCGTCAGCTGCAGAGCCTATATGTGAATCGACCATATGGCTGGCCAGCTTCAGGGAGATGGCCGAATAGAAAAGGCAGACGAAGAGGAAGAGAATGGCCAGCTGGATGACGCCGCCGTTGGTGGACGGCTTGATGGAGGTGTCCTCCTCGACCTCCTTGCCATCCTCCACAATGACCCGATCAAGCCGCTTGGGGACGAAGAGGGAGACGAGGACAATGGGCACGATCAGGAAGAGGAAGACCAGATAGGTGGCATGCCAGGAGATGTTGATCAGGAACCCTGCAATGAAGAGCATGATCGAGTCGCCGATGGCTCCGACGGAGTTCCTCCATCCCAGAAGCCTGTTCCTGATTTTCTCAGGGAAGACATCAGTGATGTAGGAGACGCTCAGCGGGGTGAAGATGCCCATGCCCACGCCGAACATGGCTCGCGACAGGAAGATGGCCGGGTAGTTGTAGAAGAAAGCAGGGATGACTCCGAAGACCAGGGAGACGATGAGTCCCAAAAGGACCGTGTACTTCTTGCCCAGCTTGTTGGATATGAGGCCGCTGACCACGGTTCCCAGCAGGACGCCGCCTGTGGGGATGACGACCAGCAGCTCGATGTTGGCCTCCGAGATGTTGGAAAAGTACTGCTTCATTAATGGGATTGTCCCTGAAACGGCATTGGAAACCGACATCAGGAATGATATGGACAAGATGCCCAGCATCAAAATCGGTGAACTGGTATTCACCTGTTTCTCTTTCGACTCCATGAAAGTCCCTTCCTCGGAACAGTCATCGCATTCCCTTCGCGATGGCGAGCGATTGATTCACTCATATACTGCAAACAACCAGATTCCATGGACCATCTTGGTCCCGAACTATTTCAAGAGATAATAGTTTGTTAATAGTATATATCAAATTGAAAACTGTACATGCCGATCATGTTGCGTCATGCAGAATTTGCGGGATCCGATATCCAGCGATCACCAAACAAATTGCTGGATCCCGGCCTTTTAAGTAAGCCTTAAGACGTGCAGGCAAGAGCTTATGCTTATCAAACGATTGGAGCGCTGACAGGACATTCCGAAACAAAAAGTGTCTTTATTAATTATCATTGGCAGAGTAGATAGGACAGAGGGCAAAGTTGCCGTCAGCAGGCGGGCAGAGCAAGCCCGCTGCCGACGGCTCGCCCTATGAAGAGCACGGTATATCAGCTCGATCATTCGTCGACCGACTGAGGACCCGCTGTCTCTTCTGCCCGAAAACAGCATCCGCGCTCCGCTCAAGAGCAGTCAACGTCCATGCCGACAGAAAGAACCGAGGAAATGAGTGATTCATCCCCACAGATAGTCAGCCATAATCAGTCCACCTGGGCATCCATCGCAACCTGGCGAATGGCCTATGAAGGTATGGTCAAGTCCAGTTCCGGTCTTGAAGAGGGTGGCCAGGCGAGCGATGCTGTCGAGACGCTGATTCAAGAGGTTGAGGCCAACCCGGATTACACCTCCGTCGGTTATGGCGCCTTGCCAAACCGGGAAGGCGATATGGAGATGGACGCCGCCTTCATGGACGGTAACTGCATGGCCCTGGGCGCCGTGGCCGGCATCCAGCATGTACTACACCCCATATCCGTGGCCAGACGACTCAGCCGTCGCCATACCAGCAGTTTCCTGGTCGGCCAGGGAGCGACCCGTTACGCCCAGCTCAACGGCTTCGAAATGCGCAACATGCTGACAGACAGGGCCAGAAGGCGCTGGGAGTTGGAAGCCGCCAAGGCCGCAAGACCGGAGTCTGCCGGTCCCTATCGAGGGCACGATACTGTCGGGACCATCTCCTTGGATGCGCATGGTTCGATGGCTGCCGGCACATCAACATCGGGGCTCTTCATGAAGGAACCTGGCAGAGTAGGCGATTCTCCCCTACCCGGCTCGGGATTTTATGTGGACAGCGCCATCGGAGGGGCGGCCGCCACCGGGCTTGGAGAAGACATCATGAAAGGGTGCCTCTCCTACCGGATCGTTGCCCTGATGGGAAGCGGCTTGAGCCCGCAGGAAGCCTGCGATTCCGCAGTCTACGAATTCGACGACCTCCTGCGGAACCGCTACGGCAAGGCCGGCGAGATCTCTTTGATCGCTCTCAACAGGAGAGGGGAATGGGGGGTTGCCACCAACGTAGAATTCACCTTCTGCATAGCAACGAAGGGCGAACGGATACGCATACTCATGGCCAATCCAGACGGCAAAGGCGGAACACGAATCGAGCCAGTGACCAAGGAATGGCTACAGGAATATGAACGCTCGCTGAAAGCGCCCATCAGATGAGCAGTTGCGACACTTGAGCTCTCCTATTGGCTACTGGCGTTATTGGCTATTGGCGTTCAAGAAGTCGGAAGCTTACCGAATGGGCCGATGAACCATATGACGTATCGACATAAAACTTGTCGGCCCATATGCTCACTCCCACTCGATGGTTGCCGGAGGCTTCGAGGTGCAGTCCAGAACCACGCGGTTGATGCCCGGGCACTCGTTGGTAATCCGCGTGGAAATAGTGGCCAGCACGTCATAGGGCAGACGCGTCCAGTCAGCGGTCATGGCGTCCTCGGAGGAGACCGGACGCAGCACGATTGGCGAGCCATAGGTGCGCTCGTCGCCTTGCACACCTACCGAATGCACATTGGCCAGCAGCACCACCGGGCACTGCCAGATCTGCCGATCCAGCCCAGCCTTGGACAGCTCCTCGCGGGCGATGGCATCAGCCTCACGCAGAGTCTCCAAACGTTCCTGGGTGATCTCGCCGATGATGCGGATGCCCAGACCAGGGCCCGGGAAGGGCTGACGCCAGACGATCTGGTCAGGCAGGCCCAGTTCGGTGCCGATGGCCCGGACCTCGTCCTTGAAGAGGGTGCGCAGGGGCTCGATCAGCTGGAACTTGACGTCCTTGGGCAGACCGCCCACATTGTGGTGGGACTTGATATTGGCCGCTCCGTCTCCGCCGCCCGATTCGACCACGTCGGGGTAGAGCGTGCCCTGCACCAGGAACTTGACTTCCTTGCCGGTCTTGCCGGCCTCCTCAATCACCTGCCGCTGGGCCTTTTCAAAGGTGCGGATGAACTTCTCGCCGATGATCTTGCGCTTGCGCTCTGGTTCGGAAACACCCTTGAGGGCGGTCAGGAAGTCCTGCGAGGCATCCACGGCAATCAGCTTGATGCCAGTGGCGGCTACGAAATCATGCTTGACCTGCTCGGCCTCCCCCTTGCGCAAGAGCCCATGATCCACGAAGACGCAGGTCAGCTGGTCGCCGACGGCCCTGTGGACCAGAGCGGCCGCCACGGCTGAATCGACGCCGCCCGACAGGCCGCAGATGACCTGGTCGTCACCCACCGTGCTACGGATCTTCTCCACCTGCTGCTCGATGATGCCCGAGGCGTTCCAGTCCGACGGCAGTCCGGCGCACTGGTGCAGGAAGCGGTCGATCAGGTCCTGCCCCAGAGGGGTGTTGGTCACCTCGGGATGCCACTGGACCCCGTACAGCCCCCGGGAAGGATCCTGCATGGCCGCCACCGGAGCACCCTCGGTATGCGCCAGGACCTCAAATCCCTCAGGCGCACGGTTGACGGCGACGCCATGGCTCATCCACACATCCTGCCTTGCGGGTGAATCCTGCAGGATTCCCTTGGCGCTGTCGATGAAGGCCTCGGTCTTGCCGTACTCCCCAAGGGCCGCCTTGTCCACCTCGCCGCCCAGCTCATGGGCCATGACCTGGAAGCCGTAGCAGATGCCCAGCACGGGCACCCCTGCCTCGAAAATCCTCTTATCTATGGAAGGTGCCCCATCCACGTAGACGGAGGCCGGGCCGCCGGAGAGGATGACCGCCTTGGGATCCTTGGCCAGCATCTGGTCCAGGCTCATCGAATGAGGCACCAGCTCGGAGTAGACCCCCGCCTCCCTGACTCGACGAGCGATAAGCTGGGCGTACTGCGCACCGAAATCGACCACCAGGACGGGACCCTGTGCCATAAGACTCCTTATATATAGGTATGCTGTATCTGCCATGGATGCCCGAGAGCGACGATTCAACGCCCGCGGACAAGTCCAGTATGGTTGCAGTTTTCGACAATGCTACCGTCATTGAGCCCTGGTCGGCACCCCCGGCGGAAATTCAAGTCTGCAAGCAGACAATTCCCTCGCATTTTCTCACAAGAGCGAACACACACTGCAAGAAAACGTTCAGAAAAGTCTGCTCGTTCACGTACCATGTAGGCATTGGGTACGAACCCGACGGATGCCTGAAATGACACCGTACGAGCCCGTAACCGAGGTAAATAAACAATCGCACTATAGTGCAGGAGTACACATGACGAATCCTGTTATCGGCACCCCTTGGGCGAAGCTGGAGACCCCAATCGCCGAGGAGACCCTCGAGGCCGTCGACAAGTATTGGCGGGCGGCCAACTATCTTTCCATCGGACAGATTTATCTTCGCAGCAACCCCCTGATGAAGGAGCCCTTCACTCGGGAGGATGTCAAGCATCGTCTGGTCGGCCACTGGGGCACCACCCCCGGCCTGAACTTCCTGCTGGGCCATATCAACCGTCTGATCGCCGACCATCAGCAGAACACCGTAATCATCATGGGCCCCGGCCACGGCGGCCCCGCCGGCACCTCGCAGTCCTACCTGGACGGCACCTACAGCGAGTACTACCCCAAGATCACCAACGATGAGGCTGGCCTGCAGAAGTTCTTCCGCCAGTTCTCCTACCCGGGCGGCATCCCCTCCCACTTCGCGCCTGAGACCCCCGGGTCTATCCACGAGGGCGGCGAGCTGGGCTATGCCCTCTCCCACGCCTACGGCGCCATCATGAACAACCCCAGCCTCTTTGTGCCCTGCATCGTGGGCGACGGCGAGGCCGAGACCGGCCCCCTGGCCACCGGCTGGCAGTCCAACAAGCTGGTCAACCCCCGCACCGACGGCATCGTCCTGCCCATCCTGCATCTGAACGGCTACAAGATCGCCAACCCGACCATCCTCTCGCGCATCTCCGACGAGGAGCTGCATGAGTACTTCCATGGCATGGGTTATGAGCCCTTCGAGTTCGTTGCAGGGTTCGACGACGAGGACCATCTGTCCATCCACCGTCGCTTCGCCAACATGCTGGAGACCGTCTTCGACAAGATCTGCGACATCAAGGCCCGGGCCGAAACCGACGACATGACCCGTCCCTTCTACCCCATGATCATCTTCCGCACCCCCAAGGGCTGGACCTGCCCCAAGTTCATCGACGGCAAGAAGACCGAGGGATCCTGGCGCGCCCACCAGGTGCCGCTGACCTCCGCCCGCGACACCGAGGCCCACTTCCAGATCCTCAAGAACTGGCTGGCCTCCTACAAGCCCGAGGAGCTCTTCGACGAGAAGGGCACCCTGCGTCCCGAGGTCACCAGCTTCATGCCCAAGGGCGACCTGCGCATCGGCGAGAACCCCAACGCCAACGGCGGCCGGCTGCTCAAACCGCTGGAGCTGCCTGACATCCACGACTACGAGATCGACATCAAGAAGCACGGCCACGGCTGGGGCGCCACCGAGGCCACCCGCGTCCTGGGCTACTACACCCGCGACGTACTGGCCAAGAACCCCACCGACTTCCGCATCTTCGGGCCCGATGAGACGGCTTCCAACCGTCTGGCCGCTGCCTACGAAGTGACCAACAAGCAGTGGGATGCCGACTACCTGTCGGAGCTGACCGACGAGCATATGGCCCACACCGGCCAGGTCATCGAGCAGCTCTCCGAGCACCAGATGGAAGGCTTCCTGGAGGGATACCTGCTGACCGGGCGCCACGGCATCTGGAGCTCCTACGAGTCCTTCGTGCACGTCATCGACTCCATGATCAACCAGCACGCCAAGTGGCTGGAGGCCACCGTCCGCGAAATCCCGTGGCGCAAGCCCATCGCCGGACTGAACCTCCTGGTCACCTCGCACGTCTGGCGTCAGGACCACAACGGGTTCTCCCACCAGGATCCCGGCTTCGTCGACATCCTGCTGAACAAGAACTTCAACAACGATCACGTGGTCAACATCTACTTCCCCGCCGATGCCAACATGCTGCTGAACGTGGGCGAGCGTTGCTACAAGTCGACCAACTGCATCAACGCCATCTTCGCCGGCAAGCAGCCCGCCGCCACCTACCAGAGCGTGGACGAGGCCGCCGCCGAGCTGGAGAAGGGGGCCGCCCGTTGGGATTGGGCCTCCAACGCCAAGGATGCCGAGGATGCTGATGTCGTCATCGCCACCGCGGGCGACATCCCCACCCAGGAGGCCCTGGCCGCCGACGACATGCTGCAGAAGCTGGGCCTCAAGGTTCAGTTCGTCAACGTGGTCGACCTGCTGAAGATCCAGGACACCGAGGAGAACGATCAGGCCCTGTCCGACGAGGAGTTCACCGAGCTCTTCAGCAAGGACAAGCCGGTCCTGTTCGCCTTCCACGCCTACCCCGGCTCCATCTACCGCCTGATCCACGGACGTCCCAACCACGACAACTTCTCCGTGCATGGCTACGAGGAGCAGGGCTCCACCACCACGCCATTCGACATGGTGCGCGTCAACAACATGGATCGTTGGTGCCTGGCCGCCTCCGCCCTGAAGCTGGTGGATGCCGGCAAGTACGCCGACCAGATCGACAAGTGGACCAAGTTCCGCGACGAGGCCTTCCAGTTCGCCGTGGACAAGGGCTACGACCACCCCGATTACACCGATTGGGTCTGGCCCGATGCCAACCGCGCCGGCCAGGAGACCATCTCCGCCACCGCCGCGACCGCCGGAGACAACGAGTGATACGCTGATCCGACCCTGAAACCGCCCGTCATGCGCAGCCCGCATGGCGGGCGGTTTCTGTATACTGGACAAGGTTGTGAACAAAGCAGTCATCAAGGCAACCACATCCGGACAGGAGAAGACACAGTGAGTCTTGCAAGCATCACCATCATCAGCCCAGAAGCCGCCAACGGCCGCAATGTCGTGGCCTACGGCCTGACCAAGGCCCTGAGCGCCAAAGCCAAAACGGCCGTATTCAGGCCAATCGCCTGCAGGAAGCACCCATTGACCCCGGAACTGGTTGCAGCCAGCTCATTCCCGGGCACGGATCCGGAGATCTGCCGTGGCAAGTGCCCTGGGCACGCCACTGAGGACACGATGCAGACCCGGGCCGATGTCCTCAACGCCTATGACGGTCTGGTGGAGGCCACCCATCCAGAGCGCGTCCTGATCGTGGGCAGCGATGCCTCAAAGCTCTTCGACCCCGGCCTGTTTGCTCTCAATGCACAGGTCGCCGCCGACCTGAGGTCCCCGGTCATGCTGGCCGTCTGCACTATCGGCAGGGAACCCGGCCAGGTCATGAAGACCGTGGCTGCCTGCCGCCGGACCATCGAGGCCCAGGGAGCCGTGCTTGCCGGGATCTTCATCACCGGATGCCAGTCTGAGCAGAAGGCACCTCTTGCTCAGGCCTTCCAAGAGTATGATCTGCCGACCTGGACCGTCTCCAAGATGGACTTCGACACGGATCCGTCCGCCGATCAGGCCCGCCAGGCCACCAGCCAGACATTCCAGCAGGAAGTGGACGTCGACCAGGTGCTGAAGGCCGCCGACGCCGCCAGCCCCAAGGCCACCACGCCTGTAGCATTCCAGAACGATCTGCTGGCCAAGGCCAAGGCCAACAGGAAGACCATAGTCCTGCCCGAAGGCGGCGAGGACCGCATCATCAAGGCGGCCGACTACCTGCTGGCCCGCAACATCGTCGACCTGATCATCGTGGGCGACAAGGATTCCATTCTGGCCCGCGGCAAGGAGCTTGGCCTCAACAACCTGGACAAGGCCTCCTTCCAGCCCATGGACGACGAGCAGGTGCTGGCACCCATGGTCGATCGCCTCTGCCAGCTGCGCGCCAAGAAGGGCATGACCCCGGAGCAGGCGCGCAAGCAGCTGGCGGATCCCTCCTACTTCGGCACCATGCTGGTGGTGCTGGGCAAGGCCGACGGTCTGGTGTCCGGCTCAATCAACTCAACCGCCAACACGGTCCGCCCAGCCCTGCAGGTGATCAAGACCAAGCCGGGTGCCTCGCTGGTATCCGGAGCATTCCTCATGTGCTTCCCCGACCATGTGGCGGTCTTCGCCGACTGCGCCATCAATCTCAACCCGTCATCCGAACAGCTGGCTGACATAGCCATTCAGTCGGCCCAGACGGCCCGCTCCTTCGGCGTGGACCCGCGAGTGGGCATGCTCTCCTACTCCACCCTGGGATCAGGCAAGGGCCCGGATGTGGACCTGGTGGAAGAGGCCACCCGCCTGGCCAAGGAGAAGGCGCCGGACCTGCCCATCGTGGGCCCCATCCAGTTCGACGCGGCCTGGTCCCCCACTGTGGCGGCCACCAAGGCCAAGGGCGATCCGGTCGCCGGAACGGTCAACGTCTTCGTCTTCCCCAGCCTGAGCGCCGGCAACATCGGCTACAAGGCCGTACAGCGCACCTCGGGCGCCCTGGCCATCGGACCGGTGCTGCAAGGCCTCAATAAACCAGTCAACGACCTCTCCCGCGGCGCTCTGGTGGCCGACATCATCAACACCGTGGCCTTGACCGCCGTCGAGGCCCAGGACTGACGACCGTCTTATAACGTCTATGCAAACCTTTGGGGCTGCTGCTGGATCTTATCTTGAAGAAGGTTCCGGCAGCAGCCCCAAAACCATGTCGGCCTGGCTATATACCGCGCCTTGTAAGGGCCGACGAGTAATCTTGAAGACTGATTGAGGAGCGCAGGCTCTATACAAGCACATCAGGAGGATGCCCCAATGGCGAAAACCGTCCTAGTCATCAATTCGGGTTCAAGCTCGATCAAGTACCAGCTGGTCGATCTGGAGACCAGCCAGAGCCTGGCCTCGGGTCTGGTCGAGAAGATCGGCGAGCCCACCGACGGCCACTATAAGCACGAGGTCAACGGCGAAAAGCACGAGCTTGAGGAGCCCATCCACGACCATGAGGTCGGGCTCAAGCGCGTCCTGGGCTTCTTCAAGGAGTATGGCCCTGATCTGGACAAGGCCGGCATTATCGCTGTTGGCCACCGTGTCGTCCAGGGTGGAGCCATCTTCCCCAAGCCCGCTCTCCTGACCAAGAAGACCCTGAGCCAGGTCAAGGATCTGGCCGTGCTGGCCCCCCTGCACAACGGACCCGAGGCTGAGGGCGCCGAGGTCATGAGCAGGCTGATGCCGCAGACCCCCCAGGTCTTCGTCTTCGACTCCTCCTTCTTCTTCGAACTGCCCAAGAAGGCCTCCACCTACGCCCTCAACAAGGACATCGCCAAGCAGTACCACATCCGTCGCTACGGCGCCCATGGCACCAGCCACCAGTATGTAGGCCAGCTGGTTCCCGGCCTCCTGGGCAAGCCTGCAGAGGGCCTGCGGCAGATCGTCCTGCACATCGGCAACGGGGCTTCCGCTTCGGCACAGGTCTCCGGGCATCCCGTCGAGACTTCCATGGGCCTGACCCCCTTGGAGGGTCTGGTCATGGGCGGCCGCACCGGTGACATCGACCCTGCCGTTGTCTTCCACCTGATCCGCAACGCCCACATGAGCGTGGATGAGCTGGACACCCTCTTCAACAAGCGCTCCGGCATGACCGGCCTGACCGGCCATGGCGACATGCGCGAGGTCCACAAGCTGATCGCCGAGGGCGATGAGGATGCCAAGCTGGCCCTGGATATCTACGTTCACCGCATTGTCGGCTACATCGGCAACTACACGGCCCAGATGGGCGGCCTGGATGCCATTACCTTCACGGCCGGCGTGGGCGAGAACGACGAGATCGTCCGCCGTCGGGTCATCGAGCAGCTGGAGCCCTTCGGCGTGAAGCTGGACCAGGAGAAGAACGACCAGCGGTCCAAGGAGGCCCGGATCATCTCCGCTCCTGACAGCACGGTCGCCGTCTGCGTCATCCCCACCAACGAAGAGCTCTCCATCGCCCGCCAGGCCGAGGTCGTCGCCAGCCAGGGCGATGCCTATGGCAACAAGTTCCAAGCCTGACCGTTAACCGGACCTGTCCCCTCAATCTGATTGATGATTGAATGAGGGATGATTGAGTTCAAGGTTTGGTTCTAGGAACCTGGTCCTAAGAGCAGAAAGAGGCCGGTGACCACAGCAATGCATGTGGTCACCGGCCTTCTCGTATAGGTCAGTCGCCCAGAGCGTCCAGGGCTTCCTTGTGCAGAAGACCGTTGCTGGCAAGGCCATTGCCACCCCAAGGACCCGGATTGCCGGCCAGATCCGTAAAGCTGCCCCCGGCTTCGGTCACGATGGGGACCAGCGCGCCCATGTCATAGAGGTCCAGTTCCGGCTCGGCCGCCAGGTCGATGGCACCCTGGGCCAGGAGCATGTACTGCCAAAAGTCGCCGAATCCACGCAGACGCCAGATTCGATCGGTCAGGTCGAGAAGTCGCTCCCGGCGCCCTATAGCCTTCCAGCCGGTCAGCGATGACAGGGACATGGAGGCGTCCTCCATCCGGTCCACTCTTGATACGTGGATGGCCTTGGGGGCTTCGCCCTGGCGAGCCATGTAGGCTCCCTGACCCCGCGCGGCATACCAGCGGGTGCCCAGCATGGGGGCGGAGACCACACCGACCACCATCTGATGGTCTGCCTCCAAGCTGATCAGGGTCGCCCAGACAGGGACTCCGCGCACATAGTTCTTGGTCCCGTCAATCGGATCAATGATCCACCGTCTGCCGTTGGACTCCTGCTTTCCCAGCTCCTCGGCGTAAATGGTGTCATTTGGCCTTGCTTGGGCCAGCACGCGACGAATCACCGCCTCCGCCTCTTTGTCAGCCTGGGTGACCGGGGTATTGTCCGACTTGCGTTCCACGTGAAGATCCGGCGACTTGAAGTAGCCCATGGTGACCTGATCCGCCCGGTCAACCATGGCGATGGCCAGGTCCAGATCCTCCTGCCAGTTCTGCCCTTCAGCCTCGATGCTCATAACACGGCTCCTTTCGCTCGATTCGCCGCGGCTCGGCCTTGGTCCTCGCCTGCCAGCATCCGCTTCCACATCCCCGGGAAGTCGGGCATGGTCTTGGCCGTGGTGCCGATGTTGCGTACTCGGATGCCAGGTATCCTGAGTCCAATCATGGCAGCAAAAGTGGCCATGCGATGGTCGGCATAAGTCTCCATGACGGCCCCGTGCATACGCTGGACAGGCACGGGCTGGATGGCCAGGCCATCATCCAGCTCGCGGGCCTGACCGCCTATTCTGCTGATTTCGGTGGCCAATGCCTTCAGCCGATTGGTCTCATGACCGCGCAGGTGGCCGATACCGTGCAGGCGGCTGGGCCCGTCGGCAAAGACCAGGATTGCTGCAATCGAAGGCACGATCTCCCCCGCCGGGGAAAGGTCGAAGTCGCCGAGCCCATGAATGGCTTCCCCGCCGGTGACCCTGCAGGTGGGACTGCCCTGCCCGTCGGGAACCATGTCTACCTGCGCACCCATGGTCTCCAGATACCCGGGCAGCAAGCCGCCTGGCTGGGTGGTATGGTCTGGCCAGTTGGGCACGCTGACCTGCCCGCCTCCGATCAGGGCCGCTCCCAGGAAGGGGGCCGCATTCGACAGGTCGGGCTCCACCTGGACCTGATCAGGCAGCCCTGTCCCTGCAGTCCCTCTGCCCTCAACGCTCCACCTGCAGCGGTCGGGATTGGCCTGGACCCGGACTCCGGCCTGACGCAGGTCCTCAACGGTCATCGCGATATGCGGAAGACTGGGCAGATGCTGACCAGAGTGGACGATGGTCATAGTGCCCTCAGCCCTGGCAGCCAGCAGCAGGAGGCCGGAAATGAACTGCGAGGAAGCAGAGGAGTCTATGGTCACCTCCCTGCCCACCAAGCGATCCGGCGGTGTGAGCACAAAGGGCAGGAAGCCCTCCTGGCCCAGGTATTCGATCCTGGCTCCCAGCTGGGCCAGCCCCTCCAGCAGAGGCCTCATGGGACGGCGATAGGCCTGCTCGTCTCCGTCGAATCGTGTGGGGCCATCAGCCAGCATGGCCAGGCCCGGCACAAAGCGCATGACGGTTCCGGCCAGTCCGCAGTCCACGCGAGCGCCACCGCGGAATCGCCCGCCTGCCGGTGGAATGACGGTCACATTCGTAGCCTTGTTCGGGTCAACCCGACAGTCCACGCCAAGGGCCGCCAGGGCCCCGATCATCAGGTCCGTATCACGCGACCTGAGCAGACCAGTCAGCCTGACGGGGCGGCTTCCCAGGGCCGCCAGAATCAGATACCTGTTCGAGAGGGACTTGCTTCCCGGTATGGTCACCGTTGCTTCCAAGGGGCCATCGGCCTGCGGCGCCGCCCATGTCTCTTCCACTGTCATGGTCACCATGGTAACCGCAGGCGCAGAGCTGTTCTTGCTCCCTGCTCACCCCCACAGGACCGGCCGGGACCCGACCCTGTGCTATATTGATACATTGTGCCCATACGGTGATGCCTATGGGTGCCGGGCTATAGCGCAGCTTGGTAGCGCGCCTGCTTTGGGTGCAGGATGTCGCCGGTTCAAATCCGGCTAGCCCGACTTTTGCCTTCGTCCCATGTCGGGAGTCGGATCCTTGGCATTCATGCCCAGCAATCCCACAGAGAAAATCGTCAGAGCAAGAAGGCCCGTCAGGCCTGCATAAATGGACATGGTGATGGGGATGCCGACCAGATTACCCAGCGTCAGAAAGACCATCTGCCCCAGAGGCGCTCCGATCATCATGACAGTCTGGACCACTCCCATAGTTGCGGCCAAGTGGTCCTCGGCCACCGTGCTGATGAGCATGGTCATGAACCTAGGGTTGATCTTGCCCAGAAGATAGTTCATGGCCAGGAGAGGAAAGAACAGTAGGGCAGGAATGCGCAGCCAGACCAGATTGACCCCTACTAAGGCAGCTGCGGCCATGACTCCGGTCAGCAGATGGGCCATGGGCAACCGCTTGAGTGGATCTGCGGCAAGGAGTGCGCCGAGAATGAGTCCTAGGGAGGAGATGCCGTTGACGGCGGCTATGGTCGTGCCGTAGCTTCCCCACCAGACCTGGGGCATGGAGATAAGCCCCAGGTTGAGCAGGGGCTGCAGGGCCGTCCCCAGAAGGTTGACCATGCATCCGAAACCCACCATCAGAACCAGAAAGGCGGAGTGGCGGAACTCCCCCAAGATCACATGAAGGCTGGATGCTAGTCCCACATGCTTGCCCACAGGTGAGCCATTGACTGAGACCTCCGCCCTGGCGAATTTTCTATAGCCAACAGCCACGAGGATCCCCGCCAGAAGGAAGGTGAGGGCGTTGATCAGCGCAAATACAGCGAATCTGTTGCCCAGGATAGCGATCAACACCGCACCTCCGCCTGCACTGATGACAGCCGCGACATTGGATGCAGCGGAGGTGATTGAGGTCGCCTGATGGAGCTGGCCTGGCTGGACCAGGTGTTTGAGGACCGGCATCCACAGACTTCCTGCATATCCCTCCAACATGGAAGATGTCATGTCCATGGCTACCAGCAGCACAAAGACGGGCAGGCTCTTGGACCTGCCGATCATTATGGCAATAACCAGATAGATACACACTTGAATCAGCTTGATCACCACTTGCATCCGCGTCTTGTGCACGGTCCTGTCGGCCAGGTATCCGGTCAGGATGGCCGTCAGGGCTGGAGCCACCCAGGCCATCGAGGCTATGGAGACAGCCAGTCCGGCAAAGGGCATGGTCTGGGCATAGACAATGAAGACGATGTTGAAGAGCTCGCCTCCGACCGTATTCAACAGACTGGCCAGAACCATGGTCACAAAAGGCTTGTTCTTCAGAAGCTCCTGCATGGTCAGCCGTCGATCAGGGCAGTTCGATCTTCATGAGAGTCCGATGAAGCAGCCACCATGCCGGCAGGGAGGCCAGAAAGATGATCAGAAGCAGCAGAGCAGACAGTAGTGGGGATTGGGAGAGCAAGTTGCCCACTACAGCGTCCAGCAGGAGCAGGACCGCGAACATGATGGGCAGCGAACGCTTCCAGAAGCCTATAGAGAGGGCGATGCCAACCAACCCCACCAGTCCGGCAAGGCTGGTAACCAGCATGAGGAGAACCTGTTCAAGCAGACTGCTTGGCGAGCCCGTTCCAAGCGCACCCACAAGACGGTCGATCAGTAGCATGACGGTCAGGGTGGTGGCCGTCCCAGCCAAGTAGGAGAGCGCAGTGAAGAGGCCGACGAAGATCAACTTGGCCAGCAGGATTCGGCTCCGCGATATGGGCAATGAGAGGGTGAGCGCCAGGTTCCTCCCCGTATAGGGCTCAATGAAGACCAGGTTGCAGAGGGCAGCAGCCACCAGGGAAAAGCCCACCAGAAGGATGACCATGGCCATCTGCAGCACGAAGGCCAGGCTTGACAACCGAGGATCTGACCGTCCGCTAGTGTGGCCAATGGCCAGGAACATGCCTCCGATGGCCAAGGCTGCGGCCACTACTGCCAGCCCTCCGAAGATGCAGGGCCATAGCCTGGTCTTTTTCAGTTCTAATTTCAGCAGCGTCTTCATATCAGCCCTCCATGGCCTTGACCAGGGTTCGCTCGGCGACCTCCTGGCCCTGATTGAGGAGCTCCGGCACGCTGGCCCGCAGGCTGACTCTGCCGTCCGCCACGACCATCACGTGGTCGGCCGTGCGCAACACTTCGGAGAGAATGTGGCTGGAAAAGAGGACTGCACTCCCCTGGGCTGCCAGGCTGCGCAGGCTATCTCGCAGCTGTCCGATGGCCACAGGGTCCAGTCCGTTGAGCGGCTCGTCCAGTAGGTAAAGGTCAGGATGATGGCCCATGCACCTGGCCAGGGCCAGCCTCTGCCTCATGCCCATGGAATACCTGCCGACAGGCGTGGCTGAATCGGCGGCCAAACCGACCTTGTCCAAAAGTTTGCTGATCCCGGTAGGCTCGGCATCCCTATGCTCCCGGTCTGCCAATGCCAGGTAGGTCAGGTCAATCTCAAGATTCTCCCTAGCGCTGAGGGACTCATAAAAGACCGGCTCGTTGATGAACACTCCCATCCTGGCCAGATTGCCCGGGTAGTCTTCGCTCAGAGGCCTCCCCAGAAAACAGACTCTGCCGCCGACAGGCCTCTGCATTCCGGTCAGGATCTTCAACAGCGTGGACTTGCCAGCCCCGTTGGCACCTAGCAAGCCCAGAATCTCGCCCTGCCCCAGGGTCAAATCCAGTCCGGACAGCACCTCCCTGCCTTCAAACACTTGGACGATTCCGTCCGCCTTCAGCACCTGCATAAAACTCCTTTCAAAAATACCGTTGGTATGTTTGGTGGAAACAAAAACCATTACTCGTTGAGTGCCCGAATCTTGCTAGTAGACAGAACCCTCTTGGCCTTAAGATATCTATCGGCTCTAAGAGACCCCTTGGTCCTGATTCTTGTCAGATTCCTCTTGCGTGGACTCCCCGCTGGTAGCAGTCAAAGGATTGCTCTTCAGATGTGCGTGCAAATGCACGGCCGCACGAATAACCCGATCATCGACGACAGGCGCCCCTATTCCCTTGAGCATATCCGCCAACAGGGAGAACTTGGAGACCACCTGGTCCCGGGTCATGGTCGAGAATCGAATCCCTATCCACATGTTGAGCAGGATGTAGAGCACCTGGGCCAGATCCTCAGGATTGCAGGGGGCGATGGAGCCGTCTTCCACACCTTCACGGACATAAGGAGTGATCACATCCACAATCCTGTCCATGGATTTCAAGTACATCTGGCCTACCATACGGGGGCTCTTCAGCAGGGTTCTGGCGGAAAAGGTGACATCGAGACGCGAGTATGCCGACAGGGAGGCGATAAGCTCATTGCGCAGCTTCTCCAACCCGGTCTCGCCAGGCCAGTCCCCTAGCCAGTCACCTTGGGATGAGGACGAGGCCATACGCTCGGTAACCGCGTGGAAAATAGCCGTCTTGGAGGGGAAATGGTAGTAGACCGCCCCCTTGGTCATGCCGCCCAGACCATCGACGATGTCCTGGATACTGGTTCCGTCGTAGCCCTTTTCCAGGAAGAGCCGCTGGGCTACATCGAGGATCTGATTGCGATGTCCTTCGGGATCCTTCGGCGTGCCCATGCAGTGCTCCTCTTCCTGTCAGCGCAACAATGCCTGATCATTCTGACCTGACCATCTTTTCTGACAAGAACCTATCATACCACCGGTATGTTCTACTCGCCCAATCACAGGCGTTGATGCCTGGGACCTTAATCCTTCTGCAGGCGACGGATGGCCTCATGCTGAATGGCCACCACCGCCTTGGCATCGGCGACTCCCGCTGCACAGAGCTCCTGCCAGGAGACCCAGGCCGACTGGATATGCTCGCCCGGGTCGAAGTCGGTGGATCCTTGATGCCAGCGACGCAGATGCATGACCACGATGTGGCCGAGCTCATCGCTCATCCCCAGAGAGGAGTAAACATCGGGAGCAGCATCGATCCAACCGTCCTCCGGATCCAGGTGGCTTTCTGAGCCCGGCGCACCCTCAGGCCCGGGCACCAGACCGGTCTCCTCACGCAGCTCGCGCAGGACGGCCTTGACGGGGCTCTCCCCCGGGTCGATGAAGCCGGCCGGCAGGCCGAAGACATAGGCCTGGGCGCCCACCCGGTACTCGCGGGTCAGCAGATAGGCATCGGCAGAGCAGTCGTGCACCAGCATGACCACGCAGGGGTCGTGACGGATGAGCTGCCGGTCAATGGTTTCCTTGGAACCATCACGCCGAAACATGGCCACCCGCTGCTGGTCGATAACGAATATCGGGCCGCGGAAGACCTCCCTGTCATCCATCAGCTCGGGAGCGCGGGTCATATCGATGCCCTTGGGCCCCTGGCCATCGCGGCCGTCCAGCCTGGCGGCCAATCGTGCCTGCAAATCCTGTGCTTCATCGCTCATGAAATCGCTCCTCCTCAACCATCAATCCTCAGCCGTCAGCGCACCACCATGGTCCAGGGATCAGTGACGATGGATGAGACCTCCACCTGCGGGCGAACACCGGTGGCCGTCTCCAGAGCCCCGGCGATGTCTCCCTTGGCGTAGCGGAACCAGAGGCTCTCGATGGCGGAATGCGGGGTGTTGATCAGCATGGGTCGGGGCTGGTTGGGTCGACCGGCCATTCGGGCCTCGTAGAGGGCCTGTTGGTAGGCGTCCGTGGCAGGGTGATGGCGCAGATCGCTGGTGATGTAGGCATCGGCCCCCGTGGACCGGACCAGGTCGAACTCGGAATCCCCCGAGCCGGGCAGCAGGGCGACTGTGGAGACCATGGCATCGGACGGACCGGCCGCCTGAACGCCCAGAGCCGTCTTGGGCAGGAGGCCCGCCACGGTATGGACCAAATCCTCAAAAGACGCGGGCTTGGGAAGCCGTCCCCAACGGCCCAGGCCTACCTGGATTCCCTGATCGGCGTGCAGGTCGCGGTTTGAGACCGGCTGAGGGGCCAGCGGTCTCGCCTCCTGCAGGTCCAGGGCATCGGCAGCCGCCTGGGCCACGCCACGGTAGGCGGCATCAGCGTTGGTATGCCCCACCCAGAGCCCGCAGTGGCCCTCGATCAGCCTGGTTATCATATCCCCGCGGAAGCCCAGGCCGGAAACCTGGTGCACCGACCTGAAGAAGAGCGGATGGTGGGTGATCAGCAGGTCGGCCTTGTGGTCCAGGGCCTCCTGAACCACATCGGGCCGAGGGTCCACAGCGCACCAGATCCTTCTGACTGGCCAGGACGGATCCCCCGCCACCAGACCTGGATGATCCCAGTCCTCCGCGTAGTCCAGAGGGTAGAGCTCCTCCAACAGATCCACCACCTGGCCCAGGGGCACCGAAGGCCTCTGGGGCTCATCCTGTTCATCAGGCATGACGATCCCTCCTCGGATCCTGCTGGGCCCAGGCCACCCCCGTGTCAGGTCAGTGAGCAGCCAGCTCCCAGTCCTGGCCGATGCCGGTGGACACGTCCAGGGGCACAGCCAATTCAACGGCATGTTCCATGGAATCCTTGACCAGCTTGGTGGCCTTGTCGGTCTCTCCGGGAGCGATCTCCACCAGCAGTTCATCGTGGATCTGCAGGGAGATGCGGCTCTTCAGCCCCTGGTCGGACAAGGCACGGCTGGCCTTGATCATGGCGATCTTCATGATGTCCGCAGCCGATCCCTGGATGGGCGCGTTCAAAGCGGCCCTCTCGGCAGCCTCGCGGGTGGGACGACGCTTGGAGCGCAGCCCGGGGAAGTAGCGCCGCCGACCGAACATGGTCTCGGTGTAGCCCTTCTCGCGGGCGTCGGCCACCAGGGACTCCAGGTACTCATGGACCTTGCCGAAGGTGGCGAAGTACTTGGCGCGCAGCACGTCGGCCGCAGCCGGGCTGATCTTGAGCTGCTGGGCCAGGCCGTAGGTGCTCAGTCCATAGGCCAGGCCATAGCTCATGGCCTTCACGTGGGAGCGCTGGTCTCCCGTGACCTCCTCCATGGGGATGTCGTAGACCAGGCTGGCCACGTACCGGTGGAAGTCAGCGCCAGACTTGAAGGCATCGATCAGGGCCTGGTCCCCGGAAAGATGGGCCATGATCCGCAGCTCCACCTGGGAGTAGTCCGAGGAGAGCAGCGCCTCGTAGCCGCTGCCAGGCACGAAGGCCGAGCGGATCTCACGGCCTCGGGCATCCCGGTTGGGGATGTTCTGCAGGTTGGGGTCGACCGAGCTCAGCCGTCCGGTGGCCGCCACAGTCTGCTCGTAGGTGGTGTGCAGCCGCCCATCCCGCGGGTTGACCGCCTCGCGCAGGGTCTGCACGATCTGCTTGAGCTTGTTGGTCTCCCTGTGCTTGAGCAGGGCGCCCAGGAAGTCGTTGGCCCGCTCGTTGTTGACTGACTTGATGTACAGGTCCTGCAGGACTGAGACGTTGGTCGAATAGGAGCCTGTCTTGGTCCTGTGGGTGGGCACCAGGCCCATGTCGTCGAAGAGCACCTTGCTCAGCTGTTTGGGGCTCTGCAGGTTGACACGGCTGCCGGCCCTATCCCAGGCGATTTCCTGAGCCTGGCGGGCCTCGGCAGCGAACCGGTCGTGCATCTCCTTCAGGCGGGCATCATCCACCTTGGCGCCCTCGGTCTCCATCTGCGCCAGGACTGCGGAGGTGGGCAGCTCTATGGTGCGCAGCAGGCCGTACTGGTGGCGCTCGTCCATCAGCTCCTGCAGCCGCTCGGAGACCATCATGACGTACTGGGCCTGACGCAGAATCCGGGTCCCCCGCCTGCGTTCGTCCTCTTCCTCTCGCCCGTCCAGTGCCAGGGCCCCCTGTGTGGCTTGAGGCTCCTCCTCTACTGGGATGGCCAGAAAATGGGCGACAGCCTGTTCCAGGTTGTCGGCATGAAAATCAGGCTCAGCCAGATAGCCTGCCAGCTTGGTGTCGAACAGGGGCAGGGGCATGTGCAGCCCCTGGCTCTCCAAGAGGTGCAGGTGCTCCTTGTAGCCATGAACCACGCAGGTGCCGATCCGCTGGTCGATCAGCTCCTGGATGGCCTCACGCATGGCTTCGTCAATGTCTTCTGCCATGAGGACCAGGCCGTGGCCGTCCATGGAGAGAATGGACAGCTCCTCCAAGCCGTAGTCGCCGTGCTTGGCCCAGCCGATGGCGTGGAGAACCCAGTGCTCCTTCATGGCCTCGCTGCAGCGCATGGCATTCTGGTCGGAGTCGCCGATGTCCTTGATTTTGTCCAAGGAATCGGCCATGGCCTTGACATGGTCGGCCGAGCGCCGGCAGAGAGCCTTGTCCGGCAGATGCTTCTGGCACCAGTCCCGCAGCTGGTCGGCGGACTCCGTCTTATCGCGCTCGGGCTGGATGAACTCCTCCTGCTTGTTGCTGACATCGACCAGGGCGGATGCCGGCGAATAGTCGTAATCGGCGACCGTGTTGAATCCGCGCAGGATCTTCTTGCGGGTCTGCGGGCCGAACTGCAGCTGCTCGAAGATGGGCAGCACCTGATCCGTATGGATGGTGCCGAAACGCAGATCCTCCACCTTCACGCCCAGGTCCAGATCCCGCACCAGGGCATTGACCTTCCGGTTGAGCCGCACCTGGTCGGCGTTCTCCGCCAGGGCCTGGCCCTTCTTGCCGCCGATCTCGTCGGCGTGTTCCAGAATGGAATCCAGCGATCCGTACTTGTTGATCCACTTGGCGGCATAGCCGTCGCCCACGCCCGGCACTCCGGGGATGTTGTCGGCCCCCTCGCCGCGCATGGCAGCCAGGTCCGGATACTGCTGCGGGGTCACCTTGTAGCGGTCCATGATGGCCTGGGGGGTCATGTGCTTGAGGTTCTTGAAGTGGTGGCCGGGGTAGAGCACAGTGACGTCGTCATCCACCAGCTGGAAGGCATCCCGGTCCCCTGACAGGACCAGGGTCTTGAACCCGGCCTGCTCCCCCATGGTGGCCAGCGTGCCGATGATGTCGTCGCCCTCGTAGCCAGGCTTTTCGATATAGGTGATGCCCAGGCCCTTGAGCAGGTCCTGGATCAGGGGCAGCTGGCTGAGCAACTCCTTGGGGGCGGCTTCACGGGTGCCCTTGTACTGGGGCAGCATGGCATTGCGGAAGGTGCCGCCCTTGACGTCAAAGGCCACGCCCATATGGGTGGGCTTCTCCTTGGCCATGACATCCGCCAGCATGGTGGCAAATCCCCACACCGCGTTGGTGGGCTGCCCGGTCGAGGTGGTGAAACTCTCGACGGGAAGGGCATAGAAGGCCCGGAAGGCCAGCGAATGTCCGTCGACGACCAGCAGGGTGCGGCCGTCCTTGTCCTGCTTCTTCGTCTGGTCTTCCATGGGAGGGCTAACGGTCGTTCTGGTTGGCCACGTTGTTGATGACCACGTCGGCCACCTCCTGCATGGTCAGCCTGCGGTCCATGGAGGTCTTCTGGATCCAGCGGAAGGCCTCGGACTCGGTCATGCCCATGCTCTCCATGAGCAGACCCTTGGCCCTGTCCACCCGCTTGCGAGCCTCGAAACGGGCCTTCATGTCGGTGACCTCGTCCTTCAGGGCGTTGATCTGGTCAAAGCGCGAGATAGCCACCTCAAGGGCCGGCAGCAGCTTTTCAGGAGCGAAAGGCTTGACCACGTAGGCCATGGCTCCTGCATCAGCCGCCTTCTCAACCAGGCTTTGCTGGGAGAACGCCGTCAGCATAACCACCGGGGCCAGGTTCTCCTTGCCGATCTCAGTGGCGGCGGTAATGCCGTCAGTGCCGGGCATCTTCACATCCATGACCACCACGTCGGGCCTCAGCTCGCGAGTCAGATCAATGGCCTCCTGGCCGCTGGCCGCCTGGCCGACCACGTCATAGCCGGCATCCTCGAGAGCTTCGACGGTATCGAGCCTGATCAAAGCCTCGTCCTCCGCCACAACCACGGTCCGCCCTTCGGGGGAATCGCTGCGGTTCTTACTCTCTGAAGCCACTTTCAACCTCATTTCCTGAAAGTCCAACCGATCTTCACCTAAAACCGATGAGGGGCGGATGGGGTTCGCTTTATCGTGCCCCCGGTGAGACTCGAACTCACACTGCACGGATTTTGAGGCCGTTTCCTCTACCAATTGGGATACGGGGGCTTTTCGTTACCACAGAGAATCTACCATACTTTGGCGACGACGCAAGGTTATTCGTGTTGAATCTGCCTTAGAATGAAGACAGTTATGTATACAGGCACATCAGCAGTCGAAGGAGAGCATGATGACCACTCAGATCTATCGACGGTTCGATCCTTGGCGCACCTCCCCCGTCCAGGAGAAGGCCCGCAAGCAGATTATGGACAGCCACTACTTCAGCGTCGACAGGGTCACCTTTGAATCCAGCGACAATCAGACCTTCGATCGCAGCATCGTCAGCGAGAAGCATGGAGACACCATCGCCGTCCTGGCCATCACCGACGACGGGAGGATACCGCTGGTCGAGCAGTACCGTCTGCCCACCCACCGCTGGACCCTTGAGCTGCCGGCCGGGCATCCGCTCAACGACAAGGAAGCCCCCATCGATGTGGCCACCAGGCGGTTGCGCGAGGAGGCCGGATACAAGGCTGCCTCCTTTAACCAGTTCGCGAGGTTCATCAATACTCCCAGCTTCTCCACCCAGCACACCACGCTCTTCTACGCGGAGGGCCTGACCCCGGTCCAGCCGGCCAGCCTGGCACCAGAGACCCCGCACCAGAACGTGCGGCTCTTCACTGTGGATGAGGCCTACGACATGGTGATTGCAGGAACCATACTGGACGCCAAAACCACCATCGCCATCCTGCGGGCCAAAATCGGACTTTCCGACCTGCACTGACGCACAGATCTGGAGCTACTGCATGTTTTCACAGGTTGACATATCTGGTTGAGACTGGCACCTTCAGACAAGGAACCGGTGGCCTCTCCCCCTGCATTTACCAACGGGGAAAGACCACCGGTTCACTGCTTCATCAGCATCTTGGGAATCTCAGGGTCCGCCTGACTGACTCAATCGACAGTCAGGCGGCAAATCTGAGAATCACTCGTTGGAGCCCACGGTGTGGACGTAGATGCAGTCGGTGTTGCCCGGCTCATGCTCGCCCTGGGCGCAGCTGAGCACCACCAGGCAGTCGCCGTCGGAGACCTTGCCCTGCTTCTTCAAGGTGGAGTCCACGAAGTTCATCAGGTCTGCGCGATTGAAGTCGTGGTAGTCCTGCCCGCAGAGGAACGCCTCGGTGCCCCAGCTCAAGGCCAGCCAATGATAGGTGTGCTCATTGGTGGTCAGTGCATAGATTGGGGCAGCCGGACGCTCGCGAGAGATCCGGTGCACGGTGTTGCCCGTCTGGGTGAAGGCCACGATGGCCTTGGCGTTGATCTTGTCGGCCAGATCCACGGCGGCGGAGGAGACGGCGCCAGAGTTGGACATATCCAGGTTGTGCATGGCCGGGATACGGTCGAAGCCGTGCGTGGTGGCGTAGTCGGAGATCCGGGCCATGGTGGAGACCGTGGTGTCGGGGTATTCGCCCACGGCGGTCTCATTGGAGGTCATGGTGGCATCGGCGCCGTCAAGAACGGCGTTGGCGCAGTCGGAGGCCTCAGCGCGGCTGGGGATGGGCGAATGCACCATGGAGCCCAGGACCTCGGTGGCGACGATGACCGGCTTGGCGTACTGACGGGCCAGCTCGATGCAGCGCTTGGTCACCAGTGGGACCTGCTCGAAGGGCATCTCCACAGCCATATCGCCGCGGGCCACCATAATGCCGTCGAAGGCCTTGACGATCTCCTCCAGGTTCTCAACAGCCTGGGGCTTCTCGATCTTGGCCACGATGGGGATGCGGCGACCCTCCTCGTCCATGATCTCGTGGGCGCGGTCGATGTCGGTGGCGAAGCGGACGAAGGACATGGCGATGATGTCGGCGCCGGTGCGGATGCCCCAGCGCAGATCCTCCTCGTCCTTTGGGGTCAGCGCCGGCAGGCTCACGGCCACACCAGGCAGGTTGATGCCTTTGTGGGAGGAGACAGGACCGGCCACGACCACCTTGGTGTGGACCTGGCTGCCCTCGACCTTGGTGACCTCCAGGCGGACCTTGCCGTCGTCGATCAGGATGGGATCGCCGGGGTGGCAGTCCCCGGGCAGACCCTTGAAGGTGGTGGAGGTCATGTGCTCGTCACCCTCGACATCGTCGGTGGTGATGATGAACTCCTGGCCCTCCTTGAGGATGACCTTGTCTTCGCCCTGCTCGTTCTTCTTGAACCAGCCACAGCGAATCTTGGGACCTTGCAGATCGACCAGGGCCGCCACATTTCGTCCAGTCTCCTTGCTGGCCTGACGGACGTTGTTGTAAACCTTGAGGTGATCTTCAGGGGTGCCGTGCGACCGGTTGAGCCTGGCCACATCCATGCCGGCCTTGACCAGCTTGGTAATGTTTTCCAGCGACTCCGAAGCCGGCCCGATGGTGTCGACGATCTTGGCTTTGCGCATATGCTACCTGCCTGTTCTTTTTCCTGTTTACCGTTCTATTGTACAGACTCGGCCTGATGGAAACCACTATTTCCCGTTAGCGCTAACAACCCTTGTGATTCAAAGGATTGTTTATTGGTTTTTCCCCTGCGAGGCGGTTGCAAGGGACTGGCGACGGCTCTTGAGCACCGAAGCCAGAGCGGCGATGCCTACGGCCAGAACGATGACCAGCAGGGATGCCCAGGTCGGTATATCCGGCACGGCTGTCAGGGGCCGTCCGCCGTTGATGAAGGGCAAGGTGTTGCCGTGCAGAGCCTCCAGGATCAGCTTGACGCCGATGAAGGCCAGGACCACAGCCAGCCCCAGGGGCAGATACTCCAGCTTGTCCAGCAGGGATCCCAGCAGGAAGTAGAGCTGCTGAAGGCCCAGCAGGGCGAAGACATTGGAAGTGAAGACGATGAAGGGATCCTTGGTCAGTCCGAAGATGGCCGGAATGGAGTCAAAGGCGAACATGACATCGGTGGTGCCGATGGCCAGGAAGACCACCAGCATGGGCGTGAAGTAGCGCTTGCCCTCGAAGGTGGTCCGCAGACGCTCACCGTCGTAATGGCTGGTGATGGGGATGACCCGTCGCAGGGCCCTGATCAGCCCGTTCTCGTGGTACTCCTCCTGCTTGCCCCGGCTGGAGACCATGTTCCAGGCGGTATAGAGCAGGAAGAAGCCGAAGATGAAGAAGACCCAGGTGAAACGGGTGATCAGCGCCGTCCCGGCCAGGATGAAGACGCCGCGCAGCAGCAGGGCGATGGTGATGCCGACGCTGAGCACATAGCGCTGAAGCCGCAGGGGCACGGCGAAATTGCTCATGATGATGACGAAGACGAAGAGGTTGTCGATGCTGAGCGAGTATTCGGTCAGCCAGCCCGAATAGAACTCGATGGCCGGCTTGGATCCGGCCACCTTCCAGATCAAAGCACCGAAAATCAGAGCCATGACCACGAAGAAGCCGATGTGCCTGACGCACTCGCCGGTCGAAGGCACGTGCGGCCGGCGCCCGATCACCAGAAGATCGACCACGAAGAAGACGGCCAGCACAACCAGGCTCACAACCATGAACGGCAGAGGTGTCTCGGACATATCACCAGACTCTAGCGGCAAGATATGACGTGCTCGTCTCCCCCTTCTGCCCGTAGGACATCCTCACAGGCAGCGGTCTGCAGGTCGGGCCTGTGATGCTCTTGCCTCCACATCACAGGCCGAACTTGCTTTTTGGGGCAGCTTACTTTTTGGCCTCGGTCATCTGCCGCAGCTCCTTCTTCAGATCCTTGATTTCGTCGCGCAGACGAGCCGCAAGCTCGAACTGCAGCTGTTGCGCAGCCGTGTGCATCTGGTCGCTCAGCTGACGGATCAGGTCGGCAAGGTCCTGCGCCGGCAGACCGGCCTGGAGTATCTCCTGATGTCGCTTGTCGGCCTCCTCCTTGTCGTAGAGGGGCACGCCCAGGTGGGAATTGCCGGCCTTGTTGGCGTTGCGGTAGCCGCCCGCCAGCAGGGTCTGGGTGTCTACATCCTCCTTGGCCAGCATGTCGTTGACGTCGCTGATCTTCTTGATCAGCGGCTTGGGATCCACGCCGTGCTCCTTGTTGTAGGCGATCTGCTTGGCCCGGCGACGGTTGGTCTCGCTGATGGCCTTGTCCATGGAGTCGGTGACCTCGTCCGCGTACATGATGACCTTGCCGGACACGTTCCTGGCCGCACGGCCGATGGTCTGGATCAGGGACCGGTAGGAGCGCAGGAAGCCCTCCTTGTCCGCATCCAGGATGGCCACTAGGGAGACCTCGGGCAGATCCAGCCCCTCACGCAGGAGGTTGATGCCCACAATGACGTCGATCTTGCCCTCGCGCAGCTCCCGCAGGAGCTCCACCCGCCGCAGGGTGTCCACATCCGAGTGCAGGTACTCCACCTTGATGTCGCGCTCGAGCAGGTAGTCGGTCAGATCCTCGGCCATCTTCTTGGTCAGCGTGGTCACCAGAACCCGCTCGTGACGTTCCACCCGGGCCTTGATCTCGTCCAGGAGGTCGTCCACCTGGCCCTTGACAGGCCTGACCTCCACCTCGGGATCCAGAAGGCCTGTGGGTCGGATGACCTGCTCCACCACCCCGTCGGACAGGCCCATCTCGTAGTCGCCAGGCGTAGCCGACAGGTAGACGGTCTGGCCCACCTTGTCCAGAAACTCGGGCCACTTCAGGGGACGGTTGTCCATGGCCGAGGGCAGACGGAAGCCGTGCTCGACCAGGGTCCGCTTGCGGCTGGCATCCCCCTCGTACATGGCTCCGATCTGGGGAACCGTCACATGGGACTCGTCGATGACCAACAGGAAGTCGTCGGGGAAGAAGTCCAGCAGGGTGTGGGGCGGGGAACCGGGTTCGCGCCCGTCGAAGTGGCGGGAATAGTTCTCCACTCCGGAGCAGGTGCCGATCTGGGTGAGCATCTCCAGGTCGTAGGTGGTGCGCATGGTCAGCCTCTGGGCCTCCAGCTCCTTGCCCTGCTTGCGCAGCTGGCCCACACGCCAGTCCAGCTCCTCCTTGATGGTCTTCAGGGCGCGCTCCATCCGCTCGGGACCGGCCACATAGTGGGAGGCGGGGAAGATGTGCACGGAGGTCTCATGGGCGATCTCGTCACCGGTCAGCGGGTGCAGTGTGGAGATGCGGTCGATCTCGTCGCCGAAGAATTCGATGCGGACGGCCAGCTCCTCATAGACGGGGATGATCTCGACCGTGTCGCCGCGCACGCGGAAGGTGCCTCGGGTGAAGGCGATGTCGTTGCGCTTGTACTGCATGTCCACGAACTTGCGCAGCAGGTCGTCCCGGTTGATCCGGTCACCCTCGTGCAGGAAGAGCATGCGTCCGGCGTACTCCTCGGGCGTGCCCAAGCCGTAGATGCAGGAGACGGTGGCCACCACCACACAGTCGCGCCTGGTCAGCAGGTTGGCCGTGGCGGCGTGCCGGAGCCGCTCCACGTCGTCGTTGATGTTCGAGTCCTTCTCGATATAGGTATCCGTTTGAGGGATGTAGGCCTCGGGCTGGTAGTAGTCGTAGTAGGAGACGAAGTAGGAGACCGCATTGTCGGGCATGAGCTCGCGGAACTCGGCGCAGAGCTGGGCGGCCAGGGTCTTGTTGGGCTCCAGAATCAGAGTGGGCCGCTGCAGGCGCTCGATCAGCCAGGCCGTGGTCGCGGTCTTGCCGGTGCCGGTGGCGCCCATGAGCACCACGTCGTTCTCGCCGTTCTCGATCCGCGTGGCCAGCTCCTCGATGGCCTCCGGCTGGTCGCCGGAGGGCTTGTAGGGAGACTTGACCACGAAGGGCTTGTCGGTCCGCTCAATGTTGAACCCCATGAAACTCCCTTCCAGGATGCGTCATTCGCCAAGGCCCCTCAGTCGCTGTGCGAGGACCCCCGGGCCAAGGATTTCAGCTCTTCATATATTCTATCAACAGACTCGAACATTTGTTCGATAGGCTGGGATCCGTCCACCAGCAGATCGGCCTGGGCGCGTCGCGAACTGCTGCTGGCCTGGGAACCGATGCGCTCAACAGCCTGGCTTGGCGTCATATGCCGCTGATTCACCATACGCGCAATCCTCACCTGGCTTGGGGCCTCCACCAGCAGAACCCTGTCGAAGCGAAAAGGAATGGATGATCCCACCTCGGTCAGCAGGGGCACCTCATGGACCACCACCCCGGAACCCTCCAGCCAGGGCTGTTCGGCCTTGGCGGCCAGATCGTAGACCAGCGGATGGATGATGCCGTCCAGGTCCCGGCGATCCCGGTCGGCCGTCGGCCCGCCGAAGACCCGTGCCGCCAGGGCTGACCTGTCCACGCCCCCCTGGCCGTCCCCGCAGTCTGTGCCAAACCGATCCAGGACCGGCCCTACGCCGGGTCCGCCCGGAGCGATGACCTCGTGGGAGAGCTGGTCGTAGTCGATGACCTTGGCCCCGTCCTGAGCCAGCCGAGCCGCCACCGTGCTCTTGCCAGCCGCTATCCCGCCAGTCAACCCCACACGTATCATCCCGACCTCCCGCATATCCCTTGCGACAGCAGATACGAATGGAGGGGTCCGACCGAGGCCGGACCCCTCCATTCACCGCTAAATGCTCACTTCTTTTCCTTGAGCAGCTGCTCGCGCAGGGCGGCCAGCTGGTCGTCGGAGGCCAAGGTGCCCTCGGAGCTGGACTCCGAACTGTAGTTGGTGGTCTCCTCGGAGCTCTGACGGCGGGAGCGCGAACCGGAGGCGGGCGCCTGGGAGGACCGGCTGTCCTCGGCGGCCGAAGCCTCGGCGTTCTCCAGCTCCTTGGCCACGAAGGCCTTGTGCTGCTCCCAGAGGTCGTGGGCGGCCGCATACTGGGACTCCCACTCCTCCCGCTGCTTCTCGTAGCCGGCGATCCACTCGTTGCTCTCGGGATCGAAGCCCTCGGGGTACTTGTAGTTGCCCTCCTCGTCGTACTCGGCGGGCATGCCGTAGATGGCCGGATCGAAGTCCTCGGAGGTCGGGTCGACGGAGTCGTCGGCCTGCTTGAGGGACAGGGAGATGCGGCGGCGATCCAGGTCGACGTCGATGACCTTGACGAAGATCTCCTCGCCCTGCTTGACCACGGTCTCGGGGTTCTCCACGTGGCGGTTGGCCAGCTCGGAGATGTGGACCAGGCCCTCGATGCCGTCCTCGACGGAGACGAAGACGCCGAACTGCACGATCTTGGTGACCTTGCCCTTGACGATCTGTCCGGGCACGTGGGTCCGGGCGAAGCGCTGCCAAGGATCTTCCTGGGTGGCCTTGAGGGACAGCGAGATGCGCTCGCGGTCCATATCGACATCCAGCACCTCGACGGTGACCTTGTCGCCCACCTTGACGACCTCGCTGGGGTGATCGATGTGCTTCCAGGAGAGCTCGGAGACGTGGATCAGGCCGTCCACACCGCCCAGGTCGACGAAGGCGCCGAAGTTGACGATGGAGCTGACCGTGCCCTCGCGGATCTGGCCCTTCTTGAGCTGGGCCATGAAGGTCTCGCGCACCTCGGACTGGGTCTCCTCCAGGTACTGGCGGCGGGAGAGGACCACGTTGTTGCGGTTCTTGTCCAGCTCCAGGATCTTGGCCTTGATCTTCTGCCCGATGTAGGGAGACAGGTCGCGCACGCGGCGCATCTCGACCAGGGATGCGGGCAGGAAGCCACGCAGGCCGATGTCGACGATGAGCCCGCCCTTGACGGCCTCGATGACGGTGCCCTCAACGACGCCGTCAGCCTCCTTGATCTTCTCGATGTCGCCCCAGGCGCGCTCGTACTGGGCACGCTTCTTGGACAGGATCAGGCGGCCTTCCTTGTCCTCCTTGGTGACGACCAGAGCCTCGATGGTGTCACCGACCTGGACCACATCGTCGGGATCGACATCCTTCTTGATGGAAAGCTCGCGGGAGGGAATCACGCCCTCGGTCTTGTAGCCGATGTCCAGCAAAACCTCGTCATGGTCGATCTTAACGACCGTCCCCTCGACCAGATCCCCATCGTCGAAGTTCTTGATGGTGGAATCGACTGCCTTGATGAAGTCTTCCTCGGACCCGATGTCATTGACCGCGACCTGGGGGACTTCCTTCTTGTTCTCTGCCATTAATTAAATTGTTTCTTGTATAGTTGGTGGATATTTTTTCCGTATTGAGTTATGTGTTCCCGCCGGCAGGCGCGAACATTCTCCATGATAGGAGACACCACGGTCATTGTCGCCGGGAGACCTCGGGCGTGTCGCAGGCAGGGATTCCGGCGGCCCGCTCAGCGGATTCGACCACATTGACCAGGAGCATGGCCCGGGTCATGGGCCCCACCCCGCCTGGATTGGGCGTATAGGCGGCTGCAGACAGCCTGGCGGCCGGATCGATGTCGCCCTTGATCCGCCAGCGCCCCTCCTGCTGATCCCAGATCCGGGAGACGCCTACATCCACCAGGACGGCACCCTGGCCAACCTGGTCCGGGCCAACCAGCCCTGCCCGGCCCACGGCTGCGATGATCACGTCAGCCCTGCGCATATGGGCATCGACATCCCTGGTGCGGGTATGGCAGAGGGTCACGGTGGCATCCACGCCGCGGTTGGTCAGGAGCAGCCCGATGGTGCGGCCCACGGTCAATCCTCGGCCCAGCACGCAGACCTCCTTGCCGGCCAGGTCAATCCCGTAATGGTCCAGCAGGTGCAGGATACCCCGCGGGGTGCAGGGCAGGGGGGTCCGCACCCGGCCGTCGGTATGCAGGACCAGCTGGCCCAGGTTGTAAGGATGCATGCCGTCGGCGTCCTTGGCCGGATCGATGCGATCGATGATCTCGGTGGGATCCACGCCCTCGGGCAGGGGCAGCTGGACGATGTAGCCGGTGCATGCAGGATCCTGGTTGAGCTGATCCACCGCAGCAAGAATCCGCTCCTTGCCGGCATCGGCGGGCAGATCAATCCTGATCGACCGGATGCCCACCTGGCTGCAGTCCCGGTGCTTGCCCTCTACGTATTTGACCGAGCCGGGGTCATCCCCCACCAGGATGGTCCCCAGGCCAGGAGTGCGTCCCATGGCCGTCAGCCTCGCCACACGAGCGCGCAGGTCCTCCTTGAGTTCCGCAGCCGCCGCCTTGCCGTCCAGTTTCACTGCAGTCAATACATCTCCATCATCCAAGCGGGCGCAAACCCTTGTCGAAGTCGTCTGGGCCAGATTAGCGCAGATTCCTCCCCCGACGGAACCAGCGTCCATTGGCCGGTCTGGGAGGACTCGACTGCTGAAGTTGCGTGCTGTCCCCTCCCCAGCGATAATGAGAATCATGCTCAATAAGAGCAGGTTCACCATTTTGAGCCCGTGCAGGAAAGGAAGCCATGGATACGGACACGGATAGAACATCCACGCAGGCCTGCATCGTCTTCGACCATGCCGCAATCCGCCGTTCCGGGCGGCTGATCTGGTCGGAGGGGACCTTCACCATTCCCTCGGGGACCGTGACCGCCATCGTGGGCACCAACGGCACGGGCAAGACCAGCATGATGCAGGCCGAGCTGGGCCTGCTCCCCCTGGACGCCGGCAGCCTGCGGGTCCTGGGGCAGCCGGCCGGCCAGGCCAACGACCGCATTGGATACGTACCCCAGAGCTACACCTCGGACATCGACTCCAACCTTACGGCCGAACAATCCGTCCTGCTGGGGCTGACCGGCACCCGGTTCGGCATTCACCCCGTCACCCGGCAGGACCGCGAGCGCGCCAGAGAGGCCATGCGCTTCGTCGGCGTTCAGGACAGGGCCCGCCTGCGCCTGTCCCAGCTCTCCGGCGGCCTGCGGCAGCGGGTGGCCATCGCCCAGGCCCTGGTCTGCGATCCTGATCTGCTCATGCTCGACGAGCCCCTGGCCAATCTGGACCTGGCCGGGCAGCGCGCCACCGTCCACCTGCTGGCGCAGCTCAACAGCCGTCTGGGCATGTCCATCCAGGTGGTGGCCCACGACCTGAACATGCTGCTGCCTGTGCTGACCGGGGCGGTCTACCTGCTGGACGGGCACCCTCATTACGCCCGCATGGACGACGTGCTGGACTCGGACCTGCTCACCCACCTCTACGGCACCAAGGTGGAGGTGGTCACCACTCCCCAGGGGGACATGTTCGTGGCCCCCGACATGGACGAGCCGATCGGGCCCGTCCACAATCGCTACCAACCCAGCCAGGTGGCCCGCCTGCACGGGACGGACCGGGAAAGGAACTCATGACCACGCCAGTCTTCGACCCCCATTGGACGGAGATTCTCGCCGCCCCCTTCATGCGCAATGCCATGGTGGCCGGATTGTGCATCGCCGTGGCCGCCGGAGCCATGGGCTACTTCACCATCGCCAGACACTCCACCTTCGCCGCCCACGCCCTGGCCCACATCGGCCTGCCCGGCGCCACGGGGGCCGTCCTGCTAGGGCTGCCGGTCTCTGCCGGCATGGGCCTGTTCGCCCTGGGCGGGGCGCTGGTCATCGGAGCTCTGGGCAAGCGGGCCTCCCAGAGGGAGATCGCCACGGGCACGGTCCTGGCCTTCGCCACCGGCCTGGGGCTCTTCTTCGCCAGGATGTCCAGCTCGGCCTCCCAGCAGATGCAGGCCATCCTCTTCGGATCCATCCTGACCATCACCCGGGGCCAGGTCGTCGGCTTCATCATCTTCGATGCGATCCTGCTGATCCTGCTGGCCCTGATCTACCGGCCCCTGCTCTTCAGCTCCCTGGATGAGCAGGTGGCCCAGGCTCGCGGCGTGCCCATCGGGCTGATGAACCTGACCTTCATGGCCATCATGGCCGGCGTCATCACCATCGCCGTGCCGGCAGTGGGGACCCTGCTCATCTTCGCCCTGGTCGTCACCCCGGCAGCCACGGCCAACATCCTGGTGGCCTCTCCCCTGCGGGCCATGCTTCTATCAGGATTGATCTGCCTGGCTTCAATCTGGGGAGGCCTGGTGATCTCGGCCATGGTGCCGGCCCCTCCCAGCTTCGTCATCGTGACCCTGTCCACCCTCTTCTGGGCTCTGGCCAAGGGATGGGCGGCCCTGCGCGCCTGATGCCGGTCAGTCCACCAGGGCGGCGGCCATGACGGCGACGCCCTCATCGCGGCCGGCAAAGCCCATGCCGTCAGTGGTGGTGGCAGTCAGCCGAACCGGTGCCCCGACAGCCTGGCTCATGGCCTGCTGGGCCAGGTGACGACGCGAGGAAATTCTGGGGCGCTGGCCGACGATGACCAGGGAGGCGTTGAGCAGCCTGCGACCGTGCTCATGCAGACAGTCCATGGTCTTCTCCAGCATGGCCGACCCATGCATGCCCGCTCCAGGGGCCTGCGCTCCCAGGCCGAACAGGGTGCCGATATCGCCCAGGCCGGCGGCTGACAGGATGGCATCGATCAGGGCATGGGCGGCTGCATCGCCGTCAGAATCGCCCAGCAGTCCGGGGGTTCCGTCATTCCAGGACAGACAGGCCAGCCAGAGGGGACGCTCACCGGTTGGATCAAAGCGATGGGCGTCAAAGCCCAGTCCAATGCTTGGATGGCCCATGACCGGCTCCGGTCTCAGCGCTTGGCCTTGGTCTTGCCCTTGCCCTTGGTCTTGGCGGCCTCCTGGGCCACCCGTGCCAGGGTCTTGGAAGCCGGCTCCTTGGGGGACTTGGTATGGTGCTTGTCGTCGCCGGGCATGGGCTCCGCATAGCCCAGATTGACATCCAGCAGGCGCTGGGCCTCGTCCTCGTCCAGCTTCTCGGACAGGGCGATCTCGGAGGTCAGGATCTTGCGGGCCTTGATCAGCATCCGCTTCTCGCCTGCAGACAGCCCGTGCTCGTCCACGTCGCGCTGGGAGAGGTCGCGCACCACCTCGGCGATCTTGTTGACCTCGCCGGTGGCGATCTTCTCCACATTCAGCTTGTAGCGGCGCGACCAGTTCATCTCCTTCTCCTCGACCACCGGGGTGCGCAGGATCTCGAAGACCTTGGCCACCGCCTTGGCGTCGACGATGTCCCTGACGCCCACCTTGGCCGCGTTCTCGACGGGGACGTTGATGACCAGTCCGTCCGAAGAGAGCACGGACAGCTGCAGGTACTTGCGGGTGACGCCCTTGACGGTCCGTTCGGTGATGGCGTCCACCCTGGCGGCCCCATGACGCGGATAGACGACCATGTCACCGACCTTGTAACCCATATGCCCTCCAGAACGAGTCGAGAAAATACCATATAATAATGCCATTGCGCATGGACTTGCTGACGGGCGCCCTGGGACGACGCGATTCTCCGCGAGCACACTTCCCCTGGAGGCTCTGAAGACTATTCTGGAAGAAACGACGGTGGTGGAACGAATGCCGACAAGGCTCCACCCCGCATGACGAGCATCGTTTTGCGGATCAGTGATCGAAAACAGAGGTAGGCATGATCAGAAACACAAGCCGCTACACTACACCCAGCACCATCCTGGTGGTTGAGGACGAACCCACCCTGGCCACTGCCATAGCCCAGCGCATCACCGCCGAAGGGTGGACGGCCCGGGTGGCATCGGACGGTGCCAGCGCCGTGCAGGCCGCTTCCCAGATCAAGCCCGACCTGGTCATCATGGACATCATGCTGCCCGTCATGGACGGACTGGAGGCCACCAAGCGGATCGTGGCCGAGCGGCCGGTGCCGGTGCTGATTCTGACCGCCAGGGACGACGAGGCCGACAAGGTGACCGGTCTGGGCGCCGGAGCCGACGACTACATGACCAAGCCCTTCTCCATGCGCGAGCTGATCGCCCGCTGCAAGGCCCTCCTGCGCCGGGTGGAGCGGGCCAAGGTCATCGCCAAGAACTCCGAGAACGAGAAGGTGCTGGACTTCGGATCCCTGGTCATCGACCCGGCCCAGCGCATCGTGACCCTGCGCGGGGAGCAGATTCACCTGACACCCACCGAATTCGACCTGCTGGCCACGCTGGCCCGCCGGCCCAAGTCCGTGCTCACCCGTGAGAAGCTGTTGGAGGAGGTCTGGGACTGGGTGGATGCCTCAGGCACCAGGACGGTGGACTCCCACGTCAAGGCCCTGCGCCACAAGCTGGGCTCGCAGATGATCCGCACCGTGCATGGCGTGGGCTACGCCTTCGAGCCGCCCGAGGATCAGGAACAGGACCAGCGGTAACGGCTGCGGATGCACGCTATGAGCAAGGACGGCAGAAGCCGGCGCAAGGGGCCCAGTCTGAGTGCGCGTGTGGACCGGGAACGGCCCATTGGATCCTTCGCCTCATTGAAGGTGGAGCTGAGCGTCCTGATCATCATCTCCACAGCCATAGCCTTCGTCATGGCCTGGTTCCTGCTGAAGATGGGCTGGAGCGGCTGGATCGCCATGCCGCTGACCCTGGTGGTGGCCCTGGGGATCACCTACTTCTTCTCCCGAGGGCTCACCGCTCCCCTGCGGCAGATGCGGGATGCGGCCGAGGCCATGGCCGACGGGGACTACACGGTCCGGGTCCACGCCACCACGACCAGCCATGACGAGGTGGGGCTCCTGGCCCAGTCCTTCAACGAGATGGCCGAGGAGCTCCAGCACGCCGACCAGATGCGCCGGGACATGGTGGCCAATGTCAGCCACGAGCTGCGCACCCCCGTCTCGGCCCTGCAGGCCATGGTGGAGAACATGGCGGACGGGGTGACCGAGCCCACGCCAGCCAACCTGGAGGGGATCCTGGAGCAGACCCACCGCCTGTCCGACCTGATCGCCTTCCTGCTGGATCTGTCGAGGATGGAGGCCGGAGCCGCCAGCCTGCAGATCGAGGACTTCGACTTCGGCGACTTCATCGACGAGACCCTCCAGCCCCTGGCCATAGCCGACGCCGGGCATGCCCATGACATCCAGGTGGATCTGGAGAAGGGCCTGAGAATGGAGGGCGACCAGGATCGGCTGCGTCAGCTCTTCACCAACGTCATCAGCAACGCCCTGAAGCACTCGGCCGACGGCACCACGGTGCTGATCCAGGCCCACGAGGACCGGCAGCAGGAGACCATAGTCACCAACGTGGTCAACTTCGGCTCGCAGATACCCCCCGAGGCCCGCACCGATATCTTCCGGCGCTTCGTCAAGGGCAAGGCCGGCCCGGGCACGGAGTCAGGCGGCACCGGGCTGGGGCTGTCCATCGCCCGCTGGGCGGCGCAGTTGCATGGAGGCCAGGTGCAGGTGGTGGACGATCCGCGCGGAGCGGACTTCGAGATCACCCTGCCCAGATATCACCGCGACCCCGACGAGGACGAGGGGGACGGGGACGGCTCCGGCGGGCCCGACGCGCCGCATTGACGGGGAGGCGCACTTCGGCTCATAATGAAATCGAACATTTGTTCGAATGCCATCGAGTTCGAGGTGTGCCATGGTCGCTACCATCCATGGGTCGCCGGAGGCGGCCCCTGCTTCCCTGCCGGAGTGCCGGGTCGATGCCCTGAGTCCCTTCCGAGGGCACCCCAGCCCTGTCCCGCAGGCCCTGGAGGCCGTCCACGCCGGCTTCCCCTCAGTGGCCCAGGACTACTTCAGCGGCGACTTCAGCTTCGACCAGAACGTCATCGTCCACCCCGACTCCACCTTCATCATCCATGTGGCCGGCGATTCCATGACCGGAGCCGGCATCTTCGATGGGGACCTGTTGGTGGTCGACCGGTCACTGGAGCCACGCGAGGGGGACATCGTCATCGCCATCCTGGACGACGAGCTGCTGGTCAAGCGGCTGGCCAGACGCAAGGGACGGACCATGCTGCGGGCCGAGAACCCCGACTACCCCGACTTCCTGCCCCAGGAGGGCGAGGAACTGGTCATCTGGGGGGTGGTCATCGGCAACTACCACTGGCAGCGGGTGGACACCAAGGGCGAATCCCGGAGCGGCTCTCCCCTGCCCCAGGTCACCTATCCCGGACATACCCCGCACGGACGCAGGCGCACGGGAAGCCAGGGCCGGAAACCCGCCTATCCTTCCACGGGCTGGGGGTCGGCATGAGCACGCAGAGACCGGCCCAGCCGGCACCCGGGACCGCTCTGACAGGCCGGGTGGTCCTGGCTGATGCCAACTCTTTCTTTGCCTCATGTGAGGCCGTCTTCGACCCCTCCCTGGCTGATCGCCCGGTGGTTGTGCTGTCCAACAACGACGGCTGCGTAGTGGCCCGCAACCGCCCGGCCAAGGCCCTGGGCATCACCAACGGCACACCCTGGTTCACCATTCGCGACCGGGCCCTGCAGGACGGGGTGGTGGCCCGCAGCTCCAACTATGAGCTCTATGCCAGCCTCTCAAGGCGCATGATGGCCATCATGGCCCATTTCCTGCCCAACCAGGAGATCTACTCCATCGACGAGTGCTTCATGGACAGCATCTGGAACGACAAGCGCACCGTCGAGATCTGCCGGGAGCTGCGCGCCGCGGTCCTGCGATGCACCGGCATTCCCGTCAGCGTGGGTGTGGCGCCTACCAAGACCCTGGCCAAGGTGGCCAACCACTGGGCCAAGGACCATCCCTCGACCGAGGGGATCACCCTCTGGAGCCAGGTGGAGTCCCAGTATGGCGACCAGGCTCTGGCATCAGTGCCCATCGACCAGGTCTGGGGAGTGGGCCGGCGGCTGACCGGCAGGCTCATGGGCATGGGCATCACCACCGCCCTGGATCTGCGCGATGCCGATCCCTCCCTGATCCGGCATCGGTTCTCCGTCATGCTGCAGCGCACCGTCCTGGAGTTGAGGGGGCGACCCTGCATCGAGCCCGAGGCGGATGCCGCCAGGGGCGTGCGCACCGATCAGATTCTGTGCTCGCGCATGTTCTCCCACCCCATAGAGGGCTACGCCACCCTGGCCCAGGCGCTGAGCATCTACGCCCAGAAGGCCTGCCGCCGCCTGCGTCGACAGCACGGCCTGTGCGGCAGGGTGCGGGTCTTCTGCTCCACCAGCCCCTATGCGCCCCAGCAGTTCTGCTCAGCTGGCCGGACCGTCGTCCTGGAGGATCCCAGCGACGACCCGCTGGTCATCGCCGGCGCAGCCAGCCGGGCGCTCAAGGGCCGAGTAGATCCCCACGCCCGCTGGATCCGGGCCGGGGTGGTTCTGCTGGACCTGACCGATGCCGACCACTTCCACACCTTGGAAGGACTGGACGCAGCCCGGGACACCCATGGTCTGGGGGACGTCCTGGAGGACGCTACCCGTCGTTTCGGCCCCTTCCGCGTGGGCGTAGGCTACGGAGGCATCCGCGGCCAGGGCCGGGGCGACGAGGATACGGGGGCCGACTGGGCCATGAACCGGGGCATGCTCTCCCCCAGGGCCACCACCCGCTGGGACGAGATGGCCGTAGCACAGGCCCGTTAGAGGTCCTCATGGCCTGGAGGAACAGCCGCCAGAGCCAGGGCAGCCAGAGGCAGGGCACCCGCAGTCTCCAGGGCACGGGCGCACTGGCGGATGGTGGATCCCGTGGTGATGATGTCGTCCACCACCAAGACAGGATGACCGGACAGCCGTGAGGGATCCGCAACCGCGATCCGGCCTGCCAGCCGACGCGAACGGTTCCGACGGCCGCCCGCCTGGACAGACTTGGTCCTGACGGAGTTCATGATCAGAGCAGATTCCACACGGGCGGTCAGGCCCTGCCGCTGCAGGGCCTGGACCAGAGACAGGAGGATCGGCTGCAGATGAACCCTCCCCCGCCTTCGCAGGGATGAGGACGAGGAGGGGGCGGGAACCACCAGAATGGCCCTGGCAGGCTTGGGCCGGAGCAGAGGATCGATCAGCCTGGACAGGGCTGGAGCCAGATCGGCCATGACCTGGCCCAGCGGCCTGTCCAAGGGCCGGTTGTCATGGTCCTTCCAGGCCAGAATGATCCGCCTGACAGGTCCTCGATAGGGCGCGCAGGCCAGGGCCAGACCTACGGCATAGGCGGGCGCAGGCACCGACAGGGGCCGGAAGAGCAGGGATCTGCAACTGGGGCAGAGCAGAAGGTCAGGGCGGCCGCAGCCGGCGCAGGCTCGAGGAGCCAGCAGGTCCAGGGCCGAGCCCGCCAAGGCCGAGGCGACAGCACAAGCGGCCTGTCGGAGTCGATCAAATGCCAATGAAGGGTTGCGCATACCGCCCAGCCAACCCCAATACACAGAGGATAGGCAAGCAGATCAGATCCATGTGCATGAACAGGCTGTCTGTTCACAGAATTGTCTGCGGACAGGTTCAGACCAGATCGGCCTCCATGGCCTGAATCAGGTCCAGGGCATCAGCAGGATTGTGCACCCGCAGAGCCATGGCCCCGGCCAGGGCCGCCGGATAGTCGTTGCCGTCAGGATCCATCCGGTCGCCCACGAAGGCGATATCGCCGACATCCACACCCAGTATCCTAGCCAGGGAGGTCACGGCGTAGGCCTTGTCAATGCCCTTGGCCGAGATGTCCACGCTGGTGGAGCCGCCGGAGCGCACCTGCAGGTTGGGCAGATCAGCGGCCACGGCCCGGGCCAGGGCGTCCTTGCGGCTGTTGTCCGGATCCCAGGCCTCCTTGGCTTCTACGGGGGCCTGCTGACCCAGGGCGGAGAAGGTTATCTGGCTGCCGCGATCCTCGATGCGCGGCCCCCAGACCTGCTCCTCCCAGTCGCCCAGCTGCTTGGCCCTGCGCTCCAGGCTGGCCTCGGCGGCCTGCCGGTCCTGGGCGCTCAGGTCGTGGGCGTAGACGCAATCCCAGCTTCCATCCTGCCAGCGGTAGTAGCGGGTGCCGCTGGTGGGCATCAGATGCAGTTGGCCGAAACGGGTATCGTCAGGCAGGGCATCCAGCACCTGGTCGCGGAACTGGCTGAACCGCCCGCCAGAGACGATGGCTACGGGCCGAAGCCGGGTCAGGGCGGCGAAATGGACGGCCATGGTCTGGTCCATGCGGGTCTTGGACAGCGCCAGGGTATTGTCCAGATCGAAGGCCAGCACCCGTGCCCGTGCGCAGATGGACCCTATGTCTTGGCTGCCCCACCAGGCCACGTTCACCGCACCGTCCTCCGCCATGATTGCTCCCATCCGCTTGTCGATCATCGCTCCATGCTACAAGACACCCTGAATCGAAACTGCCACTGGATTGAGGGGCTATGGTGAGTGTCATGATCAACGATCAGCCGCCTTGGTCCCGCAGCGTCTATCGGGACAGTCATGGCCGCGGGATTCGTCGGCCCACCTTCGGCACCCGCCTGCCCCGCTATCGCACCAGATGCGGGATCTTCGACGATCTGACCGCGGCCCAGATCCGGCGGCTGGGAGCCGGCTGGCCCCAGCTGGTCAAGCCCGTTCAATTCGCGGTCGAGGATGTGCCGCCCTCCGACCCCACCCCCTGGGAGGACAGGGCGGACCTCTTCTCACGCAGTTTCCCGGCAGGCCGCGGCATCCCCGCCAGAATCGTCCTCTACCGGCTGCCCATCCAGAGCAAGACCCGAGACCGCACCGAGCTGGAGCTGATTATCCGCGACGAACTGGTTCTGCAGCTGGCTGACCTTTATGGGCGCGACCCAGAGGAAATCGACCCCATGTGGGGACGCTGACAGCCGACTTTCAGGGCAGGACAGCGGAGTCCGGGCCGGAGCGGATCAGCGTGGTGGCAGGCATGAGCCCGTCAGGAGCCATGACCGCCAGACCGGCCAGGCCAGCCTGGTTGACCGCGTCCACGCTCAGGCGGGCATTCCAGATCAGCCGGGAGGAGCCATGCCCGGAATCCTCGTTCAGCCGCACGGCGGCCACCTGGTCGCCCAGATCGTGGGCTGAAAGCTCATGGGCCCGACCCGGCTCAACCGTCAGCGAGCGCTCATCCAATTTTTTGCCCTTCTCGTCGAACCCGACCAGTTCGGCCTTGATCGGATCCGTCGATGGGTTGACCAGGGTCAGTGCAGCCTGGGCAGGCTGGGATATGGTCAGGGCCGAGGAGGCGGCAGCAGCACCCGCAGGAATCAGGGCCAGGTCGGACTGCGACTGGTCCTGGCTGCCTTGGCCGGTCACCTGCAGAACCGCTCGGACAGGCTGGTCGGCATGCACCTGCAGAGCCAGCTTGCCGTCAGGCACGCCGCCCAAGTCCACCGCAGTGGCCCTGGAACCCTGCAAATCCACCCGCCGCAGGGATTCCCGACCGTCTTCATCCATCCAGGAAAGCTCCACCGCAGTGGCCTTGGAACCCTGCAGAAGCAGGGTGGCCTGGTCTGCCCCGCGCAGGCCGGGAATAACCAGATCATGGCCGGGCGCCGCCAAGGCGGTTGCCTGATCCGACCCGCGTGGATCGAGTCCAGCCATGACATTGACCGAGACCGACATGGCCACTGGCGCCTGGGAGCTGCGAGCCCGGACATAGATGGCCTGCTGTCCGGGAGCCGCCGCAGACAGGTCGTATGAGGCATAGCCTCCAGGCGCCACAGTCATGGTGTTCCCGGTCTCCAAGGACAGGTTGCCGGAGGAATGCGAACCCTGGATCTCAAGACTGATGACCGTAGCCTTGGATGACGGGTTGTAGGCCACCAGCCGCTGTGCGGCCCCTCGGCCGGTGGCGGGCAACAGGAAGTCGGCATCCATGACGGCCCGAGGGCAGGCCAGCGCCTGGATCCCTCGCAGATCGCCCTTGGTGGCCCAGGAGACCATACCGACAGCCGCCCCCGTGCCCGGCTGGGACTTGAGCATCCGGGAATCGAAGGCCGTGGCCGAGGCACCTGGGTCGAGCGATGCAGCCATGGTCTTCTGCCCGTCCAAGAGATCGGGATCAGTCATCACGGTGCGTCGCCCGCCGCCAAGCGGGGTCAGGCTGGCACTGCCGATGGATCCGAAGGCAGCGGCTGTGACACGGGCGCTCAGATCGCCCTCCGAGGCCTTGAACTGGTCATCGCCGACCTTGTCCTCATCCGCTACCGTCATGCGAGCCGGGCAGTAGGCCGCTACCTCACGCTGACTGACCCGGCTGGCAACGAATGCCGAGCCCTGGGCCCCATCAGCCAGGGAGGCCGGAGGCGACCATACCACCAGAACGGCGATCAAAGCCGCCACCAGGGGCGCCGTAACCAGGGCAGCCACCAGGGATCCCTTGCTTCGTGCACTCATAGTTGCTCCCCTCCAAAGTAGCCAGGACGCGGCAGAGCCACCAGGCAGTATCCCAGCAGGACCAAGCCCAGGGTCCAGAGCCAGACCCTCCTCCAGGTGCTGGCCGCCGCCTGACGGGCCCCGGCCATGTTGACCCCCACATCCCTGCCGGATTGCGAGCTCAAACGGAAATAGGTTCCCTGGGCATTGGTCGCCACCTGCTGGGCGCCATCGCTGGCGGTGATGTTGGATACCAGGTCATCGTTGGGCGTGGATCCCATGCCGCCGGCACCAGAATGGTCGGCAGGCACATAGATTCCTCCGAAGCCCAGGCCGGATACAGCCGCTACAGCCTTGGAGTCGGCATTGGCCATCAGAGCCGCCGCCGAACGCGAGAGGACATCCTGACCGGCCATCTTCCCGCCGTTCACCATCTGGGCGCGCAGGGCAGGCGAGGCATCGATCAGCTCGCCTCGTGAGGTGTGCAGACCCGTGTAGGCCACGCGGCCGTGTGAGGGCGAGGTCAGCACCAGCACCCGGTGGGACGGATCCTTGTTCAGATAGTCCACCGCCACTGCCGGAAGCTGCCGGTCATCAGCGGACAGGGGTCCTCCGACTGGCGCCGCCAGACCAGCCGCTGCCACGCCTGCCGTGACCAGGGTCAGGATCAAACCCAGCAGGAGCCTGAAAATCCGTCCTCCGCCATCAGCCGCAGCTGCAGAGGTTGAAGAGGACTGCGCAGGAGGCAGGGGCGGACGATCACCATCGCCGTCTGGATCCTGGTCGTGCCCGGGAGCAAGAGGCGAGAAGGGACGGACGGCCCGGCCAGCCAGGAGGCCCAGACAAGCCAGCAGTCCCATGAGTGCAAGCATCACGCCGGGCAGGAGCGAACCGGCCACTGGACCGGTCTCGTCCAAGCCGGTGCAGACCGCCTGGGAGATCAGCGCCAGAATCAGGCCCAGCAGAACGGTAATCCAAAGAATCCTGGCAGTCTTGAGCGCCCGAGGCACAACCAAGGCGATAAAGGCCAGCAGGGCCACCACCAGCAGAGCGCAGGCCAGGGTGGTCGGGCGCCAGAGCTCAGGTCGCCACCTGATGGGCCATTGGGCCGAAACGTCCAGGTCCAGCAGGCGGGCCAGCAGTTGCCCCAGGCTCCCGGTTCTGGGCTGACCGGTCAGGCCCGTCGAGGGGATCATCAGATCTGCGAACAGCTGCCTCCACAGCCCCTGATTGGCATGGTGCAAGGAATTGACCAGGGTGGGCGCCAGGGCCAGCGCCGAGGGCAGCGGCACCAGGAGCAGCATGACCCGATGGGAGGGCACCAGGCAGATCGCCATGATGAAGAGCGGAATCATGGCCAGCATGAGCTGAGGTTCGGCAGCCAGGACCGGCAGGAAGCAGATAGAGGCCAGAGCCGCCTGCTGCACCGAAGCCTTGGGATGCACGGGAGCCTCGGTCTGATACAGCCCCACGGCCTTGAAAACAAAGGCAAAGGCGGCAGGCATGAAGGCCATGACCGTCAGCATGGGCAGCTGCAGGCCATCCACTATGCCCAGGGCGAATGCCAGACAAGCCCAGAGCAACCCCAGCAGGACGCGGACGGGATTGGACCTGGTGACCACGCCGGCCAGAGCCCAGAACGACAGAGCGGCCAGTCCCGTCTCCGCCAGGAGCATCAGGGCCATGGCTTGGGCTACGTGACCGCCGGTCAGCAGAGCGAAGGGCAGGAGCACCAGGAGGAAGGGGGCGGGAACTGCAGGCTGCCCAACGCCTCCGGCCATGGACCAGGAGGTGGTGGCCGCCGTCAGCAGCCGGGACCAATCGGCTCCTGACGAGGGCAGGGAGGGCGCATGGATGGCCCCTCCCGAGAAGATAGCGCGACACAGGGGCCAATGGGTGACCACCAAGGCCGCCAAGACCGCTAGGGTCATCCCTGTAGCCCAGGCCATGCGACGCAGGAACTGCTGCCGCAGATGAGCCAGGGCCAGGTGGCTGAGCATGGGATGCTCACGCTGATCATGAAAGGCCTGCCTGCGCTGCCGCCACTGCCGGATCTGCTGGCCGTTGGCCTGAAGAATGTCCAACCGGCGGGGACTGCCATGGCAGGCGGAGGTCAGACGGCGGCGCATGGTCAGCAGCGCTGCAGGTCGAGCCAGGATCCGCCAGGGCGCGCACAGACGGCAGAGGGCCCTGTAGGGCCGCTTGCCGATAAGATCAACCGCCATGAGCCACAATGCCGCCAGAACTCGCCAGAGCCAGACCAGCGGCCACCAGGGCAGGGCAAAATCGGTCAGCAGGTAGCGTTCCCGGGCCAGTATGGGACCCATGGAAGCGTCCAAGGGGCGGTCGGGCTGCACCGCCCGCCCGTTCCGATCACGCAACCCGCTCATTCGGGCGCTGGCATGGGCCATCCGGGCTCCCGGCACGATTACCACCCGTCCCCCTGACAGGCAGATACGGCGGCAGAGATCGTCGGACTGGCCGAAAGTGCCAGCCCAGGCGCCTGGTCCGTCCAAGTCCTTCATGGTCTGCATGGGCACCAGGGCGCCGGCCAGGCTCACCGCGAAGACATCCTGACGCGCGTCATACTGCTGCTGGTCGGGCTCGCTGTCCACTACCAGGCTCACCGTTCGGTGACGGTAGGCGTAACGACCCACGTCACGCAGCCCCTCGCCCTGCCAGTCATACTGCTTGGCACCCAGCAGGGAGGCAGTGGGATTGCTGTGCCAGGTGTCCACCAGCTCGTCCAGGCAATGATTGTCCAGTGGACGGCAGTCGTCGTGCAGAAGCCAAAGAGCCCGGATCCGACCAGGCAGGCGGGCATAGCCAAGCGCCTTGTCCAAGGCATCGCCAAAGGAGGAGGCGCCTCGCGCGCGAACCACCTGCACTTCCACCCGCGCGGGCCCATCCACCGGAAACTGCGCATAGAGCGGCTCTGCGGTGGACCCCGAACAGTCCGCGATGACCAGGACCCGCGGCAAGAGGCTCTGCCGCAAGAGGGCACGCAGGGTGTCCGGTAAATAGGTCAGATCATGCTCGACCGTGATCACCGCCGCCACGGCATCCTCCACATGAGGACTGGCGGCGGGTGAACATTCGTTCATGACCGAAGAGAGGACCTGCCGGACATCCTGGGCTTGAGGCGCGACGAAACTCATGCGTTCCAGTCTACGCAAACCAGGTCACCGAATGCCTCGCTCGGGCATCCGCGGCGATTCAGACTTGACGCTGTGCGCGCATCCTCTTCTTGTAACGGCGGCGCTCCCGTTCACTCATGCCGCCCCAGATGCCGAAGCGCTCGTCGTGTTCGACCGCCCAGTCCAGGCACTGCTTGCGGACGGTGCAGTCGGCGCAGACCCTCTTGGCCTCCTGGGTGGAGCCTCCCTTGCCCGGGAAGAACGCTTCCGGATCGGTCTGCGCACAGAGCGCCTCGCTTCGCCAGGATGGTCCGACGTTGACTTCGAACCACTGCATCAGCGGCGTCAGCCTGTTTTTAGTTGTACTGCTATACCGAGTGTCAACAAATCCACTCATAGCGACCCCCCAGTCCCTAGTGTGTTTACACACTTTCATTACAGCTGCTGTAGGGGTCATCTGTCAACCCCTAAATATCTGCCAGCGCAACTGAGCAACACATGCAGGGAGCCATATCGCCCGAAGAGGAGCTGCGGATGGGGGTCAGACTATACTATGACTGGTTCAAGCACGCTTCGCCGCCATCCCGGTTCTTCCCGCCGGAATGACCCCTACAGCGACAGCCGATGAGGAAGGCATACCATTGACGTCCCCAACCAGAAAGATGGGTCTGCCCAACATCAAGGCGGGCAGGAACGGCAAGCCCCAGCACAGCGACGGGTTCCGCAGCAGCCACCGTCTGCGCACGGGCATCTGTCTGGCCCTTACCTTCGTTCTTTGTTTCGTGGCCTCGACGGTGGCGGCCTTCTGGACCGACATCAACGGTCACATGCACGTGCTCGAGCCCGTCAGCCTGGCTCAAACCCACAAGGCCCCGGAGGACATCTACAAGGGCAAAACCCTGAACGTCCTGGTGCTGGGCCAAGACACCCGCGACGGCAAGGGCAATGCCGAGGTGGGCGGCAGCGGCGACGGCCTGGAGGAGAACCACCAGTCGGATACGGCCATGGTGGTCCAGATCGCCGCCGACCGCTCCTATGTGAATGTGGTCTCCATTCCCAGGGACTCCATCGTGAACGCCCCGGCCTGCACCACCAGCAAGGGGGAGACCATCCCGGCCCGCCGCCAGGTCATGTTCAACTCCATCTTCGCCGAGGGCTACAACCAGGGCGGCGATGCGAATTCGGCCGCCAGCTGCTCCATGGCGGCGGTCCGCTCCCTGACCGGCCTGGACATCCAGCAGTTTGTGGTGGCTGACTTCAACGGCCTCAAGTCCATCATCGACGCCCTGGGCGGGGTCGACGTGTGCATCCCCAAGGACACCTGGGACGGCTACACCGGCATCAACCTGAAGCGCGGCCTGCAGCATCTGGACGGAACCCAGGCCACCGAGTACGCTCGCATGCGCCACGGAACCGGCGCCGACGGGTCGGATATCATGCGCACCACCCGCCAGCAGTACCTGATCAAGAGCCTGGTCAACGAGGCCAAGGCCGTCAACATCTATTCCGATCTGCCCAAGGCCTACCGTCTGGCCACCACCTCCATGTCCACCCTGCAGCTGAGCGAGGGGCTGGGCAGCTTCCAGACCCTGCTGGGCCTGGGCAATTCGCTCAAGCATATAGACACCACGCATATCTACGCCCGAACCATACCTGTCGAAGAATGGTCCCAGGACAGCAACCGGGTGGTATGGACGGACGAGGCCGAAACCATCTGGCACCTGCTGCGAGAGGGCAAGCCTTTGACCCAGGCCAATGAGGCTGCAGAGTCGGCATCCTCACCAGGCAGCCAGGCCGGCAATGGTCAGGATGCCCAGGATGCCGCTCAGACAGCGGGCAACGGCTCTGACGCAGGGAACAGCGCCCAGTCCCCCTCTGCGTCCGATGCCGCTCTGCCCAAGCCCGATCCACGCACCGGACTGATCACCATGCCCGACAAGACCCTGATCGATCCGAACACGGGCGGGACCGTCGATCCGGACGACGGAACCATCAAGGATGCAAATACCGGACAGTACATCGGCATGGCGGACCGCTACCTGTTTGCTACGGTCTGTGCGGTTCCGGCGCAGAGATAGCCGATTGAACCCCCTAGGGTCGTTCAGGCATGCTATTGCTGACCTAGTCGGCCAAAGCTACGGAGGTTAAGGGTATGCGGACTGGATCAGACCAAGGCGGACAAGGGCAGGAGCCTCCTAGCTTCATGCCTTCCGGGCATCGCCGTCCCTCGGCCGACCCCCAAACCCCGGGTACCGGGGCTAGACACAGCCGCAGCCAGACGCCTCCCAGCTTCTCCCCCTCCGCCGGGGCTGGACATCAGAAAGCCCGACGCACCAGCGGATCCTCGAAAACCACACCCAGACCAGCGGCTGCAGCTGCACCTGTTGAACACGACCGGAGCAGGGGCCATAACCGCAACATGCGGAACGGCACGGCCCTCGTCCGCAGACATCCCTTGCGCAGGTTCGCTGCCATTCTGCTGCTGGTTCTGCTGCTGGCGCTGGTCGTGCTGGCGGGTGGGGGATGGTTCTGGATCAATGGCAGACTCACCCGCGACAAGATGCTGACCGATGCCCCTGGCTCGGAAGCCAGCACCTGGCTCCTGCTGGGATCGGACCAGCGCGACGGTTCTCCCGGGGCCGGACAGGATGCCAGCATCACCGGCTTCCGCACCGACACCATCCTGGTGCTGACCAAGCCCCGGCACGGAGCCGCCTCCTTGATTTCAATTCCCCGAGACTCCCTGGTCAAGCAGGACGGGGATTACATGAAGATCAACGCCGTGGCCTACACATCGGGCTACCGGGCCCTGACCGGCCAGATCGAGGACATCACCGGCCATAAGGTCGATCATGTGGCCCTGATCCGTTTCGGAGGCCTCAGCAAGGTGGTCGACGCCCTGGGGGGTGTCAGGCTTTGCTACGACGCAGACGTCAACGACCCCAACTCAGGCATGGTATGGTCCCGCGGCTGCCATCAGGCTGACGGCGGCATGGCCCTGGCCTTCACGCGCATGCGCTACTCGGATCCCAAGGGAGACTTTGGGCGTGCCGAACGCCAGCGCCAGGCCATCTCGGCCATCAGCGCCAAGGCCCTGCAGCCTTCGGTCATGCTCAACCCGTCCAGGGCCGGCAAGGTCCTTTCGGCAGGTCTGGATGCCCTGGTGGTGGATGAGCGGGCCAACCCCATAGACCTTGTACGCATGGTCCTGGCCTTCCGCAGCGCCAGCAGCAGCAATGGGGTCACCGGAAGCGTCTACTGGACAGACCCCGACTACTATCCGGGCGGAGGCATCGGTTCCACCGTCCTGCTGGATCAAGCCCGCAACACCGACCTGTTCAACCAACTGGCCCAGGGCAGTCATGCCGCTGGAACTGTCGGCGGCATGTAGCGCCCGCTTTGCGCACACCATCAATCCCGTCCACATTTGACCACATGCCAGGCTTGCTCTAGCGCTCCTGCGTCAGGCAGCTCATGCTGAAGGCATGATCAAGGCCGATTCATCAGCAACTGTATTTCCACTGCCAGCAGCCGGGCCGACAGTCCCGAGCGAGGCTGCATGCGGCGATCGGCACTCTGCTGGCACCAAAGAGGGGAAGGCCAAAAGGGGAAGCGCCCAGGTCATTTTGACCCTGGTTGCGCAGACGGCTCCAGCCCTGGCCCAGGCGGGCATGATCTGGTACGTGGTCGGCCAGGGCCGCTGGATGCTCCTCCTCCTGCTGCTGCCCAGCTTGACGGGCACCCTGGCCATGGTGCTTCTGAGCCTGCTGCGAATGCATCGCCGGTCATCGTCCGCTCCGCCGGCAGGCGCACAATCGGCATACGGCACAGTATCGGATCGTGCATCCCTATCGATGACTACGGAGAACGAGACCTTGCAGGACCTGGCTGGACTGGCCTCTGACCCCGGCCCTCAGCTGGAGTCCCGGCTCTTGGAATCAGGGCCTTCGGGATCGCAAGGTCTGCCCTGGCAGGGCATCGTCCGCGCATGGCTTGCCGCATCAGGAAGGTCGGCACCGGCAGTCATCGGCATCCGGCCTGATCATGGCCCGCTGGTCATCGATCTGCCCCGCGACGGACCCCACGCCTTGGTGGCAGGCACCACAGGTTCGGGCAAGTCGGTCTTTCTGCAGACCTGGTGTCTGGCCCTGGCCGCCAGTCAGCCGCCAGACCGGCTCAATCTGGTCCTGCTGGACTTCAAGGGCGGTGCCGGCTTCGGCCTCTTGGCCCGGCTGCCGCACACCGTGGGCTGCGTGACCAATTTGGACCTGGACCGGGCCGTACGCGCGCTGAACGGCCTTCAGCGGGAGTTGGAGCGCCGCCAGCGCCTGGTCGCCAGAGCAGGGGTTGAAGACACTGCCCGTATGGCCGATCCACCGGCACGCCTTGTGGTGGTCATTGACGAGTTCCAGGCCCTGCGCCAACTCCTGCCTGACTACCTGGACAGGCTGACCTCTCTGGCCTCTCAGGGCAGATCCCTGGGCATGAACCTGGTGGCCTGCACCCAGCAGACCATGGGGCAGGTCAGCGCCCAGATGCGTGCCAACATGAACCTGGGCATCTGTCTGCGAGTGCGGGACCCCCTGCAGTCCAGGGAGCTGCTGGGCTCCTCCTGTGCCACGGCGATCGACCCTGCCTGTCCGGGTCTGGGCTTCCTGGAGCAGGGCCGGGGTCCACAAGCCTTCCGCACCTGCCCTGCAGCCGACCCGCAGGCCCTGGTGGGCCAGATCATCAAGGCCAGTCGCTTTTGCGGCAGCCGACCGCCGGCACCGCTCTTCTCCCCTCCCCTGCCAGAGCATGATCCGGCCTGCGGGCAGGTCCTCTGGCAATCGGGACAGCCCCAGATACCTCTGGGACACATGGACGACGGGGTTCTGCTCCATCTCTATCGCCTGCCGCTGAACGGTCATACGGCCCTGATCGGACCTCGAGGTCGGGGCAAGAGCACCCTTCTGGCTCTGCTGGCTCGTTCCCTGCTCACCCTGATGAAGCCCGGAGCCCGACCAGAGCCAAGCTTCGACCTGCGCATCACGAGCCGGACAGGCCATGGCTACAGCAGTCGGGACTTTCCCGCCACGGTGCCGCCACCGCCTCATGGCCGCCAGGATGGCAGCCGTGCATTGGTCTGGATTCTTGACGACGCCCAGGATCTGCTGGATCCGCTTTGTCGGGATCCTCTGGCCCCTCTTCTACAGGAGGCTCTGGGACAGGAGGGAACCTCTGTGATCCTGGCCGTGGAGACGGCCAGCGCCCTGCGCAGACCAGAGCGTTTCAGCCGTCGTCTGGTGTTCCCCTGCGGCGAACGGGGAGCCGATCTGGCAGCTGGCATCCCCGCCGATCAGCTGGCCACCCTCCCCACCCGGGCCAGCGCCATTCCCGGACGGTGTCTGGTTCTGGAGGCGGGTCTCGCCATTCCGCTACAGGTGTTCTCTTTAGCCGTAAAACAAATGAACCCTTGAAAAAAGTCACTCATCGTGCTTATCTTGCATAGGGTAGTGATAAAAGCATCGATAAAAACTTCTTGGAGGCTTAGGTAGATGAGTAATGCGTTTGATTGGCGCGCCAAGGCTGCTTGCCGTGACAAGGACCCTGAGCTGTTCTTCCCCGTCGGCAACACCGGTGCAGCCTATCAGCAGATCGAGGAGGCCAAGGCTGTCTGCAGGACCTGCAAGGTCATTGACGCCTGTCTGAAGTGCGCGCTGGACACCAACCAGGATTACGGTGTCTGGGGCGGACTGAGCGAGGACGAACGCAGGGCTCTCAAGCGCAGGGCCATGCGTGCGCGCAGGTCCCAGGCCATGCAGATGCAGTCCTGACACCTTCCCGGTTGCGCAAAACAGGAGAGGGGCGACGGCTTGATGCCGTCGCCCCTCTCTTTTCCTAAAAGGCGCCAGGCATCACACGTCCTGGGCCACGCGCAGCTTGATGTTGATGACCACCCGGGTGCCGCCATCCCGGCGGGGCTCCCACTTGACCGTGCCGCCGAAGTCGTTGGTGACGAAGGTGTTGATGATCTGCGTGCCCAGGCCGGACCCGGTGGAACGAGCCTGGCCCTGATCCGACTCGGTGCTGTAGCCGTTGCCGTCATCCTCGACCACCACATTGAGGTTGTTGCCGCCCCGGCCCACTGATATGGTGATATGCCCTTCGTCACGGCCCTCGAAGCCGTGTTCGACAGCGTTGTTGACCAGTTCGGTCAGCACCAGGGACAGGGGTGTGGCGTCCTGGGCGGGCATCATCCCGAACTTGCCCACGTAGGAGATGGTGATGTGCTGGTCGCTGGTGGTGGCCAGGTCCACGCTCATCTTGAGCAGGTTGGCGATCACCTTGTCGAAGTCCACAATCTCGTCGGCGGTCTGGCTGAGGCCCTCGTGCACCACGGCGATGGTCTGGACGCGTCGCTGGGCCTCTTCCAGCTCCTTGCGGACCTCGTCGGACTTGGTGCGCCTGGCCTGCAGCCGCAGCAGGGCCGACACGGCCTGGAGGTTGTTCTTGACCCGGTGGTGGATCTCGGAGATGGTGGCATCCTTGGTCTGCAGCTCCTTCTCCCGGCGGCGCAGTTCGGTCACATCCCGGCAGAGCACGATGGCGCCGATCCGGCCCTGCTTGCCATAGAGGGGCAGGGAGCGCATGGAGACGGCCGACCCATTGGCGTCCAGCTCCGAGTCCACGGCCGCCTTGCCCGACAGGACCAGTGGCAGGGAGTCGGGCACGGGATCGTTCTCCTTGAGCAGGGAGGTGCCGATCTCGCTCAGGTACTGGCCGATCATGGTCTCCACTGAGCCCAGCCTGCGGAAGCAGCTGATGGCGTTGGGCGAGGCGTACCGCACCACGCCGCTTGACGTCAGCACGAAGAAGCCGTCGGCCACCCTGGCGTTGTGCCGTTGGTTGAGCACTGAATCCGCGTAGGGAAACTCGCCCCGGGTGATCATCTCGAAGAGCTCCTTGCCCGCGTTGATGCTCTCGCTCTCGTAACGGCCGTTGGACTCGCGGGTGGCCATGTTGGTCTCGCGGACCACCAGACCCAGGGTCCTGCCCTGGTGCCTGATAGGAGCATAGACGTCGCAGACCGTGGCACGGCCGATGGTGCGCAGCTTGGTGGACCGCAGCACCCCCTTGGACTGCATGGCCGCCTCCAGTTCCCCGCGCTGATCCGGCGGGAAGTGCTCCCCCACCACGTCTTCGGTGCGCAGGGACATGACCGTGGAGGGCCGGCACTGCTCGGCCACGGTAAACTCCCCCTCGCCGGTGCGCAGCAGGAGCAGCAGGTCCGCAAAGCTCAGATCGGCGATGACCTGCCAGTCGGCCACCAGGTGGTGGAGCCACTCACGGTCCTCCTCATTGCAGTCGTCGCAGGATGCCAGAATCTCGGAAAAATCAGCCATGCCCCCCATCATACAAAGGGCCCTCGGAAGCAGACAGGCGGGTCATGCCAAGGGCGATGATGACATGCGCGTCCAATGCGCAGGTCTGGGGTAGGGTGGTTGACGGATGTTTCGCCCCGGCGACCGGACCCACAGGCCCGGACCAGTCAAGGGGCCAAGGGAGGGCCATGGCAACCAGGACCAGCGAGGACGGCAGACCGTCCGAGGATCAGGAGGTCGATCCCGATCTCGAACGCCGTCGTCAGCAGCGCCGTCAGGAGCTGACCTACCTGCGCCGGGATGCGGAGGTGGCCCACGAGGCCCATCTGCAGGCCAGGGCTGACGCGGTGCGTGCCAAGGCCAAGGCCAAGGCTGCGCGGATCATGGCCAAGGCTGAGATCAAGGCCTCGCGAATCGAGGGCATCCCCGACATGGAGATCGAGCGCAAGGTCCGCCTGGATGTCCACGGCCGTCCCAAGCCCCTCTTGCGTGGCTGGATCCACGCCGTGGCCGCCCCCCTGGCCCTGGCCGCCGGCATCGTGCTGATCTGCCTGGCCCACGGCACTGGGCTCAAGCTGGCCTGCGCGGTCTTCATGGTCGCCTCACTGGCCCTCTTCGGCAACTCCGCCCTCTACCATCTGGGCGACTGGACCCCGGGGACCACGGACGTGCTGCGCCGCTTGGACCATGTCAACATCTTCCTGCTCATCGCCGGCACCTACACGCCCATTTCCTTCGCCCTGGATCCCTTCTGGCGGCGGATCATCATCCTGGGCATGTGGGGGGCCAGCCTGGTGGCCATGATCGTCCACGTCTTCTGGATCGAGGCTCCCCGCTGGCTCTACACCCTGGTCTACGTGGTCTTCGGAGTCTCGGGCGTGGGCTTCCTGAAGCTCTTCTGGGACTCCCCCATGGCCGGTCCGCCGGTGGTGTGGCTGATCGTGGCCGGCGGCCTGGCCTACATCCTTGGGGCGATTGTCTACGGTCTGCGCCGGCCGGATCCCTGGCCGCGGGTATTCGGCTTCCATGAGATCTTCCACTGCGGCACGGTCGTAGGCTACGCCTGCCACATCGTGGCCATCTACCTGGTGGTCTGCAACCTGCGCTGAACAAATCGCCAACCTGGCGGTCTGTTCAGCGAGCACCATCCAACACAAGCCACCGGCCGACCTTACGAATCAAGCGGTGACAAAAAGCCGCTCTCCGTCGACCATGGCGGGGAGCGGCTTCATTCAGGCCGGGCCGGGACGGTGAGGGGTCGTCCCGCTACTTGAGGGGTTGGGCATCCTTGACGGTGACCGAGATGTCCTTGCCGTTGGGTGCCTTGTAGGTCACGGTCTGGCCCTTCTTGGCGCCCATGAGGGCCGCGCCGATGGGCGACTCGGGGCTGATGACGTCGTAGTCGGTGGCCACGGTCAGATCCCTGGAGCCCAGCACATAGACCATTTCGTTGCCGGCCATGGTCAGGGTCACCAGGGAGCCGTTGCCCACCGTGCCCGCCTTGGGGGCCTTGAGGATCTTGGCGTTGCGCAGCTTGACGATCAGCTCGTTGATCCGCCCCTCGTTCTTGCCCTGCTCCTCGCGGGCAGCCTGGTAGCCGCCGTTCTCGCTCAGATCGCCCTCGGCACGAGCCGCCGCAATGCGTTCGGTGATCTCGTCGCGGTACTCGCCCTGACGGTGGTCGAGCTCCTCCTTCAGCTTGTCGTAAGCGGCCTGTGTCAGCAGAATCGTCTTTTCCTCAGCCATGTGATTCCTCCTTGTTTGATGCGCTTGTCTCGTGGCCCGACCTGAACTGCAAAGTCAAGGGTATGAAAAAGGCGCCGGCCCTCACCGGCGCCTGGAGACCCTTGTCTACCGTGTCGATATGATGTCGATCACGAAAACCAGGGTATCGTCGCCGCCGATGCCCGCCTGGGGCATCCCCTGACGGCCATATCCATACTCCGGCGGAATGGAGACCACCAACCTGGACCCCACGTTGTGACCGGGCACCGTCTGGTCCCAGCCGCGAATGACCTGCCCCACGCCAATGCCGAAGCTGGCCGGCTGATGGCGCTGGAAGCTGGAGTCGAAGACCTGATCCGAACCCCAGACGACGCCGTGATAGTTGACGGTGACGGTATCGCCCTTGCGGACGACCGGCCCGTCCCCCTCGACCAGCTCCACGGCGCGCAGCCCGCTGGGCGCCGGACCATGGAAGGTTATGGTCGGCGTGGCGCCGAATTCGGCGTTCACCTCGGGCATGGATTGGTCACTCATGACAACTCCTTTGGTTTTCTTGCGTACCAGAGTATCGGTTCGTCGGCCGGGTGACAAGTTGCGACACTGCCGTCCAAGCCGATGAGGCCTTGGTGCCCCGGGTGGGAATCGAACCCACAAGCCGGTGAAGGCGGCGGATTTTAAGTCCGATGCGTATACCATTTCGCCACCGGGGCCGTAACCCATAACGCCTTAGTATATCATTCGCGCAGGAGGGTCCGGCCGTAGTCCAGGACCAGGCCATCCAGAAGGCCGTGCTCGCTGGCCACATAGGTTCCCGAAGCCAGCGCACTGGGACTGGCCTGGCCCAGACGCTCCAGCAGACGGCTCCAGATCAGGGCGCCGCCGCCGATCACATCCACACGACCGGGATGGATGGCCTTGAGTTCCCTGCGCTCCTGCCGGCTCATGTTCAGCACCCGGTCGTCAACCCGGCGGGCCGCATCGACCGCAATGGACCGGCCATCGACGGCATGGCGATCGTAGACCTCGCATCCCAGGGCCAGGGCGCTCATGGTGGTGACCGTGCCGGAGACCCCGATCAGGCTGCCTACCCCGGCTACGGGAACCTGTTCGAAGGCCCGGTTGATCCAGCCGTCAACATCCTCCAGCGCCTGGTCGATCTGCTCCTGGGTGGGCGGATCGCCCAGCAGATGGCGCTCGGTCATCCGCACGGAGCCGATGTTCATGGAGTAGGAGGCCCTGACCTGGTCCACAGGCAGATCGCTCCCGTCCCCGCCCAGGACCAGCTCGGTGGAGCCGCCACCCAGGTCGACCACCAGGTAGGGCGCAGGAGGCATGTCGGCGCTACACCGCTGCTCCAGCACGCTGACCGCGCCCAGAAAACTCAGCGAGGCCTCCTGGGAGCCGCTGATGACCTCGGGCGTGACCCCCAGGATGGAGCGCACCCCCTCCTCAAAGCTTTCGCGGTTGTCGGCATCCCTGGTGGCCGAGGTGGCCACAAAGCGCAGGCCATCCACCGGGTGTTCCTGCAGCTGCCGGGCAAAGAGCCGACAGGCCTCAAAGGCGCGCTCCAGAGCCTGATCGGAGAAGCGGTGGTTGCGGTCCACGCCCTCCCCCAGCCGGATGACCCGCATCAGCCTGGGAGCCACCGGGTGGAGCCCCTGTCGGTCCACCTGGGCTATCAGCAGACGTATGGAGTTGGTGCCGCAGTCCACGCCCGCCACCGTAACCTGATCCATGGAAGCCCCCTTCATTGGTTTTCCTGCTGGCTCGCTTGCCCGGATGCCTCAGTCCAAGGCTGCGCGCACCGGCAGACCTGCGGGTCGAATATCCGACGCACCAGACTCAGAACCCGGTCGCCCAGGGGATTGACCCCAGGCCCCATAACCAGGGACTGGGCAGTCAGAGCGTGCAGACACTTGACCCTCTTGGGCATGCCACCGGCCGAGATTCCGGCGATGTGCCCCTCGTCGTCGCCCAACCGCTGGGCCAGGGCGGAACGGAAGGCCAGATAGAGCTCGTGAGCCCTGCGGTAGGCGCTGGCCAGGTCCGGATCCGAACCAAGCTCGGCATTCCAGTCGGCCATGACGCCGTCGGCCTCCAGCCGGGAGACGGCCTTGACGGCCTCGGGGCTGGTCAGATAGCAGGTGGTCGGAAAGGGTGTGCCATCTTCCAGCTGGGGCCGGGTGACCACAGCCAGCGGATTGCCGCAGACGCAGCGGGCGCCCACGGCCACCATGCCCCGCGGATAGCGGCCCAGCTGCCGGTTCACGACGGCTGTCTGCTCCGGCGTGGCCGGGGTCGCCAGAAGCTCCTGGATACGGTCTTTGACCGCCGCCAGATCCCGGCCGGTAACCAGGCTGGTGGCTTTAGGCTCGACCCGGCCCTTGTCTGCGGCTTGAGATTCCACTGCTGCCTGGGGCCTTTCCTGGGCCTTGATCACGCTGTCCTCATCTTCCCTGATTGTTTCCTGCTGCTAAGTTCATCACCCGTTGGCACGGCGAAATCCGAACCTTCGGAGTTCACTGCGCTCCCCCGCCCTCTGATGGAGAGGGGCCATCAGCACCGCCTGGACTGCTTGAACCAGACGGACTGGCAGAGCCGGTCGGACTGGATTCCCCCTTGCTTCTGTCGGCAGCAGGATCCTGGTCGGCCTTGGCGAAGGAATAGGCCATCTCCTGATACCAGGGCAGGGAGTTCTCCCTGGGGGCCCGGACCCCCTTGCTTCCGGCCTGGTCCTTGTCCTTGCTGCCGGTGACCGCCTCCGGGTGCAGGACCCGGATGGCCTCCTCGTCAGGGAAGACGAATCCCAGCCGATCCCGGGCCTGGGCGGTCACATAGGCCTTGTCGTCCCAGCGGCGGATCTGGTTCTCCAGGTCACGCTTGTGCTCGATAAGCTGGGCCTGCTGGTTGCGCAGGCCGTTGAGCTCGGAAAGATTGATGGCGTAGGCGTGAAAGGTGGAGACCAGCTGAATCAGCCCAAGGGCCACGATGATGACGGCCACAAAGAAGGTGATGGGTCCCGACGACCGCCTGCCTGTCCGCCGGTTGGCGCCGTCACGTTTGTTCTTGGCCATACCCATAAAAATACCCGCGGCAGCCGACGCGGACCGCCACGGGTGAAAGATTCACCGTCGGGTCAAAACCTGCAGGGGCTAGGACCCGGCTGGCAAGACCTTACTTGGTGTACTTCTTGCAGGCCTTGAAGGCGCTGTAGCCGGCGTACTCGGCGGTGGAGCCCAGCTCCTCCTCGATCTCCAGCAGTCGGTTGTACTTGGCGATGCGCTCGCCACGGGCCGGAGCGCCGGTCTTGATCTGGCGGGTGTTCTTGGCCACGGCCAGGTCGGCGATGGTGGTGTCGGAGGTCTCGCCGGAACGGTGGGAAACCATGGAGGTGAACCCGTTGGCGGTGGCCAGCTCGATGGCGTCCAGGGTCTCGGTCACGGTGCCGATCTGGTTGAGCTTGACCAGCAGGGAGTTGGCGGCCTTCAGGTCGATGCCCTTCTGCAGCCTCTTGGGGTTGGTCACCAGCAGGTCGTCGCCCACGAACTGCAGGCGGTCGCCCATGGCGGCGGTGATCTTCTGCCAGGCGCCCCAGTCCTCCTCAGCGAAGGGATCCTCGATGGAGACCAGCGGGTAGCGCTCGACCAGGCCCTGGTAGTAGTCCAGCATGTAGTCGGCGTCGCGATCCTCGCCGTCGAAGCGGTACTTGTCGGTGTCCTTGTTGTAGAACTCCGAGGAGGCCACGTCCAGGCAGAGGCCGATCTGCTTGCCGGGCTCGTAGCCGGCAGCTTCAATGGCGTCGACGATGTACTTCAGGGAGTCCTCGTTGGACTTCATCTTGGGGGCAAAGCCGCCCTCGTCGCCCAGGCCGGTCTCGTGGCCGTCCTTCTTCAGGATGCCCTTGAGGGTGTGGTAGACCTCGACGCCGGCGCGCAGGGCCTCCCGGTAGGAGTCGAATCCGTAGGGGGAGATCATGTACTCCTGGATGTCGGTGGCGAAGTCAGCGTGGGCGCCGCCGTTCATGATGTTCATGTTGGGCACAGGCAGGATGTGGCCGTTGGTGCCGCCCAGGTAACGGTAGAGAGGCAGCTCGGCGGACTCGGCAGCCGCATAGAGCGCGGCCAGGGAGACGCCCAGGATGGCGTTGGCGCCCAGCTTGCCCTTGTTGGGGGTTCCGTCCAGGTCAATCATGGTCTCGTCCAGGGCGCGCTGATCGGTGGCGTCCATGCCGATGACATTGGGAGCGATGGTCTCATTGACCGCCTTGACGGCGTCCAGCACACCCTTGCCCTGATAGCGCTTCTTGTCGCCATCCCTACGTTCCCAGGCCTCGGCCTCGCCGGTGGAAGCACCGGAGGGAACCAGACCACGCCCCTCGGCGCCGTCCTCGGTCTGCAGAACGACCTCGACGGTCGGGTTGCCACGGGAATCAAGAATTTCGCGCGCGAACACGCTTTCAATTGCTGCCACAACTGCTCCTTCAATAAGTTGTTGTGATGTCTCTTACAGGATACTAGTTTTGTTGGACGGGGGCGGGACCCGCTGGCGTGCCATCGTCCGAGGACTTGGGCAGCCCCCAGGCCAGGTCGTCCAGCAGGGTGTCCACCCAGGCGGTCATGGCCGACGAATCCATGGGCCCCGATCCCAGGGAGCCCGCGAAGGGCGCCGGGATCAGCAGGGTCTGCGTCACCGGGCGGTACTGGCTGCCCTTGTATATTCGTGCGATCCTGGCCTGCAGGGAGTCGGGCATGGTCACGGGCCTGATCCGCACCCGGGAGCCCTGGGAGGCGATCTCCGAAATGCCCAGGAAGCGAGCCTTGGCCCGCAGCCTGGCTACCGCGAAGAGGGTGTCGAACTGGGCGGGCGGACGTCCGTATCGGTCGGTCAACTCCTCGTGCAGGTCGCGCAGATCCTGCTCGTTGCGGGCCGAGGCCAGCTTGCGGTAGGCCTCCAGACGCAGCTTGTCCGAGTCGATGTAGTCCACCGGAATGGAGGCCTCCAGGGGCAGGTCGATGCTGACGGTGACCGGCTCGGTCCGCCCGGGCTCCTTGTACTCTTCCACCGCCTCGGAGACCATGCGCACGTAAAGGTCGAAGCCGACCCCCTCGATGTGGCCGGACTGCTCGTCGCCCAGCAGGTTGCCGGTGCCGCGCAGCTCCAGGTCCTTCATGGCCACGTCGTAGCCGGACCCCAGGGCCGTGTTCTGGGCGATGGTGGCCAGCCTGTCGTGGGCGGTCTGGGTCATGGGCTTGCTGGGGTCGTAGAGGAAGTAGGCGTAGGCGCGCTCCCGGCCGCGTCCCACCCGGCCGCGCAGCTGGTGGAGCTGGGAGAGCCCGAAGCGGTCGGCCCGGTCCACGATCAGCGTGTTGGCGTTGGGGATATCCAGGCCGGTCTCGACGATGGTCGTGCAGACCAGCACATCGATGTCCCGGTGCCAGAAGTCGCGGATGACCCCGTCCAGCTGCTTCTCCCCCATCTTGCCGTGGGCCACGCCCACCTTGGCCTCGGGGACCAGCGTCTGCACCTTGGCCGAGACCTTGCCGATGTCCTCCACCCGGTTGTGGATGTAGAAGATCTGCCCCCCGCGCAGAAGCTCGCGGCGAATGGCCGCCGTCACCTGGGCGTCCTCGTAGGCGCCCACATAGGTCAGCACCGGCAGACGGTCCTCGGGGGGCGTGGCCAGGGTGGACATCTCCCGGATGCCGGTCACCGCCATCTCCAGGGTGCGCGGAATGGGCGTGGCCGACAGGGACAGGACGTCCACATTGGTCCGCATGGCCTTGAGGGTCTCCTTGGCCTCCACGCCGAAGCGCTGCTCCTCGTCCACGATCATCAGGCCCAGATTCTTGAAGCGGATGCGGGGGTTGAGCAGCTTGTGGGTGCCGATGACCACGTCCACGGCCCCGCTGGCCAGGCCCTCCATGGTGGCCTGGTTCTCCTTGGCGGTCTGGAAGCGGCTCATGGCGGCCACGTCCACCGGGAAGCCCTCGAACCGCTCGGTGAAGGTCTGATAGTGCTGCTGGACCAGCAGGGTCGTGGGCACCAGGACCACCACCTGCTTGCCGTCCTGAACGGCCTTGAAGGCGGCGCGGATGGCTATTTCGGTCTTGCCGAAGCCCACATCCCCGCAGATCAGGCGGTCCATGGGCACCGGCTTCTCCATGTCGGCCTTGACCTCGTCGATGGCGGTCAGCTGGTCGGGGGTCTCCTGGTAGGGGAAGGCATCCTCCAGCTCCTTCTGCCAGGGGGTGTCGGGGCTGAAGGCGAAGCCCTTGGTGCGCTGCCGGGCCGAGTAGAGCTTGACCAGGCCCTGGGCGATCTTGTGGACGTGCTTGCGGGCCTTGGCCTTGGTGGCCGACCAGTCGGATCCGCCCAGCTTGTTGAGCCTGGGGATCTCGGCGCCGATGTAGCGGCTGACCTGGTCCAGCTGGTCGGCCGGCACGAAGAGCTTGTCTGGCGGGGCGTTGCGTTTGGAGGGTGCGTACTCCAGAACCAGGTACTCCCGGCTGCCCTTGCTGGGGCCCACGCCCACGCTGCGCTGGCGCATGCCCAGGAAGCGGCCGATGCCGTGCTGGTCGTGGACCACGTAGTCGCCGGGTTTGAGCTCGTCCAGGTCGATGGCCTTGCGCCGGCGGTTGGAGGTCTTGCTGCCTGCGGCCACGCTGGTGCGCCCGGTCAGGTCCCGCTCGGTCAGCAGGGCCAGATGGGCGGACTGGTCCACGAAGCCGTCCACGGCCAGGGAACGGTGGTACTCCACCCCGACAACACCAGTGGTCTGCACGGCCCGGCGCAGACGGCTCAGGGTTCCCTGGGCCGGAGCGGTCACCACAACCCGGTCGCCGCGCTCCAGCAGGGAGGCAATGCCCGAGGCGGCCCTATCCTCGTCGCCGCGGTACTGGTCCGGAGCCAGGGCATCCAGACGCTCGGCCCCCTCCCGGTCCGGGTCCACCGAAAGGTCGGTCAGCTTCCAGACCTCCCCCTTGCGGTACTCCAGGGATGAGATGACCTCGTCGTAGTCCAGGAAGCTGGCCCTGTCGAAGCTGATGGGCGCGCCCGAGCCCTGCCCGGAGGCGGCTACATGCCAGCTGGCGGCCAGGAACTCGTTGGCGGTCTTGACCAGGTCCTGGGCGGAACGGGCCAGCAGCTGCGGCTCCGAGAGCAGAATCAGAGCGCCCTCGGGCAGCATGGACCCTACCGGCACCAGGTCGTCGACCAGGGCAGGCAGGAGGGACTCCATGCCCTCCACCGGAATGGCCTGGGCGATGGACTCCAGCATGTCGTCGGCGTTGGGGATGCTCCCGATCAGGGAGCGGGCGCGGGCGCGGACCTGGTCGGTCAGCTGCAGCTCGCGGCAGGGCGGCGCCCAGATCCGGTCCAGGTCAGGGCCGTAGGTGCGCTGGTCGGAGGCGTGGAAGCTGCGGATGGTGTCCACCTCGTCGCCGAAGAACTCGATGCGCACCGGGTGGGCCATGGTGGGGACGAAAACATCCAGGATGCCGCCTCGGACGGCGAACTGGCCGCGCTCCATGACCAGGTCCACCCGGGTGTAGGCGTTGCGGACCAGAGCTTCGACGGCCTGGTCCAGTGGCAGGTCCTGGCCGCGCAGAAAGACCAGGGGCTCCACATCCTGCAGACCCTTGACCACCGGCTGCAGCAGGGAGCGCACGGGCATGACCAGGATGCGGATGGGTCCGAAGTCAGGGTCGCCCTGGACCGGATGGGCCAGCCGCCTGAAGACGGCCATCCGGGAGGCCACGGTGTCTGCCCGGGGCGAGAGCCGTTCATGAGGCAGGGTCTCCCAGGAGCGCAGCAGAGCCACGTCGCTAGGGTCACCCTGGTACCAGGAGCGGATGGCGCCGGTCATCTCCTGGGCGTCACGTTCGGAGGGGACCACCAGGACGACTGGGGCACGTCCAGCAGCTGCGGCCGCCAGAGCTGGCCTGATGCCCTGGGGAGCCTGGACCATGAGGGAGGTGTCGGTGCCGGCGGCAGGCTGGGAGTCTCCTTGGACCAATCTGGTGAAGGCAGCGTCTGCCTTCAGGTCGTCCAGGAGCGGACGCAGGGATCCATTCAGCGATTCCTGTGACTCCGCCTTCTGGGTATGCTCATCGACCATTGAACTGCTCCTGAGCCTGGCTGAGGCCCTTGATGATTACGGTTTCTGCCGCATCCGCCCCGTCGGCCAGGAACTCGGGCAGACGCTTGCGCTGGTCGCCGGCAAAGGTGCCCAGCACCCAGTCCACCGTGCGCCGATGGGCGTCCGGACCTCCTCGGGCATGCCCCACGCCCATGCGGACCCGGGCGTAGGCGTTGCTGCCCAGGGAGCGGTCGATGGAACGGATGCCATTGTGCCCGCCCGAGGACCCGCCGGCCTTGACCTTGATCCTGCCGAACTCCAGGTCCATATCGTCATGGATGACCACGACCCGGCCAACAGGTATGTGGTAGTAAGAGCAGATGGAGGCCAGGGCATCGCCGGAGTCGTTCATGAAGGTCAGCGGCTTGGCCAGGAAGAAGGGTATGCGGCGTCCGTCAAGATCCAGGGTGCCACGGCCCAGCTGGGCCAGGCCCTTGTGGTCGCGCAGGTTGACCGACCATCGTTCGGCCAGCAGATCGGCGCACATGAAGCCCATGTTGTGCCTGGTGCCCTTGTACTCGTCACCCGGGTTGCCCAGTCCGGCCATCAGCCAGAAATCGGATGCCATGTAGGTGATACCTCCTGCTCTCAAACGGGACGGTGAGATTCTACACAGGCTCCCCGACCCCGTTTCGCTCAAGGGACAGGCTCCAGTAGGAGACATCATGCAGGGCGAACCGGTCCCAGGCGGCCTGGGGCAGGAGGCCGAAGCGGCTGAACCCGAACCGGTGCAGCAGGGCCTTGGAAGCCGAGTTGTCATCGAAGATGATGGCCACGGCCAGACGCATGCCCACCTGCTGGGCGCGCTCCAGCAGGGAATGGAACATCAGGGCTCCCAGGCCGCGTCCACGGCTGCCGCGATCCACGTAGTAGCCCAGCTCGCAGGTCTCCTGGTAGCCGGGCCGGTCGTAGTAGGCCGACAGGGAGCCGAAGGCCAGCACCCGGCCCTCCTGCTCCAGGATCATGACCGGATGGCCCTGGTCCGGATCGTGGCCCAGCCACCATTGCAGGCGCTGGTCCAGGCTGACCGGGGCCGTATCCGCCGTGGAACCGCCATCCATGACCGCCTGGTTGTAGATGGCGGTGACCGCCTCCAGGTCCCCGCGACGGCAGAGCCTAATGCGCGGGGTGGCGCTCACTTGTTGCCGCCCTCCTGGTCGGAGGCCTCCTTGAGGGCTTCCCGCAGACGGTTCTGCGCCTCGCCGTAGGCGCTGAAGTCGCCCTTCTTCAGGGCGGCATCGCCGTCGCTCATGGCCTGGTTGGCCTTGTCCAAGGCCTGTTTCAGAGCCTGCCCCCCTGTGGCCGATGCCTCGCCAGACCCGGTGGTCTTATCCGGGGCCTTGCCGGATTGCTTGCTCTGGTCAGCCTCGGCATTGGTGCGTCCGGTGTTGTCGGCATCGCCGGCAGACGCGCCCGAGTTGCCCTGAAAGGTCTTGTCAAGAGCCGCGTCCAGGGTGGCGGACGACGACACCTTGTCCCCGAAGGCCACCAAAACCCGCTTGAGCAGGGGGAAGCTGGTGGCGCCGCTGGACTGGACGTAGACCGGCTGGATGTAGATCAGCCCGCCGCCTATGGGCAGGGTCAGCAGGTTGCCGCGTTTGACCTTGGTGGACCCGGACTGGAGCAGGTTGAGCTCGGTGGAGACCGCAGCATCCGAGTTGAAGTTGTTCTGGGCCTGCCCGGGGCCGGGCACATTGGAATTCTTGGGCAGCTCCATCAGCCGGATGGTCCCGTAGTCCGGTCCTATCACCCCCTTGGTGGACCCGGCGTCGGAATCCACGGACAGGAACCCGGTCAGAATCTCCCTGGTGGAGGTGCCGGCGGGGATGAAGGTGGAGGTCAGCGAGAAGGCGGGCTTGTCGGTCCCCGGGGTCTGCAGGGTCAGATAGTAGGGAGGCTGCTTGACCCCGGCCTTCTGCTCCTTGCTGCTCCCGGTCGGATCCACGGGGGTCTGCCAGAAGTCCTCGCCGGAGAAGAACTGGCTGGCCGAGTTGACGTGGTACTGGGACAGGAGCTGGCGCTGCACCTTGAACAGGCTCTCCGGGTAGCGCATGTGGCTCATCAGGTCGCCCGAAATGGACGAGAGGGGCTTGAACTGGCCGGGGAAGACCTTCTGCCAGGCCTTGAGCACCGGATCCTTGGCATCCCAGGCATACAGATCCACCGAGCCGTCGTAGGCATCGACCGTAGCCTTGACGGAGTTGCGGATGTAGTTGGCCTTCTGGGAGCCCAGTCCCTTGACGGCCTCCGAGCTCAGGGTGGTCGTGTCCTGGGTGATGGGACCCAGGTCCACCTTCTGGGAGTAGGGGTAGGCGTCAGAGGTGGTGTAGCCGTCGACGATCCACTTGACCCGGCCATCCACCACAGCCGGGTAGACGCGCCCGTCCAGGGTCAGATAGGGGGCGATCTGGGCCACGCGCTCCTTGGGCGAGCGGTTGTAGAGGATCTGCGAGTCGGGGGTGACGCGGTCCGAGAAGAGGATCTGGTCGGATCCAAAGCGGATGGCGTAGAGGACCCGGGCCAGGAAGTTGCCCACCGAGGGACCGCCGTTGCCCTTGAAGGTGTTGGTGGCTCCCTTGGAGCCGGTGGGATAGTCGAACTCCCAGCCTGAGGAGCCCTGGGGCGCGCCGACGATGGAGTACTCGGGCGCGTTGGGCGAGAAGTAGATCCTCGGCTCGTAGTGCTGGCTGTCGGTCAGTTTGCCCTTGGTAGGGATGTCCTGTTCGAAGAACTCGGGCTGCCCGTCCGGGGTGACCTTGTTGCCGTAGGCGGCCACGATCCCGTAGCCGTGGGTGAAGACCGTGTGGTCGTTGACCCAGTTGCGGTTGTCGTTGCCCTCCAGGTCAAGCTCGCGAGCGCCGATGACCGTGTCCTGGCTGACCCCGTCGATGTCGTACTTGTCGACGGCCAGGGTGTCCTCGAAGGTGTAGTACTGCTTGGACTGCTGCAGCTGACGGAAGGTGGGCGAAACCACCTGGGGATCCAGCAGGCGGATCTGCGCAGTGGTCTCGGCATCACGGGAGAGGGCACCCGACTGGACCTCGGTGGTGGCGTCATAGGCCTCGGTCTTCAGCCTGTCCAGCCCATAGGCCTGGGCGGTGGCGGTGATGTTGCGCTGGATGTAGGCGGACTCCATCTCCTGGGCATTGGGGTTGACCCGGAAGCGCTGGACCAGCGCCGGCCAGAAAACAGTCAGCAGCAGGGACAGGACGACGGTGACGGCTACAGCCAGGACGGGAACCCGCCACTGCTTGACGGCCGAACCCAGCGATCCTGCATGGACACGGCCGGGTTCCAGGGTGGACGACCTCAGAATCCAGACCGCCAGGATGATGCCTAGCAAAGCCATGACCACAGCCATGATCAGGGTGACGGGAATGGCCGCCTTGACTGAAGTGTAGGAGGCGCCGGTGATCCGGTCGCCCTCCTCGGTCAGCCTGCCGAAGACGCCCAAGGCCATATCACCGGCCCAAACCAACATGAACAGGATCAGCCAGACGGCTACCTGTCTGCGGGCGGCACGGGTCATCTCCAGAATGCCGCGGCCCTGCACGGGCATGGTCAAGCGAATACCGCCCATGAGGAAGTTGGTGACCAGGCTGAAGACCGTGGCCGCCAGCAGCATCATCAGCAGGGAGGAGACCAGCAGCCGCAGGCCGGGCAGGATGAAGACGTAGAAGCCGTTGTCCAGGCCAAACTGGGGATCGCGCACCCCGAAGGACTGGGCGTTGAAGAGCAGGAGCACCTGCTTCCAATCGGCGTTGAACTGGAAACCGAAGAAAACACCGACGACCAGGGAGACCACCGCGGCCACCTTGAGCGCCTTGCGTGAAGAGACCCCCTTGCCGACTTCGATCAGATCGCCCCTGACCCTGATGGTGGACCCGTCGGGCGAATCGGGACGGCTGCGGATGGCCAGGAAGGCCGAGAACAGGGTCACCGCAGCCAGCAGCAGGGCGTAGGCCAGCCACAGGCCCACCTTGATGCCCAGCTGGGTCCAGACAATCCGTGCCGCCCCCAGCTGGGAGAACCACATGACATCGGTGATGAAGCGGCTGAGCCCAAATAAAAGCAGGAGGACGACCAGGACGACAGCGACAACCACAGCCAGAATCCGCATGCCCCTGGAAGGTCCGTTATTGTCCTTCTTGCGGGAAGTCAGCCGGGGGTCACCTGGTCCGGCGAAGCGGAAACGGGGCGTGCTGCCGCCCCCTTGGCCGGGACCCTCCCCATCGGTCTGCACATGCAGGATGACCGGGTCGTCGTCATTGCGACGCCGGCCTGGTCCGCCTGGACCGCCCTCAGGGTCGAACATGGAACCGAAGAAATCAAAGAATGACATGTACCTAGCCTACATGAGACGGCGGTCTTGGATGGCTTGCCGGTAGACCTCCTCCACCTGATCGGCCACCGTGGTCACGTCGTAACGGTCCAAGAGCGCCAGCTGGTCATGGCGCACATTCCGCCTCCAGGAGGGGTCCCCCAGAGCCTGGGTGATTCGCCGGGCCAGCAGTTCGGGGGTGTTGGGCGAGTCGACAGGGACAAGAGCCCGCTCGTCGCCCATCAGGGTGGACCGGTAGCCGGGATTGTCCCCGGCCAGCACCGGAGCCGTGCCCGAGGCGATGGCCTCCAGCAGGACGATGCCAAAGGACTCGCCCCCGGTGGAGGGAAAGACGGTCAGGTCGGAGGAGGCCAGCAGGGCGGGCTTGTCCTTCTCGTCCACAAATCCGGGGAAGGCCACCGGTGTGCGCAGGGCGGCGGCCTTCCGACGGCAGTCCTCCAGCAGCGGGCCCTTGCCGGCCATGGTCACATGCAGGCCCTCGGGAAGGACGCCGGCCCGCTCCCCCGCCTGGAGGGCCGAAAGCAGGATCCCCGCCCCCTTGCGGGCCACGAACCGCCCCAGGAAGACCAGATGCGGCCCCTGGCCGTGCAGGCGCGCCACCTCCTGGTCGCCAGCGGCCTGTCGGGCCCGGCGCAGGGCATCCACATCCACGGGGTTGGCCACCACCCTGCTGGGCACGCCGGCAGTCTGCCGGGCATAGCTGGCCGCCACAGGCGAGACTGCGATGACCCTGTCGATGCGCCTATGGGTCCTGCGGTTGATCATCCCCAGCAGCCGGCCGCCCAGCAGCTGCAGGTTTCCCGTGGGGGCGATGTGATAGGTGGCCACCAGGGCGGTTGCCGGGTCCGCGGCGCGGATGACCCGCCCGGCCAGGAAGGGGCTGTAGGGGGCCTGGACGTGCAGCAGGTCGAAGTGCCCGGCCTCCAGGACCCGGCGGATGGGCGCCTTGGGCGCAGGCAGCGGTATGCGCATCCTGTTGCCGTTGAAGGAGACCATGACGTTGCGGGACAGGGAGTGGACACCGTCAACCGGCGGATGGGCGGTCTGACCGACCAGATACTGGACCCTGTGGCCCCGCCTGCCCAGCTCCCGTCCCAGGGTCAGAATGTGCTGCTGGACTCCGTCAAAGACGTCCAGGGTGTCATCGAAGACGAATCCGATGCTGAGCGTCACTGAGCGTCCTGGCCAGCTCCGGGCTCGTTCCCTGCGGCCAGCTGACGACCCTTCAAGGCCAGGGCCACCAGGTGCCGGTCGGCGGCCTCCCGCGCCTGCTGGTCATCGTTGCCCGAGTCCAGATTGTCCACATAGATGGTCTCCACCTGAGCGACCTGGCAGTACTTGAGGAAGGTCTGCCTGCGCAGCTGGTTGTCCAGGGCCTCGCCGATGCCGCTGGACTGGTACCATTCCTTGTCTCCGCCGGTCAGCATGACCAGCTCCACCCGACGTCCGGCCAGGGCACCCGGGGTGCCATCAGCGTGGTAAGCGAAGCCCCGGCAGATGACCCGGTCGATGAAGCCCTTCATGATGGCCGGCATGCTGTACCAGTAGACGGGGAAGACCAGGGCCAGCACGTCCGCATCCTTGATGCGCTCCTGCATGGCCTGGGCATCCTCGGGCATGGGTCCCTGGCCCAGGTAGTGGGTCCTGTCCTCCATGCCGAAGACGGGATTGAATCCCTCGGCGCAAAGGTCGATCAACTCGGTGCGAGCCCCGCCCTCGGCCGCCCCGTCCAGCAGGGCGTTGCCCGCCGCATCGGTCAGGCTCTTGGGTTCGGGGTTGGCCGTGACTGCCACGATCTTCATAGGGATTCGCTCCTTACATTCCATTTCACGCCTGCACCGACTGCATGCAGACCCTTGTCATTGTCAGTCCTGGCAAGGACGGCAACACCGGTTTGGCAAATGCTTGACACTGCTCTGAGGCCCATCTATGTTATTGGGTGGTCGGTAGGTGAAGCTACCGCATGGACAAGGCATGCTGCCGCAAAGTGGTGGAGACACCCCGCGCAGGTCAACAGTCCCCGTCGGATCAAGGCAGGGACTAATGCAGGGCCAAATACCATGCGAAGCCGAAGCTTGAACGATGACAATGGTCGGCTCATGGCCGATCGCCACGCCGTCTTCGAGGCTGCCGACAGGGATGTTCCGCACCTTGGAGGGAGGCCATCGTGAATACTGTCGCACTGCCAGGAATGCTCCGTTCGCCACTGAACGACGACCGCAGCCAGGCATCGCGCTCCACCCGCATATGGACGGGTCTGGCCGTAGCCATTGGCGCTCTGGTCCTGCTGGGGGCCCTGGCCTATCTGCTGCCGGCCCTGGGCGCACCCATCGGCCCGGCCGGGGTACCCTCGCACGTCTCCACCGACCCGGCCAATCTGCCCTACTACGCGCTGCGCTCCCTCTTCCGCATGTTCACGGCTCTGATCATCTCCCTGGTCTTCGCCTTCCTCTACGGGCTGGCCGCCGCGCGCTCCCGCCGCCTGGGCGCCGTGCTCATCCCCCTGCTGGACATTCTGCAGTCGGTGCCCGTCCTGGGCTTCCTGTCGGCCACCATCTCCATCTGGCTGGTCCTCTTCCCCGGGTCCATCATGGGCGTGGAGGCGGCCTCCATCTTCGCCATCTTCACCAGCCAGGCCTGGAACATGGCCTTCTCCTTCTATAACTCCCTGACCAGCGAGCCCGCCGACCTGGACGAGGCGGTGCGGCTGATGCGCCTGACCCGCTGGCAGCGCTTCTGGAAGCTGGACGTGCCCAACTCCATGATCCCCCTGCTCTGGAACTGCATGATGAGCATGGGCGGCGGCTGGTTCTTCCTGACCGCCTCCGAAATGATCTCGGTCAACAACCGGACCCTGGCCCTGCCCGGCATCGGCTCCTTCGTGGAGGAGGCCACCGCCGAGCAGGACCTGGGCAAGGTGGGCCTGGCCATCCTGACCATGATCGTGGTGGTGCTGCTGATTGACTTCCTGCTCTGGAAGCCGCTGACCGCCTGGGCCGAGAAGTTCCGCTATACCAGCAGCCAGTCCACCGAGCCCCGGCGCAGTCTGGTGCTGACGATCATCCGCCTGTCCGGGGTCAAGGACCTGCTGGGCCTGGTGGGCCACCCCCTGGCCGACCTGCTGGACCGGATCACCCGCCCCCTGGGCCGCACCGGGGCGCGCTGGAGCCGTGGCGGCGGACGCAGGCGGGCAAGCGACCTGGTCTGGTGGGCCTGCCTGGCCCTGATCGGCCTGTGGGGTCTCTGGCAGCTGGACCGCCTGGTCATCCGCCCGCTGGGCCTGGGCGAGGTCGGCCACGTCTTCCAGCTGGGCCTGCTGACCTTCCTGCGAGTGCTGATCCTGATGGTGGTCTGCACCATCGTCTGGGTGCCCATCGGCGCCCTGATCGGCATGAATCCGCGCATCTCCCGCTACCTGCAGCCCCTGGTGCAGATCCTGGCCTCCTTCCCGGCCAACTTCATCTTCCCCTTCGTCACCATGGTCTTCATCATCTGGCGGATCGACATCAACTGGGGCAGCATCCTGCTCATGGCCCTGGGCACCCAGTGGTACATCCTCTTCAACGTCATCGCCGGGGCCTCGGCCATCCCCGACGACCTGCTGGAGATGTCGCGCAGCCTGGGCCAGAACCGCTGGCAGCGATGGAAGACCCTGATCCTGCCGGCCCTGTTCGGCTCCTGGTGCACCGGCGGCATCACAGCGGCCGGCGGGGCCTGGAACGCCTCCATCGTCTCCGAGGTGGTCTCCTACGGCAAGACCGAGCTGACGGCCAAGGGCCTGGGTGCCTACATCGCCCAGGTGACCGCCACCGGCGACACCCCCCGCATCATCCTGGGGGTGGCCGTCATGAGCATCTTCGTGGTCCTGGCCGACCGGTTCTTCTGGTCTCCCCTGCAATCACTGGCACAACGGCGCTATTCCCTGACATGAGAAGTCTGAGAGGTTCGACAATGACCAAGATCAATTCCAACGGGATCATCACGGCCGAGCACGTGACCAAGACCTACCAGTCCGACAAGGGCGCGGAGCTGACCGTCCTGGACAACATCGACTTCACCCTGCACGAGGGCGAGGTGGTGGCCATCCTGGGCCGCTCAGGCGCCGGCAAGTCCACCCTGCTGCGCATCCTGGCCGGCCTGGTCCCGGCCAGCAAGGGCAGCGTCGAATACCGGGGCAAGCAGCTGGACGGGCCCAACCCCGGCGTGGCTCTGGTCTTCCAGAGCTTCGCCCTGATGCCCTGGCTGACCGTCAAGGACAACGTGGAGCTGGGCCTGCAGGCCCGGGGCGTGCCCAAGAAGGAGCGCGAGAAACTCTCCCTGGCCGCCATCGACGCCATCGGCCTGGACGGCTTCGAGAGCGCCTACCCCAAGGAGCTCTCCGGGGGCATGCGCCAGCGCGTGGGCATCGCCCGGGCCCTGGTCCTCAAGCCGGACGCCCTCTTCATGGACGAGCCCTTCTCGGCCCTGGACGTGCTGACCGCCGAAAACCTTCGTCAGGAGGTCCTCAAGGTCTGGTCCGAGGAGGCGGGCAGCGTCAAGTCGGTCCTGATCGTCACCCACAACATCGAGGAGGCCGTGGAGATGGCCGACCGGGTCCTGGTCCTGGACTCGCATCCCGGCCGGGTCATCGCCGACGTGCCCATCAACCTGGACAGGCCTCGGGACAAGCAGTCCGACCTCTTCCAGTCCTGCGTGGACTACCTCTACTCCATCCTGACCGGCCAGCGCGACAGCGAGGACATCCGCCGCCGTCTGCAGACCAAGGTGCGCAACCGTCAGGCCGTGCGGGACTCGGTGCGGGACGAGGAGACCGCCGAGCGCAACCTGCCCGACGCCACCCCCGGCGGCCTGGCCGGTCTGGCCGATGTCATGGTCAACCAGCCCAACGGCATGGACCTGGCCGACCTGGCCGCCAAGCTCTCCTTCGAGGTGGACGACCTCTTCCCCCTGATCGACGCCGGGCTCATGCTGGGCATCTTCCAGGCGGACAACGGGCATGTCAGGCTGACCGACCAGGGCCGGGCCTGGCACGATGCCGACATCCTTGAGAGCAAGGAGATGTTCTCACGCATGCTGATGGATCATGTTCCGCTGATCCGCATCATCGACCGGGCCTTGAAGAACAGCGACGACAAGAGCCTGCACGGCTCCCTGATCCTGGATCTGCTGCGGGCCCACCACTCGGACAGGGAGGCCGTCCAGCAGTTCGACACCGCCATCACCTGGGGCCGCTACGGCGAGCTCTTCGACTACGACGCCGACGACGACCGGCTGACCCTGGACCCGGAGAACCACACCGAGTGAGCAGTCTCGCAGCTGCGACGGCTGCGGTCCCCTTGGGCTCCTAGAATAAGCCTCGGGCGATGGAACCCGCCCGGGGCTTGAGCCCCGAACCGCAAACTGCTGATAGTTCCTGCACTATGATTCGACGACCCGTCTGTGGGCCGGGTGCAGGCGCATGCCATCCAGCCCGACCCCGTGGACGATGGTCCGTCGGGAACCGAGGCCTCCAATGACCAAACCCTCTGCCGGACCTGACATGGCCACAGCCCTGGTGGTGATACTGGGCGGAGCCCTGGGCTCAGGCTGCCGGTACGCCCTGAGCCTGCTGCCGGGCCAGAGCGGCCCGCTGCATCCGGGAACCCTCCTGGCCAACCTGATCGCCTGCGCAGGCTACGCCCTGCTGACCGCCTTCCTGGCCGGGCTGCCCAAAAGCACGCATGCGCGCCGAAGGCAACTGACCAACAAGGGTCTGGGTATGGGCCTGTGCGGAGGGCTGTCGACCATGTCCACGCTCTCGCTGGAACTGGTCCAAGGCCTGTCGGGCGGTCAAGTCCGGGCAACCCTTGCCTACCTGCTGGTCTCCTTTGCCGGAGGCCTGATGGTCTCCTGGGCCATGGCAGCGCTGGGAGCCCGTCTGTCCGCACACATCCGAGCAGGTGCGCGATGACCATTACATTGACATTGCTGATCTGCCTGTGCGGCGGCCTGGGGGCCGGACTGCGCTATCTGCTGGACACCCTGGTCAAGGCCCGCTGGCAGGTGGACCTGCCCCTGTCGACCATGATCATCAACCTGCTGGCCGGATTGGCTGCAGGGCTGGTGGCCGCCCTGGCCGCCTTCCACGGACTGCCCGCCTGGGGACGGCTGCTGCTGGCCACAGGACTGCTGGGCGGCTTCTCCACCTTCTCGACATCGGTCAACGAAGTGTTGGCCCTGGCCCGGTGGAGACGGCACCTGGCAGCGCTGGGCTATCTGGCAGCCTCAATGCTCCTGCCGCCCCTGCTGACGGCCCTGGGCTTCCTGCTGGCCGGACCGGGCCTGTAGCAGATCCAGCCAGCGATCAAGGAGCTGCGGAACCTAGGCTCGAACCGGTTCCGGACGACCCTGGGCAGAGTCTGCGGCGATCCCCAGACGGTCGTCATGCCGACGCCACCAGGCGGACAGCACCGAGCCGGAGATGTTGTGCCAGACGCTGAAGAAGGTTGAGGGGATGGCCACGATCGGGTCGGCGGCGAAGGCCTGCAGGGCCAGGGTCGCGCCTAGTCCGGAATCCTGCATGCCCACCTCGAAGGTGATGGCCTTCTGCTGGGCGTAGCGGAACCCCTTGGGGTAGAGGCGGTACATGAGCCGGCTGAAGAGGAAGCCCAGCCCGTACCCGCACAGGTTGTGAAGCATGACCACCGGCAGGACCAGGGCGGTGGCGGCGGTGAAGAGCTTGGCATGGTTGACGGAGACGACCACGCCGATGATGATCAGTATGGCGATCTGCGAGACCGCCGGCAGGGCCACGGTCACCTTCTGCACCTTCTCCTTAAATATGGCGTGGACGGCCAGGCCCAGGGCTATGGGGATCAGCACCACCTCAAGGGCCGTCAGGAAGAGCTGCTTGGTGGGGATGTCCACATACTGGCTGGCCAGCAGGTTCATCAGCATAGGGATCATCAGGGGCGCGCACAGGGTGGAAAGCAGGCCTATGGACACATCCAGGGCCACATCGCCGCGCGACAGGTAGGACATGACGTTGGAGGATGTTCCCGAGGGGCAGCAGCCCACCAGGATGACTCCCACGGCGATCATGCCGTCCAGGCGGAAGATGCGGCAGAGGAGCACGGCCAGCAGGGGCATGATCAGGTAATGAGCTATGGTGCCCACGATGACCATGAGCGGCATCTTGAGGATTCGCTTGAAATCGTCCAGGCTCAGGGTCAGCCCCATGCCGAAGAGAATGATGCTCAGGAAGTAGTTGGTGTAGCTGCGGGCCCAAATGCTAATCTGCGGGACAAAGAAGTTGATGGCGGCCCAAGCCAGGACCACCAGGATGAACCACTTAGTCAACCAGTCACTGAACCGCTGCACCTTTTGCATGATTCCTGACCACTTCCTCTCGATAGTTTTCTCTGTGGTAGAGCAAAGTTAGAAAACCGAAAGCATGCACGACCGCGAATGGTCACATTTTGGACGCAGCTGTTCCGGCACCGACTGGATTCACTTGACCAGGACGGGCGTGCCGGTGGGCACGGACTGCATGATCCACCGAGCATCAGGCACCGTCAGTCGGATGCAGCCGTGGGAGCCAGGGCGGATGCCCAGCATATCGGCCTCCTCCTTGATGTAGCTGCCCTTGGAATCAGTGGGGACCGAGTGGAAGAGGAAGACCCCATGGTTCAGAAAACTGGTGTAGTAACGGGCGCCCATCCCCTCGCTGGGGTTGTAGAAGTGGTCGCCGCGCTCAGACTGGATGCGGAAGCTGCCCCTAGGCGTGGAGTCATCCATGCCCGTCGAGGCATACATGGTGTAGAGCAGTTGAGACCCATCGCGCACGTAGACCCGCTGGTCCTGAAGGCTTACCTCCAAGGATAGGCCAGGATGGGCTGCAGGATCCGGATAATCGACCTGCTGGGAAGGCTTAAGCCAATCAACAGGATGAGCGGAAGTAGCAGCAGGGTCTGGCTTCTGCTGCTTCGTCTGATTCTTTGTGACTGAGGAGGAGGCAGATTTGCCGGGATGATGTGCCTTGGGAAATTGTCTCGCCGAAACGGTGGCTGTGCTGGAAGCGCTCGCACCTGCTGATCGTTCCGCATGAGCCGCATCCACAGGCTGGAACAGGTTGACAACCAGGACTGTCAGCAGCAGCGTCAGTAGTGCGCTTGTCACTACTACAGGCGTGCGGCGGACAGGGTCCAGCAGCCAACGGAGCATGGCAAGCGCACGCCGCTTAAGGCGTTTGCTATCCAATCCCCAGACAGCCATGTCCTTCCCCTTCGTCGCCGTTGAACGAACCTGTTGCACAGTTCATTGTAGTGACAGACGAAACCGGGAGAGACTCAGCCGTTCAGCACCTGCCTGGCCCAATCCTCCAACAGGTCGCAAACCAGGGCGGTCTGCTCGATCTGCACATTGTGGCCGGCCCGGTCCAGCACCGAGTAGGAGGCCCGGGGGAAGCGGCAGGCCAGGTCGAACTGGTCCAGGTAGCCCACACGGTCGTCCTGGCGGCCGCAGACAAAGAGCACAGGGGCTATGAATCCGGACCAGACCTGGTCGAAGTCCAGATCCAGCCGGTAGTGCCCCTCCATTCGAGCCACCGTGTCGGCATCGGCCGAACGAACACCGGGCATGATGGTGCGCTGGTAGGCCTCGAGATGCTCCCGGGACTCCACCACTGCCATCTGCCGGTAGGCATGCCTGGTGAACTCGTCCACCTCGGCCAGGCCCTGGTCGTCCCGGACCAGCACCTGACGCGGGGGCAGGCGCCTGTGGGCGGTCACCGGGTCGACCACCGAGGAGAGCAGGGCCATCCCCCGGCAGCGATCCAAACGACCTGCGGCGGCATGGCGGCTGAGCAGCCCGCCCAGGGAGTTGCCCACCAGGGCGAAGGGGCCGCCGCCGCTGAAAATGTCCACCTGCTCATCCAGCCACCGGGCGAGGCCGTCCAGATCGAGGATGGACGGGTCGGGCGGTGTGCGGCCGAAGCCGGGCTGGTCCAGGTAGATCCGCTCGAATCCGCCCACCCGCTCGAAGACGGGGTCCAGGTCATCGAAGATATGGTGGTCCACGCCGGACCCATGCACGAAGATCAGCGGCAGCCCATGACCGCGGCGAATGGCGAACCCGGGACGGGCGCTCACTTCTTGGAGCCGGAGGGGATGCCGGTCTTGAACTCCACGATGTCGCCGTCCTGCATGACGTAGTCCTTGCCCTCAAGGCGCATCTTGCCCTCCTCGCGCACCTTGGCGTAGGACCCGTCGGCGGCCACGAAGTCGTCGTAGGAGACCACCTCGGCCTTGATGAAGCCTTTCTCGAAGTCGGTGTGGATGACGCCGGCGGCCTGGGGGGCGGTCCAGCCCTTGTGGATCTGCCAGGCGCGCACCTCCTTGACCCCGGCGGTCAGGAAGGTCTGCAGGCCGAGGATGTCGAAGCCCACCCGGGCCAGCTGGTCCAGGCCGGACTCCTTGAGCCCGGCATCGGTCAGCATCTCGCGGGCGTCGGCCTCGTCCAGCTCGGTCAGCTCGGACTCGAACTGGGCGTTGAGGAAGATGGCGGGCGCGGGAGCCACGGAGTCGGCCAGCTGCTTCTTCAGGTCCTCGTTCTGCAGCTCGTCGTCGTCCACGTTGAAGACGTAGATGAAGGGCTTGGCCGTCATCAGATGCAGGTCGTAGAGCTCGTCCTTGTCGATGTCCCCGGCCTGGGCCGCCTGGTCGATGGTCCGCCCCTGGCCCAGAATCTCCTTGGCCTTGCGGACGGTGTCCAGGTAGGCGGGCTTGATCTTGCCGCCGCGCTGGTCCTTCTCCAGCTTGGGCAGGGCCTTGTCGATGGTCTGCATGTCGGCCAGGATCAGCTCGGTGTTGATGGTGTCGATGTCGTCGGCCGGATCCACCTTGCCGTTGACATGGACGATGTCGTCGTCATTGAAGGCACGGACCACCTCGCAGATGGCGTCAGCCTCGCGGATGTTGGCCAGGAACTGGTTGCCCAGCCCCTCTCCCTCCGAGGCCCCCTTGACGATGCCGGCGATGTCCACGAAGGTGACCGTGGCGGGCACGATCTTGTCCGTGTGGACCAGCTTGGCCAGGACGGGCAGCCGGTCGTCGGGCAGGGGCACGATGCCGGTGTTGGGCTCGATGGTGGCGAAGGGGTAGTTCTCCGCCAGAACGTTGTTGCGGGTGAGGGCGTTGAAGAGTGTGGACTTGCCGACGTTGGGCAGCCCGACGATTCCTATGGTTAACGACATATGCACCAGTCTATTGCCCGGACTGCCCCGGCGTGGCTCCCCCTAGTCGCCGCGCTCCACCTCATCGATGGCCTCGATGACCGCTCCACGGAAGCCGTGCTTCTCCAGGGAGGCGACCCCCTTGATGGTGGTTCCGCCCGGCGAGCAGACCGCGTCCTTCATGGCCCCGGGGTTGGTGCCGGTGGCCAGGTAGAGGGCTCCGGTCCCCTGAACCATGCGCGCCGCCAGCCGGTAGGCCGCCTGCCTGGGCAGCCCGTGCTCCACCCCGGCGTCGGCCAGGGCCTCCATGTACATGGCCGTGTAGGCGGGCGCGCATCCGGCGATGGTCGTGCCCACCGAGACCAGCTCCCGGGGCAGCCGCTCGATCATGGCCACCGGGTCGAAGACCTGGGTGAAGAGCTCCCGCTGCTGGTCGGTCAGGGTATCGTCCTCCTGGGTGACCAGAATCCCCTGCCCTACTGAAATGGGGGTGTTGGGGATGGCGCAGATCAGGTGGGTGCCCTCCTCAAGGATGTCGGCATAGTCCTCAAGGGTCATGCCGCCCACCACCGAAAGGACCATGCGGTCCGGGTCAGCCAGCTCGTGGCGGATGGGCTCGCAGACCTGGGCCACCTGCCCAGGCTTGACGGCCAGAATCACCAGATCGGCGGCCGCAGCCACCTCGGTGCCGGAATGCATGGGCCGCACCCCCAGCTGGGCCGTCCGCTCCACCAGCCGGTCGTAGTGGGCTGCGCAGGCCACAATGCGGCCGCCGGGCAGCACGCCTGCGTCGACCAGCCCCTGGGCCATGGCCTGGGCCATGTTGCCGTATCCGATGAATCCGAGAGTCAATGAGTCCGTGTTCATGCCCTCAAGTCTAGCCGCGCGCCGGGAAGAGCCCCTCCAGATCGCCGCGCTCCAGGGCCAGCCGGTAAAGGTGGGCGAAGACCCTGTCCCCGTGCAGCCCGTCGTGCTCGAACTCGTTGGTCACCCAGGCATGGGCGTGGCCCACGCGCGAGAGGGTGTCCAGCTGAAGCTCGGAGGGCACGTAGAGGTCGTCGGCATAGACCGCGGCCTGCAGTGGAACCTGATTGCCGGCCAGGCGCTCGGGATCGTACAGGTGGCCCCAGGAGCCCTCCTCCATGAGCAGGCTGACCGCAGGGCCGAAGGGACGCAGGGCCGCCTCCTGCTCGAACATCCAGGGGAAGATCGCCTCACCGGTGAACATGAGCGGACGGGCAGCAGTATCGAATTCAGGACGGGCATCGCGCACCCGCTGCGCAGCCCAGCGCAGGGGTTCACAGTCCCCATCGGCGTAGATGAACTCCTGCAGGGGCCAGTAGAGCGGCGTAACGGCAGTGGCCGCCCGCACCCCCTCCAGAAAGGCCTGCGAGAGGATGGCCCGGGAGCTGCTGGCGCCGGAAGCGGGCAGGCTGCCGTCCCCGTCCAGGAAGGCCGTGTCCAGCAGCCAGTGGAGGCGCTCGAACCCGCCGCTCTTGCCCAAGTCGGCGCCCAGGGTCTGCAGCCGCTCCACGCTCAGGGGGTCGCCGCCGGGCAGGACCACATCGCCCTGGGCCAGCCGGTCGGCAATGGCCGCCACACGGTCTTGGTCCCCCGGATAGCGCTGGTAGAAGGCCTTGGACCGCTGGGCCATTTTGGTGAAGGTATGCGAGTAGAGCTCATGGGCATCAGCGGGGATGTGGGGCACGCCCCCGGTAGTGAAGGCCGCAGCCAGCCCCTGGGGGAAGTTCGACAGGTAGGCCATGGTCAGGAAGCCGCCGAAGCTCTGCCCCAGGGTCACCCAGGGACGGCCGGCGAAGACCGTGCGACGCAGGTGCTCGAAGTCCCGGATGATGGAGTCCGCCAGAAAATGCTTCAGATAGTCGGCCTGGGCCCGGGGCTCGCCCAGGGAGGCCATGGTGGAGCCGTCGATGGCGTTGGACCGGCCCGTACCCCGCTGGTCGGGCAGGACAATGCGGAAGTGGCGCAGGGCCTCGGCCATCCACCCGTCGGCGGTGGCGTTCAGAGGCCGTGGGGCGCCCGAGCCGGGTCCGCCCTGCAGGTAGACCAGCAACGGCAGGTCGTCGTGGATGTGCTCGGGGGCGCAGACCACGCGGTAGAAGCAGCGGATGACCGCCTGGTCCGAATGATCTTCGGCTCGCCAGACGCCAGGTTCACTGCCCGCCCAGTCCAAGGGAACGGGGATGGACCCCTCCCGAACGTAGAGTCCCGGCAGATAATATCCCTGGTTGGTCATACGCTGGCTCCTTTCTTTGAGATCAGTTGGGTTCATTGTCTCCGGGCGGTTGGACCTGGCTCCTGTGTGTTGTCCGTGGGCTGGGTGGTAGGGTGAAAAGCGGGGGATGTCGAGAAGACGGCTGGCTTCGCCATTGGCTCCTGCGATGTGATGCAGGGTGGGCGCTGGCAGGCAAAAACTTTGGCAAACGGCGTTGATTCCGTTTGGTGTTTGGTGAAGGGGTTTTGGTTTGATGCATCTGGTTTCCCGTCTGCGTCGCACCTTGGCGACGACGATCGTCCTGCTGGGAATGCTGGCAGGCCTGGGCGTCGCATCCGCCCAGGCGGACGCTCCCATCCACACCGGGGGGGGGGGGTCGTCAGACCCCTCGCGTAGCTGAACAAACCCCCGGCATTCCCCCCAGCAGCGCACCAGGCACTCCACTGCCCTCGCCCTCACCGATACCAACCGCCACACCATTAAGCCCAGCATCATCCAAGCCCGGTACCCCGTCATCGACGACGGGAACGCCTGAAAACACAGATGCCGCTCCAACCAAGCCATCCAATAAGACAGACAATCAAGCCACACACACAGTGCGCTTCGACCCGGCGGACGGCAGCAAGCCGACACAGTCAACCGTGAAGACCGGGACGCTCGCCGCTCCCCCGCAGCAGAATCCTCAGCGTGAGGGCTTCCGGTTCGACGGGTGGACATACGACGGCCAGTCTTTTGACTTCCAGACCCCCATCCTGCAGGACACGACCCTGAAAGCCCAGTGGTCGAAGACCACGGATTGGACGCTGAGCCCGGACCACGGGCCCGCTTTCGGCAGCAAGCTGACCATCAGCCCGCCCGACAGGCAGGAGCCCCAATTCGCCAGCCTTGATGCCGCCGGAGACCAGACCGTCGGCCTGACCGGCGACGGCAGCATCTACACATGGATGCAGGACAGCCCGCCCAATCAGGTGCCCTTCCCTGCCCAGGCTCCCGACGGGTTCCGCTACCTGCAGGCCGCAGCCGGCAGCCGCCGGCAGGCGGCTCTCGGATCTGACCAGCAGATCTACACCTGGGCCGGCCAACAGCCCACGCCCACCCTCCTCGACACCAGCCGGAGCGGCAGGTTCACCAGCATCAGCATGAACGACAACCTCCTGCTGGCCGTGGACCGGCAGGGACAGGTCCACGCCTATCAGGCCAGCAAGGCCGACAGCCAGAATCCAGAACTTATCCAGCAGGCCACGGTCAGCCTGCCCGCTCAGGCGCCGGCCGTCACCGCCGCCGCCTCCGCCAGCCAGGCTCTCATCATGGACGCGGACGGGCAAGCCTGGACCTGGGACAAGGCCAATTCTGGAAACGCCAAGCCCGAACGCGTCAAGCAGGACCCGGGCATGCGCTTCACTCAAGCCCAGGCCCTCAATCAGGGGTTCCTCCTTCTGAATGAGAACGGGCAGGCCTATCACCTGGCCGACGGCAACAACAGCCTCACCGCTGTCAGCCTGCCCGGCGGCGCGCAGATCGGCAGAATCAACAGCGGCGACAATCAGGCCATGATCGTCGGCACGGACGGCCATGCCTGGGCCTGGCAGCCCGGCAAGACGCCCACCCGGGCGGACGACGGGAGCCGGCAGTACATGCAGGCCGTCAGCGCCGGCGGCAGGGTCACCGCCATCAGCAGGCCGGGCAGCATATACGGGTGGAGCCTGGACGGGCAGGGCCAGGCAGGACGGCCCGCGAGGCTCGACACCATGCAGGCGCCCACCCTGGAAACGGCCAGCCTGGACGGGCAGGCATTGACGCTCACCAGGAGCAACGGCTCCTGGCAGGCGGACATGCCCGCACGCCAGCCGGGACAAGCGACTATCCTCATCACGGGCAGGCAGGACGATAAGCCGTTCAGCAGGAGCCTCAGGTACACGGTCGACCAGCCGCTGGCACGGGCTGCAAAGCCAGGATCCGCGTTCACGGCCCGCTTCGACACAGGCGGCGGAAGCCCCGCACCAGCAGACCAGCATGTCTCCTCCCCGTACGGCCGGGCGAAGCGGCCCTCCCCCGACCCTGTGCGGGAAGGCTTCCTGTTCGACGGCTGGTTCATTGGCGAGGTCGCCTACGATTTCAGCAGGCCCGTCGACAAGGACCTGACCCTGGCCGCCCACTGGACGCCCGCAGGCCGGAACAGCAGGTGGAGCATCAGCCCTGATAAGGGCAGCCAGCTGGGCAGGGAATCCACGACCATCACCCCGCCCGACAACGCCAGCCGGGGCATCAGATTCAACCAGATCAGCGCCGGAAAAGACTCCAGCTATGGTTTTTCCTTGGCGGTGGGCAGCGACGGGAACGCCTACGCCTGGGGATCCAACTACTATGGCCAGCTCGGCGACGGGACGGGCAGCAACCGGAATACGCCTGTCATGGTGAGGAAGCCTGCAGGCACGCCAGCGGACTTCACCTACCTGCAGGTCAGCGCCGGATGGGATCATTCGCTGGCCCTGGGCAGCGACGGCAACGCCTACGCCTGGGGATTAAACGGCAATGGCCGGCTCGGCGACGGGACAAGCAGCAACCGGAATGCGCCGGTCAGGGTGAAGACGCCCGACCGCAGCACGTACCCGGACCTGCCAGCGGACTTCACCTACCTGCAGGTCAGCGCAGGATACCAGCATTCCCTGGCCGTGGGCAGCGACGGCAACGTTTACGCCTGGGGAGCCAACAACTATGGCCAGCTCGGCAACGGAACGACAAGCTACAGCGGCCAGTCTGCGCCGGTCAGGGTGAAGACGCCCGACCGCAACACGTACCCGGACCTGCCCAAGGATTTCACCTACGTGCAGGTCAGCGCCGGATACGATTTTTCGCTGGTCCTGGGCAGCGACGGCAACGCCTGGGCATGGGGATGCAACTACAATGGCCAGCTCGGCAACGGGACGAGCAGCAGCCAGTACACGCCGGTCAGGGTGAAGACGCCCGACCGCAACAAGTACCCGGACCCGCCCAAGGATTTCACCTACCTGCAGGTCAGCGCCGGAGGATGGCATTCCCTGGCCGTGGGCAGCGACGGCAACGCCTACGCCTGGGGATACAACTACAATGGCCAGCTCGGCAACGGGACGAGCAGCAGCCAGTACACGCCGGTC